>PIXT01000179.1 GCA_003096235.1 Candidatus Bathyarchaeum sp. | reverse complement strand
GAATACTTTTAACTCTTCTGCCCCCTGCTTTGAGAATTTAGGTTCTATTCTTGTATCTAAACGGGCAAATCATGCTATTTGGTTCTGGGTTCACGTTTTTTTATCTAAAATATGTACAAACAATCCAGAAACATTTTATGACTTAGAACCGGAACTTGAATTGAGCACACGCAACTCGTTTCAAGCTTGAATATTTGCGTTCCCACCCACACGCCAATTCAGCTTTTTTGCGTGTGCTCAACGCTTTCCTTTGTTGTTGAGTTTTGGGTGCTCAGTTTTTTGTTCATAATTGTGTGCAGTATATTAGTAGTCTAATAGCAGATTATTGTTGAAAACAGCCTTTTTTTCAGAAAAACATGAAAAGCATTATTGTTCTAGTGAAGGATATCCGGTCTGTCGGATGCGATGCCGTCAACGCCTTTTTGGAGGTATTCCACAGCCTCTTCTTTGGTGTTTATTGTCCAAACGATAACCTTTAAGCCCTTTTCGTGGGCTTTCTTGACGTTTGCAGAGTGAGTAAAACGATACAGTGAAAGCAGATATTGGGCTTTCAGGTCCAAGGCTGCCTGTATCGGGTTTTTGTGGCGCACATAAATCAAGCCAGTTGCCACCTCATCATTTAGCTGTCTAACCTTGCGGAGGGCATCTTCATGAAAAGAAATGATTATCACGTTGTCTATTAGCCGTTTCTTGTTAATTAAATCCAGAACCTGTTTTTCGATGCCAGTCTCTTTGAGTTCCACAAGAATCTTCACGCGTGTACCAAAAGAATCCAGTGCCTCCTCTAATGTAGGGATATGTTCACCTTTGTCGGTGACTAACTGTTTTATCTGCTCTAAAGTAAGCTCGTTAACTGCGCCGTTGCCATCTGTGGTTTTGTTCACGTCAGTGTTGTGGATGACAACAAGTTCATTGTCCAATGTTTTTCTGACATCCAGCTCCACAGCGTCAACGCCAAGCTCTACAGCACGTCTGAAGCTGCGCAGCGTATTTTCGGGTTCGTAAGCTCTTGCTCCCCTATGACCAATCTTCAACATTAAACCCACGACCACACTACTTTATTATGGTCAGGAAAAGTAAATGAAATTTGCTACGCTGTTAGATTTTTTGACTGTTACTGTGTCGCCGTCATCCAATTCAACAAAGCTTTCGTTATTGTCCGCCAACAACCACGCAGGTCCCCTAGTGACCGTTAACTTTACAACAGAATCTTCTGGAACCACAAAACTTTTTGCAGTTGTGTTGTGTAGATTGTTAAAAGAGATGCCAATTCCAGCCTCGAAACTTTTTCCTCCTGTTGCTTTGTAATATGCTGTGGAACCAAAAGCTGTAGCAACAATTACCCCGTCACCAATCAAATCATCATAACGTTTTCCGTCAACAGATAAAGAAAACCTTACAGCATAGATTGGCAACTTGAGGTGAACCTGAATCTCATTTAAACCAACAAGCTGTTTGCCCTTAGCAACGGTCTCCAACTTGTATTCAGAATGAATCTTGTAGTTGCCAGCCTTAATCTTACACAAAAGCTCACGTAAGTCACTTAAGGCATAATCGTACATTCGGCAGGCTTTTGAAGTTTTTATTATAAGTTTTGGAACCTCAGGAAACTCTCGTTCACTAAACAGGACAGTGCCGTCTCCACCATAACATACAATAAAATCTGGGTTCTCTTCAACCAGCTCAAAACCTTCTGCAGCCAAAACCTTTCTGACCTTTGAGGGTTCATGCCTAAAAACAACTAGAACTTTTTGTAGCTTTTTTGGTGCCCTTGACAAGTTGCCAACCATGATTCACCAGTCCGCCTTAACGTTCTACATATAGAGACTAAAAAACTGTATGCGCTCTGTAAAAATGTTTACGCACACTTTAGTCTCTAAGAAGTTCTGGAAGTCGCCTACGCAAAATAAGAGCAACAGGAATTCCAACAAGTCCACCTACAGCAACCTGAGCAATATTCATGGGGATTTCTGCCAACGATAAACTTAACCCCCACTGTAACACAAACAATTCAAACAAGAAATACCCGATAACCATCTCTGCTCCAGCTGCAACGACTGCAAAAACATCACGAAAAACACTTTTCTTGTTAGTAATCGCTCCTGCAAGTGAACCCTCTAAGCCTTTGATGACTAAAGTTGCAGGCGCAAAGACTAGATATCCCATTAGCGCATCTGCAAGGGCTGAGCCTAATCCTCCTGCGACACCGCCGACGAGTGGGCTGAAAGTTAATGCGGAAACAAAAATCATGACGTCTCCAACGTTAAAGTATCCGCCCATGCCGTTAGGGATTTGTATGATTAGGGTTCCCACGGCTGCCAGTGCAGACATGACTGCCATCAAGGAAATCTGGATTACTGTTTTTTGTTTCTTGGTCACCAGACTCACGTAGATGGTATAGTTATAACTTTACTATTAAAAACTTTCTGACTCAAAGCAACATCTTCAAATCATCCAGAGCAAGCAAAGCCCTTGTTCCCCGCTCTGTAATCCTGAAATATTTTCTTCCATCCCTACTATACGAAGTCACAGCCCCCCTCCTAGAAAGATCGTTTAAATGCTGATAGATAGCGGCTCTGGTCATAGTCTTCCCAATCTTTTTCCATAAATCATAACCATACGTGTCTTCGCTGCTCAAAATCCGCAAAATCTTCTCTTTCGTACTCAACTCCGAACCAACCCCAGCGGTCTTACGCTTCTTCGCCAACGCCTGAAGCACATCCGTCGCCTTCAAACCACTCCCAGTCATAAGACACACAACCGACTCATCAGCATCAACCACACCCTGACCACGCAATTTTTTGAGTGCTGCAATAGTAGCAGAACTTGACGGCTCAGCAAATAGACCCTCAAGACGGGCGATTTCCTGTTCAGCAACAAAAATCTCGGAATCATCCACAGAAACAGCCGCACCGCCAGAATCATTTATGGCACCAAGAGCTTTACTTCCATTCACGGGATTACGCACAAATATTCCCAAAGCACGAGTATACGACCCATAACCATCTGCTGTTGTATCTACTTCATCATCAGTGAAGCCTTCAACAATAGGTGCACATCCACTAGCCTGAACCCCAATCATCCGTGGAATCTTATCGATCTTGTGTAGAGCTTGCAGGTCCTTAAAGCCCTTCCAGAGCGAATAAATTGTTCCGCCACTACCCATAGAAACAACAAAGCAGTCAGGAACTCCGAACTGCTCCACAACCTCATAACTGATCGTCTTCTCCGCTTCAACAGTCAAGGGATTAAAATCTGCGGTGGCTTGATACCAACCTGTCTCCTCTGCCAAAGACTCTGCCCGAACAATGGATTCGTCAACAGTTTCGCCATACTCCTCAATTACTGCATCATAAATCATCATCTGAGCCAATTTGCCAACATCAACCATTTTTGGAACAATAACATGACAGGTTAATCCAGATTTGGCACAGTACGCAGCCATAGAAGCCCCCATGTTCCCGTTAGACGCACAAATAACAGAATCGTGCTCATAATCCAGAGCATTCGAAACCATCAAAGCTGCACACCTATCCCTGAACGAGTTTGTTGGATTGCGGGTTTCATCCTTCAAATACAGGTTCTTCAACCCAAGTTCTTTGGATAAACGCTCAGCCGTATGCAAGGGTGTTCCGCCTTCACCCAAAGTCACAACATTGTTGACTGCAGGTAAATATGACTTGAATTTCCAAAACGTGAATGGTTTAGGAAGAACAGCGTCTTTGAGTTGCTCAAAATCGTAGGCATAGTCAAGGAGGCTTCCACAGTTTTCACATTTGTGTTTTGGCGGAAAAGGCGAGAAAAGAGACGAACATTGACTGCACTGCAGAACACTCATATCAAATTGAACTCCCGCTCTAACGAAAAGATTGCTTTCCATCTTTTTATCGGTTGCCTAGAAACAAATCAGCAAAGCTGAAGCAAAGCTTAGTGCATAAAGAAGGCAGTTTACAAGACAACATGAAAACTAAGTGCTTGACTAGAAACTGGCGACGCCTTTTCTCTCTGAATAATCGTACCATGTCCAAAGCTTCTTAATTGCGTCCTCGGAGTATCCCCTCTGTTTTAGCAGAAGCTTGAAAGATGGTTTAACTTTCATTCCGGAAGGCTCCCAATCTACATAGAATATATAGTGAATATAAAAAAGACTTGCGAACGTATAATCCAGTTTTTGTAGACATGTGATACACAAATACAGTTACAAAATCTAATTGAATTTAATTGCCCTACAAGAAAAAAACCTGTTCAGCACAAGATTAACCTGAGGTAAATCGGTCTTAGCTCCATTTTTCTAGAAAGCCTTCTGCTGTTGTTCTGAGCTTTTCTCGTGGACTATCAACGCATGCTCTAACAAACGACAAAACTTTCTCTTTCTGACCGATTTTGTCAAAAAATAAACCAAAAGATTGGATTGTTTTCTGGGCAATGACCCTTTTACACTCTTCAGTCAAATGAGGAGTCATAGAAAGATATTGCACTTTCAGCAATTCATCCACAATCTTATCTATAAGATAGGGCTTCGCCAATGCAATCGTAGCTGAGCTGCCAACAACATTAGCAACCGTAACCATGTAGTCGTTATCTAAAAAGCTGTAATACTTATCAAAAACGGCATCAAACTTCTTGTCTACATCAACACGAGTCAAATTCGCAATTATAGCCAAAGCATTCCAAGTTAGGATACGGTATTTGCTGTCCAGCAAATCAACGAACAAGTCAATGTGTGGATACAGCTTTTGCGGACACTCTTCGCTTAGGTCCATCAACACCTTTGAACAGCCGTACCTAACAGTAGCCTTCGGAGAACCAACACCCTCTAGCAGCAGTGGAATCAGGCTAAAATCTTGCCGTGCCCTTTCAAGAAGCTGTTTTTTAGTAATTGTTTTGTCTATAAGGGCTTGAGCTAACTCAGAAAAGTCATCTTTTTTACTCATTGCCCGTGTCTCCTGCGTGGATTTCTATAACCAAAATGGCATATAACAATTTTAGCCAAGAAACAGTTATTGAACTAGCATCTCGTTAGCTGAACTAACTATCAATGTTGCGTTTTCGTTGCATTGAATCGAAAGGTATCGCCCATAAGCAAACCAGCAGTCGTCTGTTATGTTATTTGCAGGTGTTTTATCCATCATGTCCTGAAAGGCATCATAAAAGTCGTAGGCGTCTTCATTAGAATCCCAAACAATATCCCAAGTAAATAGAAAATCATCACCATTCTTGTAGTAATTGAAGACATCGCCGCCCCAGCCTTCAGCCGCCAACTCGGCATCATCAACGGAAATCCAGTGATCCAACATAACCAGAACAAAGTATTCCCCGAAACAATCGGTCATTGTCAGATTCCAATCAGCAGTCACTGGAGCAGATTCAACAGGCACTGCACTTTCTTGATTGAAGTATTTTTGGGGATGCATTATCTGCTCGGTCGTGTTAGGCAAATTTTTGTACGCTTCAGTAACTGCATCCCAGCCGCCCTCATCATGATTGTACAAGACCTTAACGAATTCTACGCCATAACGGTATACAAACCTGTTAAGGTTGTTAATAGATTCTGGAATCCGTGATGAACTAGAAGTAACAACTTCCGCTGAAGGAGGTACAACTCCACCGTTTTTGAACGTATCAGCCATCAATGTAGCATCCCCCTCCTTTAATGCACTTAGGGCTTTGGTGCCATCAAATGTTGTTCTTCTGGGAAGAGAATAATCATCTTGCATGATGTGGGTTAACTCATGAACAAAAGTTGATGTTGCTTTAAACTCGTTAGTTATGTCAAAGTTTTCTTCAACAACATAGATTTTGCCTTTCCACTTTGCAGCATGAAACATTCCAGTCCACTCAAGCTTCACTTCAGTCAAATTGACATCCTGATCGATCATGAATAACGTCTTGTAGATGTTTTCTTCCATAGTTACTTCTTCAGGGTCGATGTAGGCTACGCCCCAGTTTTCGATCACCCAGCTTTCGTTAACTACCTCAAGAACTACTTCCTGAACACAATCCCCTCTAATCGCCTCAAATTCGTGCCTTGCTTCACCGAGCAACTGTTCAGCTAAAGCCTTGTATTCTTCACCGTGAGGACGATTGTTACCCAGCAGCATCCATGCACTAAAAACACTTGCAAGAATAACAACAATGAGGCATACAACAAAAACCGTTTTTTTCTTTTCCAGATTCAACGCCTCTCCTAACAGATACACAGTTAACTCCTTTATCTACACTTTAAATTTTCTAAAATCTCTTCACCAGCTATTGTACACAGATTGTTTGACCCTGTTGCAGAATTGTTGAACCCGTAAATGTTGTAGTCAAAGTTTCTTGACTAAATATTTATTCACTTGATACTTTTTTGGTCAAGGTTTCTTGATAAAAACCCTTTTCTGCGGTCTCATTGAAGCTAAATAATGGCGCCAACAATGAAACGGACCACCCTATGTCTGGTACTTATTGCATGCTTATTGTTTGTGACAATCCCAAAAATGGATGTTGCAAAAGCAGAAGCCAGCATGATTGTTGTTCCAGATGACTATGATAGCATTCAAGAAGCAATTAATGTCGCTAACGATGGTGACACAGTTTTTGTGAAAGCTGGAACATACAATGGAAGTGTGACTATTGACAAGTCTTTATCGCTGATTGGTGAAGACAAAGAAACAACGACTATAATTGGAGATTGGAGCCTAAATGGAACAACTGTTTTGGTGGAGCATGATAGTGTTAGTGTCACAAATCTTACACTAAAAAGCGTTATTGGCTCTGATTTGATTGGAAGAGGGATTCACCTGCTTCATGTTCGTTACTGCCATGTGTCAAACTGTAATTTCATACTTGATGGAGTTGCTGTTTGGCTTTATGATTCTTCAGAAAACACGATAGAAGACAATTCTATTGATTATTATGGTTCGGGGATAAACCCCCTATATTATGGTTCAAGGACAAACCCCGTATATTATGGTGCGGGGATAAAACTTCAAAATTCTCATTATAACAGCATTACACAAAATAACATAACAGAGTATGACTATGGCTTTGGAGTTTTATTGAGCACTTCAATAGGAAATAACTTGACTAAAAACAGCATTTCAAACTGTTACTATGGAATAAGAGTTTATGAATCCAGCAACAACACGATAGCTAGTAACAAAATTAGGGTAACTCGCAACCTATTTCTGGCTGACGGTAACGGTATGCGTAGCAACTTTGGAATAAGGCTTCATTCCGCTTCTGGTAACACAATAACAAGTAACAGCATCTTAGACACTTCTAATGGCATCCAATTAACCCTCTCGTCATACTTCAATACGATAGAGAACAACACTATAACAAATAGCACCTATTCGGGGATTGGATTAGGTGATGATGCCAGCCATAACCGCATTTTAGCAAACAAAGTATCAGAAACTAAGCACGGTTTAGAAATCATGTCCTCTTCAAACAACACTCTAAAAGACAACGACATCTCAGACAACGTGTATAATCTCTGGGTTAACGGCTCAGAACTTGAGCATTTCATTCAAAATTTTGATGCCTCAAACACTTTGGATGATAAACCAGTTTACTACTGGGTCAACAAACATGACCTATCTGTTCCATCAGATGCAGGGTACGTGGCTTTGGTTAACTGCACTAACGTAACAATTGCAGGTGTTGAAATCTCAAACAATTATGACGGGCTGCTTCTTGTTTACACCACAAACTCTACAATAACAAAAACCGTGATAACAGGCAACTATTTTGGTGTAAAACTGTATCAGTCGACTTTGAACAATATATTTGAAAATGATCTTAAACACAATTATTGGGGTGTTTGGCTCTACCAATCAACAGATAATAACATAACATGCAACAACATCGCAGAAAACAGTAAACATGGACTGCGTCTCAGCAATTCCTCAAGCAACATCATAACCGAAAACAACATCGCAGAAAACAGCAAATATGGACTGGTTTTCAGTAATTCTTCTAACAACAAAATAACCACTAACAACATAATAAATAACGGTGTGGGAGCAGGTTTTGTCGGCTCATCAAACAATGTTGTTTATCACAACAATTTTGTCAACAATAAAAAACATGTTGAAGTCACAAAAAATGCTGTTGGCTATATTCCAATACCTGATGGAATGCACATTTTTGATAACAATTACCCGTCTGGCGGTAACTACTGGGACAACTACAACGGAACAGACACAAACCATGACGGAATCGGCGACACATCATACCTAGTTTCCGATTACCGCAACAACACAGACGACTATCCACTGATAGAGCCAGTGGAAATAGAAACAATTCCCGAGTTTTCGTCTGGTTTGATTTTGATATTTGTTTTGGCTGCCAGTTTAGCGATTGTTTTATCTAAAAAGGCTTGGAGCAGTCTTTTTTGATGGCAGTTTTTGTGTAGCATAACTTGAGTTGCCATAAAAACTACATACTAGTTGTGGAGGTGGGGAAGGGAATTGAACCCTTATAGAGCAACTCTGCAGGCTGCCGCCTAAACCATTCAGCCACCCCACCAGAGACTAAATCCCAAACGTTAAAAAAACTAATAACCTTATCGATGCTCAAACGGCATATTCAGCACTATTGCATTACCTGATTCTTTGAATGTGAACGCCTGCTCGGTTATGCTTTTAGATACTTTTCAGGATTCTCCTCAAAGGCTATCTTGCATCCGGGAGCACAGAAATAGTAGGTTTTTCCGTTGTAAACCGTTTTGTGCTTCGCCGTTTTCTCGTCCACTGTCATCTTACAAACTGGATCAACTGCCAATCAATTCACCTCCCTTTCCAATTTTGGTTTAAACCTCTTCAGGAGCGAGGCATTAGTAACCACGGAAACTGAACTGAAAGCCATCGCCGCAGCCGCAAATACGGGGTCCAGCAAAATTCCAAGGGGATACAGGATTCCAGCAGCTACAGGAATCAAAACAGTGTTGTAGGCGAATGCCCAAAACAGCCCCTGCTTAATCTTGCTCATAGTGGCTCTGCTGAGTTGAATGCTGGTAACCACGTCTCTCAAATCATTTTTGACCAGAACAATATCGCCTGTCTCCATTGCCACGTCGGTTCCGCTTCCAACAGCTATTCCAATGTTTGCCTGAGCCAACGCAGGAGCATCATTAATTCCATCCCCAACCATAGCCACTATCTTGCCTTCATCCTGCAATCGCTTAATCTCGTTTGCCTTGTCTCCCGGAAGCACTTCCGCCAACACACGGTCCACGCCCACTTGTTTTGCAATAGCGTTTGCTGTTCGTTCATTATCTCCAGTAAGCATTATTACTTCAAGACCCATCCGCTGGAGAGTCTTCACCGCCTCCACAGAATACGCCATCAAAGTATCCGCTACAGCAATCAAGCCAGCAGCCTCACCATCTACACTCACAATCATGGCGGTCTTGCCGTTCTCCTCTAATGTCTTCATTTTCTGCTCAAGTAAGCTTATGCTCACGTTGTTTTTTTCCATCAGCTTCCGGTTACCAAGCAAAACGGTTTTGTTAACATATTTTACTTCCACCCCGTATCCTGGTATAGCATTAAAAAATTCTGGGTCAACAATCTCAAGGTTCCTTTGCCGCGCCATCCTTACTATAGCCTCTCCTAGAGGATGCTCCGAGTTTTTCTCGGCAACTGCAGCAAACTCTAACAGCTCCTCGTCAACTTTTTTGGCTTTCTTTGAACTTCCAGCCAAAGAAGCAGCAGCAATAATGTCTGTGACTTCAGGCTCTCCTTTAGTTAGCGTTCCAGTCTTGTCAAACACTACCGCCTGAAGCTTATGAACAGTTTCCAGAGCTTCCCCACTCTTGATTAGCACACCGTTTTCTGCACCCTTTCCAACACCAACCATGATTGCTGTTGGAGTAGCTAAACCCATGGCACAGGGGCATGCAATAATCAGAACTGCAATAAAGACGGTGAGGGCAAAAGTGAAGCCCATTCCCAACAAATACCAAACAATGAACGCGGCTGTTGCTGTGATAATTACGGCGGGAACAAAGTAGCTGCTCACAACATCCACTAGCCGTTGGATGGGAGCCTTGGAGCCAAGTGCGTTCTCTACCAGTTTAATAATCTGGGCAAGAACAGTGTCGGAGCCGACTTTTGTTGCCTTGAACTTTAGCATTCCAGTCTTGTTTATGGTTGCTCCCACAACCGAGTCGCCAACCTTTTTTTCCACGGGAATGCTTTCTCCAGTTATCACTTTTTCATCAACACCAGAGTAGCCCTCAGTCACCACTCCATCAACGGGTATCTTCTCTCCAGGTCTAACAACCACAATGTCGTCGACCTGAACATCTTCAACAGGAACTTCAAGTTCGGTACCATCCCGTATGACTTTGGCTGTTTTAGCTCTAAGCCCCATGAGTTTTCTTATAGCCGCAGAGGTTCTGCCCTTGGCTGTAGCCTCCAGCAATCTACCTAAAATGAGAAACGCCATCAACGACACGGCAGTGGTGTAATACAGGCTTCCTTCGCCCCAGAACGTCACATAAACACTATAAAAGTACGCAGCTGATGTCCCCATCGCAACCAGCACATCCATGTTTGGGTTCTTGTTTCGTAGCGCCTTGTATGCACCTAAAAAGAAGCTGTGTCCAACAATGAAATGAACTGGAGTAGATAACACAAACAGCAGTAATGGAACAAAATTATTCACCGCCAATGTGGGGAGAGTAAATGGTAGAAAACGCGAGTTGCTGTATAGTACTACAGGTATGGTTACGGCAACAGAAAAAGCGAGCTTGTATTTGAGTGAACGAATCTCTGAATCTCTTTCTTTTTGCTCTGCATCTTCCACATCCCCTTCGGGTTCAATAACGTCGTATCCTACTTCACGTATGGCTTTTTTGATCCCTTCTAAACTAATCTGTTCTGAGTTATACTCGACAGCAACAGTTTCTAGGGCAAAGTTGACAACAGCTTTGTACACGCCCTCCTTTTGGTTTAGGGTCTTCTCTATTGTCTGAGCGCACACTGCGCAGTGCATTCCGCTGATTTTCAGTGATATATTCTGATGGATTACCCTGTAGCCTACTTCTGATATGGCGTTCTCGATGGCTTTTTGGTCGACCAGGTTAGGGTCATAGTCTATGATTGCTTTTTCTGCCGCAAAATTAATTGTAGCATAGATTACGCCCTTTAGTTTGGGTAATCGTTTTTCTATTGTTTGGGCACACGTAACGCAGCTCATTCCGCCAATGTCCAATACAATCCGTTTTTTTTCGTCTTTAGCCATATTTTTTGCCTATCCCCTTTCAACGTTTAAGGCACATACAGCATCAAAGCTCTTGTTTTCTTTTCATGTGATGATAACTAGGTCCATTGTTGTGTTTGGCAAGTGCCACGCTACAATATTGTTATTTGTTGAAATTATTTAACGATTACTTTTGTGACAAAACTAATTCTATCTAACTTTGTTAACCTAAACCATAATCTTTTAATGACGCCCATCAACTGAGAATTTAAAGACAAGATTACGTTTTTGGAGGTGACTGTCTCAATGGATGATAAAGAGCTTGAAAAATTAAAAGAAGAAAAAATAAAAAAAATGTTGGACCAAGCTAGTGCAGGCGTAGTTAAATTGAATTCCTCATCTTTTGACAACTTCATAAACACTGACAAACCAGTTTTGATTGACTTCTGGGCTGACTGGTGCATGCCTTGCAGAATGATGGCTCCTGTAATGGATGAACTTGCCAAAGCATACGCAGGAAAAGCATTATTTGGAAAAGTCAATGTTGACGAGAATCCTCAAATTTCCAGCCGCTACGGAATCATGAGCATACCCCACTTTCTAATATTCAAAAATGGCACCCGTGTCGAAAAGATAGTTGGCGCAGTGGGTCGTGACCCTCTAGAAAATGCCATAAAAAAACACCTCTAACCGAAGAGCATAAGACCACCAACAAAAAGTGTAGCAGACACAAGAAAAAATGTGGACTGAGCATTCTTGGAATCAAGCGACAAAAAAGACAGCTCAAAAACGAAAGTCGGATTCATAGTTAATCCCATCGCAGGCATGGGCGGAGCAGTTGGGCTGAAAGGCACCGATGGAAAAGAAATCCTAGAAAGAGCGGTTACTCTTGGCGCAAAACCTGTAGCGCCAGCACGGGCAGAAACTTTTCTCTCCGGCTTAACATCAATCAAAAAGGACATACTTCTTGTGGTTGGAGCAGGCTGGATGGGAGAAACCGAAGCCCGAAACCAAAATTTTTGCTACACTGTTTGTGGGGAACAAAAAACAGACACCAAACCAGAAGACACTGTAGCTGCCGCAAAAAGCATCGCAAATACAGGCGTTGAGCTTCTCGTTTTCTGTGGTGGAGACGGAACAGCCCGAGACGTATTGAAGGGCGTTGACATGCAGCTTCCTGTTTTGGGTGTTCCAACAGGAGTCAAGATGCATAGTGCAGTTTTTGGTGTTGACCCAAGGGCTGCGGCGAGAATTGCATCTAAGTTTCTAAGAAAACAGTTGCCTTTGTGGGAGGCAGAGGTGATGGATATAGATGAAGATGCTTTCAGGCAGGGCAGGGTTTCTGCGAGGCTGCATGGTTACTTGATTAGTCCATATGAGCCGAGTCTGATTCAGGGTGCCAAGATGGCGTCTCCTGTGACGGAGAGCGAGTTGCGTAACCAAGCGGCAATTGCGATTTATGTTACAGAAACTATGGAAGATGATGTTGTTTATGTTGTTTCTGCGGGAACAACCACCCGGACCATAGGAGACATTTTGGATGAGAAAAAGACTCTTCTGGGGGTAGACCTTTTTGTTAACAAAAAAATTGTTGCAAAAGATGTGAATGAACAGCAGATTCTAAAGGCAATAAAAGGCAAGCAGGCTAAAATTGTTGTTACGCCGATTGGGGGTCAGGGATTCATTTTTGGCAGAGGAAACCAGCAGATAAGCTCACAGGTAATCAGGAAAGTGGGCAAAGACAACATAATCGTTGTAGCTACAGAAAATAAAATGAAGAACCTGAAAAGATTGAAAGTTGACACCGGAGACACAGAACTTGACTCATCTTTCAGTGGCACAATCAAGGTTTTAACAGACTACAAAGTAGAACAAAAAGTGCCAATTAAATAACTATAAATGATGTGAAGCAATTTTACTTTCGTAATAATTGGAAGTGACCCAAATGAAGAGAATTGTTACCATGGGCAGAGGAGGCAGCGGCAAAACAACGTTTGTTTCCTTAATGACAAAATACTTCATTGAAAAAGGCGAGACCCCAATACTACTTATCGACGCAGACCCAGACCAGAACCTTTCAGAAATGCTTGGAATAGACCTAAAAGAAGCAGGAAAAAAAACTGTCTCCGAGTTGCTTGTAGAAACATTCCTTGAGAGCGGAGGAACCACAGTTGGAGTACCCCCCTCAAAGAGGATTGAAAGCAAAATCTGGGAACTTGGACTGTACGAAGGAAAACACTTCGATTTCATGGCTATTGGTACAAAATTCATTGAGGGCTGTTACTGTCTTCCAAATAATGCCCTGAAAAATGCGTTGGATGGGCTAATTAAATCGTATCAATATGTAATCATAGATTCTCCCGGTGGACTAGAACACCTAAACAGGCGAATCGCATCTAATGTCGATGACATGTTCGACATTATAGATCCCTCACAGAAATCGTTCCATCATGTACAACGAGCATACAAAATAGCCAAGGAAATAAACATAGAATTCAACAACTTCTACGTTATCGGAGGCAACAGGGTACCCGAAGACCTAGAAACAGAAGTCGAAAAAAGAACAAAACTAGAATACCTTGGAAAAATCAGCTACGACAAAGAAGTAGAAAACTATGTTCTATACGGAAAGTCTCTGCTAGACCTGCCAGAAACATCAATTGCCTATAACTCAGTGAAGAAGATACTGCAAAAAGCGGGATATTAGACTGCTACCTGTGTAATGGAATTCTAACTGAGTTTCCTATTGTGGTGTTGGAGCCAACGCAGAAACCTGTTTACGCATGCTTTCTAGATTAACTAAAACTGTTCGACAAAAACTCCTGTTATGCTCGTTTAAATTCTCACTCAGAACTCACTTGTTTTTCTACTAATGACACAGAAAAGATGTGTGAGCAAAAAACAGGAACTTGTCTGGCAAGACAAATTGAGGCTATGCACGGTGCAAACGTTTTATTCCTCTTTTTTAAGCTTCTTTGGTTTTGCTGCTTTCCATAATGTCTCAAAGTAGCTTTGAAGCATTGCAACAAAGCAAGGGTGATTCGAAGTTAAACAAGCTACATCTGTTGAATATACGTTATCTCTGCTTGAAAAAATAGCCAAGTGCGCTCTACTATTATTGAAAACTGCAATTTCAACAGGAATGTTGAACGTGCTGAATTTAATTTTGTATCCTTTTTTGTTACATTTCGTAACCAAACTATTTTCTGGGGCTGCATCAGTAATCAGTCGATACTTCACATCGTCTCTATGTTTTATCTTGTTCGCTTCTAATTCTGTTTCAAGGTGTTTTGAAAGAGCATCAAATTTAATGACCATATCGATTGTGTGTGCATTTTGTGACCAGTCACGCAATTCGTGCTTAAACTGTGCTTTTCCGTTAATGAGTCTGAATGAATACTCGTCGTTATCTGATTCCTTCCTTTCTGTATTGATTTTTTTCGTTAATTCTGAAGTTTTTTGCTTTATATCAGCCATCCACTTGGCTTTATTTTCCAGCAAAACTGTAAAAATATGGTCCAATGCTAAAGACTTATACTTGTTTGGTCTGCCAAGCTGTTTTTGAATAAAACCCATTTTCTGTAGTTCAGTTAGTACTGGATAGATTTGTTGTCGATGAACATCTGAAGCCTTTGATATGCTTTTTACTGTCGAATTGTCCAGCTTTTGAAGGTTATATAAGACTCTAGCCTGTAATGATGTCAACCCTAAATCAGTTAGAGATTGTATGATTTCTTCCATACACTAAACCTTGTTTTAGTTTTGTATTGCTACATTATATTTTTGTCTCTATGATTATTTAAACTTTAAAACGAAAAAAATGTCTGAAATAACATTTCTTACAATATTTTTTAAACCTTTCCAATCAGCGTTATATAAAATGGAAGAAAAAAACATGAAAATAAAAAAAATGAACACTCAAACAATATCGACAGTCATT
>PIXT01000178.1 GCA_003096235.1 Candidatus Bathyarchaeum sp. | reverse complement strand
TCGTGGCTGTTAATCTTGATTCGCTGCTTATTGAGCTTGTTATAACAATAATTGTTTTGGCGCCGTGTTTTTGGCTTGCTGGTAGAGCACTTGTGGGAAAAGAGAAGGCAAAGTTTCTTGATGCGATTTGGATAGTTATTCTTGGGACTCTGATTGGTGGTATCTTCAGCTACTTTGAAATCATTGGTCTTATAGCATTGCTTATTCAGCTTATCGTTTGGATTGGTCTAGTGAAACACTTCTTTGATACTGATTGGATAAAGGCTTTCATTATCTCTGTGCTTACTATAATTATACTTGTGGTAATCAGTTTCGTACTTGAGCGTATTGGAATCGGTATTGTCTGACACTTCTTTAGGGAATCTGTTTACCCTAAATTTTCCCCTTTTTATTCGCTTTTTTTGTTTTTGCTTTTGGGTGTAGTCTTAACTGCTTTGGTTGTTTCAGCAAGTGCTGACATTCCCATGATTTCTCCTTTGACGATGTCCATGGGCACCGCGAAGACAATGGTGTTGCTTTGGTCAAAGCTGATGTCTTCTAGGCTTGATAGTGTGCGTAGGTATAGTGCTCTGTTGCTCATCTGGGTTACTGCTTTTTCCAAGTTTTCGGCTGCAGTAAATTCTCCTTCGCTTTTGATTATTACTGCTCGTTTTTCTCGTTCTGCTTCTGCTTGTCTGGCGATTACTCGTTTCATGTCTTCTGGCAGTTCTACTGTTTGCAGGTTCACTGATGTTATGTCTACTCCCCAATCACTTGTTTCTCTGTCTACGATGTTGGCTATTTTGTCTGCGATTTCGTCTCTGCGTGCTAGTAGTTCGTCTAGTTCTATTTCTCCTACTACGTCTCGCATTGTTGTTTGGGCGATTTTCATTACGCTGTCCCAAACGTTTCGGATGTTAACTAGGCTGTCTTTGGTGTTGACGATTTTGACGAAGACTACGGCGTCAACTGTTACGCTGATGTTGTCTTTGGTCATGACTTCTTGTCTGGAGATGTCTAGATTGATGATTCGTTTGTCTTGTTTTAGAAATGTTTCTATGTACGGCCATTTGAAGAAGAATCCGGGACCAACTAGCCGCTGGAATTTACCGAATCGCAGTATTATGGCTTCTTCCCATTCTTTGTTTATTGCAACTGTTGCGGGTAGCGGAAACAGGGAAACTGCGGCTAAAAGAGCATATAAGAATGCCATTGGGTTTGGATAATTTATGAGTGCTAGTGCTACAAACACTAACGATAATATTACGAAGAACGCGAATGGTGCTGGTGAACGTGAATATTCGGTTGTTTTTTTGCTCATTTTGTTTGCCTCTGTTTTAGATTTAAGGGTTTTAGCGGTTAAAGTTTTTGCATAACCTTTTGATTGGTGAGGTTTTTATGGGATTATTTCGCAGCTGTCGTATTTCAGGTAATCAAAATCTGATACACTAATTCTTTTTTCGTCAATCAGTCTTTTGACTCTTGGTAGCGATGACTTTAACGATTCAACGTGATTCTTGACTGTTTTACACACTAAATCGTATGCTGTGCTGCTCCACTGTTTTGTTATGTTTGCGTACAGGCATCTTCCTCCACAGTCATGCAATATTTCACAGCTGCTGCATGGTTGTCCAACATTAACCTGTTTTAGGTGCAGTGGATGCGAGTCTTGTATGTGACCTAAATAGTAGTCTTTCATTCCGCTCATGGCAGGGCACGGTATTATCTGTCCATCCGTTTGTATGCTGTAGTTACTCCATCCTGAACCGCACCTTAGACGGCTTTTTTCTGTATTCAGAAGCGATTGCATTACCCCCAAAAGAGGATACAGCCTCAACACTTTGCCTTCTGTTTCCATGGTGTCTACCCAAAACTCTACAAGCTTTCTTAGTTGAGGATTGTAGCTGTTTTCTGTCCATTCTTTGAAGTTTCTTTTATGAAAGTCGTTTTTCCAAAATCCAGCATCAAGCTGCCAATGAATTGAACTAAATGAGTAGTCAGGGTTGTTTAGGAGCCATCTAACGTTTTCGTAGATGTCTGTTTGTTCCATGAGGGTCATTCTGGCTATTATCTCGCCCGCAAATCCGTTTTCTTTAATGGTCTTAATGTTGTTGGTTACTTTCTTGTAGACGCCTTTTCCTCTGTAGTCGTCTGTCAATTCTTCTGCGCCATCTACTGAAACAAAAATTGTGGTTAACCTGTTAACGTACTCTTTTTCAAGTTTGTTTAGGTGCAAGCCGTTAGTTTGAATGTTAAACTGTTTAGCCTTCACGTTGTCCATAATCTGCTTTATTTCCTCGATGCAAAGCATTGGTTCGCCGCCATAAAAAATCAGGACAGGCTCAGCATCCTTATTCATGAACTTTTCTAGAGTTTTAATGTCGTAGCTGATTTTGTCTGGAACATCATAATCTACATCAAAATCAAAGTCGGCGTCCATGTCGTCGCATGATTTTCCATAACAGTATCTGCATTGCAGGTCGCAGTTGGTGGTTAACAGTAGATGAAAGAACAGCCACGACACCTCAAACTTGTTACCTTTTTGTTATTTCACGGAACATGGGCACACGTAAACTTTTCTTTGCACCCAAAACAGTTTCGATTATACACGTCCTTAAATCGAATTCGGGTTTTCGTTTTTTGCTCAAACAGTTTAATGAAAAGTCTAAAAAAGGAAAAGCTTAGAATTAGTTCTGTGACAAATAAAATTAATTTCGTAGCAAGTTTTTTGCGTTCGCGTGTGCATACGTTTTTTGATGAAAACCCAGTTCATCGTTTGTTTGTTCATTTCGAGTGCACGTATCGCTGTAACATGAAATGCACTTTTTGTAATATTTGGAGAAAAAACCTTTTCGAGAATGAAGCAACAACCCGTGAGATTAAACAGCGCTTGTTTGAATGCTGGGATTTGGGTTGTTCTGTTGCAAGTTTTACGGGTGGAGAACCCCTGTTACGGGCAGACCTTGGAGACCTGTTGGAGTTTTCTAATAGAGAGCTCGGGTTATTTACGGGATTGGTTACAAACGGAATTTTGTTGGACAAAAAAATTGATGACCTTTCAAAATACACCGATTTTCTGGCTGTATCATTTGATGTGAACCATAAACAAACATTCAACAGAACTAGAGGCGTTGACGCTTTTGATAAGGTCAAAAAAAACATAGAATACGCTAAAAAGCTTGGTGTCGAAGTTGACTTATTTTCTGTTATAACCAAGGAAACCTTCCAATTCATAGATGACACAATCGATTTTGCGAAATCGCTTGAGTTGCCAATCCATTTTTCGCCTGTTGATAATGTTCCACGGGAGTTCATGGATAAAACAGAAGCTCACGACATGAAGGTTGCTGAAAACAGCATAGTTTTGAAGAAGTTGAATGAAGAGAAAAGGAAATACAAAAAAATCCATTTTGAAAGTGACTACTTCAAATTTCAGGCTTTAGGCGGATTTAACAACGTTATCGGGTGTTCGTCGGCGTCAACTACTGTTTCTTTGAAGCCTGATGCTTCTATTGCTTTGCCTTGCCCCTTTTTCACTTTAATGGAGATTAAAAAAGATGAGGCTTTGAGAGATGGTTTTAAATCAGAAAGAGCAAGAGGCATCGTTAAAGAATGTGGTAATTGGGACTTTTGTAAGCACTGTTCAGTGAACTGTATGTATGTTGTATCTTTGATGCGGCACCCCTATTTTTTGATACGGTGGATAAAAGACAAACTAACTTGAATAGCTTCGATTTAGATGCACTTCTGAAGAAGCGTATGCAAAACCTAGTTATATTAGATTAGTTGCTAGATAATTTTGGGGGTTTATTGCTTGTCGGAACGGGAAACGATCGAAAAAGTAAAAGAGAAGCAGGGCATTTTTTCTAAGATTCAGAACTTTTTCACGTTAGGATATGGAACAAAAGAGGATCTAAGAGAATTAGGTCGAAAGCTCAGAGACCTGTATTACGTTGAGCTCCGAGACATGCGTCACGTTTGGGAAGACCTGTACTTAGCGGCTATTGATGCGGGTGCTGCCCAGAGCCGAGACTACAAACAGGTTATCCAAGTTTTAGATCGTGTCACCGAAAAAGTTAGACACGCAGATTATGGTTACGCTGGGCTCTATGATCGCAAAGGGCACATTCGAGAAAATGAGTTGGCTCGGGTTTTCAATTATGATCGTGACCTTGGAAAGGAGCTTGACTGCTTGAAGGTTGCTGTCAGCAAGACCCAAAGTGAGGTTGAGGCGGAGAACTGGGAGGCAGTGTCTGGAGAAGTGAAGAATGTTAAGAGTTTATTACTTGCTTTTGAGGATAAATGGAATGAACGAGAAAAGCCGTTTAGACCTTTAGATATGTAGGATGTGATTGTTGAATGCCTGTAATAGAGAAAGTTTCATGGGATTTTGCTGGTTCTGACGATATTGCTTATAGATTTCCTAACCTTTCCTTGAAGTATGGAAGCCAAGTCATAGTTAAGGAGAATCAGTGGGCTGTCTTTTTCCGTGACGGCAAAGCCTACGACGTTTTTGGTCCTGGTAGACACACAATAACCAGCAACAACATTCCTTTGTTAACTGGAGTCCTAAAAGCTCTGAGGATAATTGGAGACATATTCGAGTGTGAAGTTGTTTTTGTCAGCAACAGCCAGTTCAGAGGAAAGTTTGGTGGACAAGCCTACTCTGCGCCGAGCGGAAATATACAGTATCAGGCTGAGCTTGGATACTACGGTTATCTTCTTTACAAGGTTGAGGACCCGAAACTGTTTGTGGTTGAGTTTTTTGGTAACAAGGGCGCAAGCACATCAGGTGACATTGAAAACTATATTCGTGGTTTTATTAATGAGCGGGTTATAGACGAGTTTGCTCATCATGACATATTTGGTGTAGTAAAAAACGTGGATGAGACCACAGACAAGGTTGCTTTGATAATAAAGGATGAGGCTGCGCGTATAGGACTAAAAATCATCGACACGGTCTTTGAGGGCGTCAAAATACCTGAAGAGGCAAGACGTTTTGCCACTACGATGGGACAGCAAGCCATGACAATGCAATACATGAAGGAAACAACCGCTGAGATTCCAGAGGGAGGCGGAGGCGCAGCAGCGGCAGGTGTTGGGGCAGGAGTTGGAATCGCAATGGGAACAGCTTTAGGAAAAGCCATGCAGCCTTCTCAAGGTGGAGGTGCGCCTCAGCAGGTGGTGTTGTGTCCAAAGTGTGGAACCCAAAATGTTGCTGGAACCAAATTCTGTGGCAACTGCGGAACAAGCCTAGCTCCTGTAGCAAAGCTCACTTGTCCTAAATGTGGCGAAGCAATGCCTGAAACCATGAAGTTCTGTGGTAACTGCGGTTCTCCTCTAAAGCCAAAGAAAATAGACTGCCCAAAATGTAAGGCAAAGAACCTTTCTACAAACAAGTTCTGTGGCAGCTGCGGCAACAAACTGCAGTAAACAGTCTCTTTTTCTTACTGATTCTTTGCATGATTTACGTGGTTTTATTATCATATTCTGTGTTCAAGATGTTGCGGAACACGTTTATGTCTATTCCGAAGTTTTCGCAGACTTCAACGATGCTTGAAGCGTAGACGTGAAAAATTTCTTTGATGATTTTTTTTCCCATCTCGGGAGCAATATCCTCTGTTGGTTTAAGAAAAAGAATGAACCATCTGCCCAGTTTTGTGGGAACATACCATTTGACTCTGACCTTTCTTTTTCCTGCTGCAACCTGCTCCATTCCTTGTTCAAGAATGTCTGCTGAAACCATCTTCTTGAGGTACTCAATTATTGATTTGTTTGAGTAGGCTGTTCCATTGATGAGGTCCTTTTGGTATGTTCGTCCATCCAGTTTCATGTTCATTAACAGGCTTTTGCCTACCTTGGACTGAAGAACATTCCAGATTAGCCTACGTTTTTCGTTTTCGAACGGAAACGGAAGAATATAATGCCAGACATCATTGTCCCCCATCGTTAACCACTAACCTTATCTCAATAATTACTGGTGAATACTAATAAGATTCCCGCTGTACTGGGGATTCAGAATTCTTATTAGTCCATAACTCATCGTTTTTAGGGTGTGAATCAGTCTATGAGATTAAGTGCTGGGCGAGTTGTTTTTGTTAGTTGCTTACTGGTTCTTTTGTTATTGGCGGTTCCCTTAGTCGCCGCTGATGTGACCGAGTTTCAGGTTGATTCCACTGACCTTCAAGTATATCGGGATGGGCTGGTCCGTGTTGCACAAGCGCTAACTGTGAACGAAACACAGGCTGTGGTGAGCTTTCCTTTGTTAAGTTTGTCAGTTGACAACTTTATTGTGCTTGACGAAAACCAGACTGTTTTAGACTATGAAATAGAGGGTAACAATCTAACTGTTTTAACTTTAGGGGCTACAAGCGTTTCAGTTCAGTATGACACCTATTCTTTGACCCATAAAGATGCTGAATTATGGACTTTACTTTTTGACACTCCATATAACCTAACTGCACTTTTGCCTGAAGACTCAACAATAGTTTACCTAAGTGAAATGCCCGCCTCAATAGACACAGACACAAACACAATGGCTCTCTCTTTGTTTGCGAACCAATGGGAAATAAGCTACACGTTCCCGTTAACTCCACCCGCACAATTTCAAATCAGCAACCTCAAAGTCCAACCCGCAGAAGCCAAGGCAGGCACAGAAGTCGCTGTTTCAGTTACTGTAACTAACATAGGCGGACAAACTGGCTCATACACGCTTTCGTTAGCTGTTAACCAGACCGTAGAGACCACCCGAACAGTGACACTTGACAAAGATGCGTCAACCACAGCAACATTTTCCCTTACCAAACAGACGCTGGGAACATACAATGTAGAAATAGGTGGTCTAGTAACCCAGTTCACAGTGAGCGAGCAATCTTCAAGTGATACGCCGTCAAACCCTAGCTCAAACGCGGTTCCCATTGAATACTTGGTTGCTGCAGCGGCTGCGGTTGCTGTAATAGTTGTTGTGTTCTTGTTTTTTAGAAAAAAAAGCGCCAACACCGAGAAAATCTTTAAGACCAATCCGCAATTGAACGCGGAAGAAAAAGATGTAATAAACTTCTTAGCAGAAAATGACGGAAAAGCTTTCGAGTCTCAGATAAGGGAACGGTTTCCTGACATACCACGAACAAGCCTTTGGCGCCTAGTTAAACGGCTCGAAAAGCTAGAGATAATTAACGTAAAAAAGATTGGCTTAGAAAACCAAGTTGAATTAAAAAAATAACAAAAAAATAAAAGGATTTTATGGGCTGTTTCCGCCGCCCATGTTACCGTAACCTTTACCGTTGCCTGGCATATCTTGTCCTTGGTTGCCCCTTTGCTGTGTGAACTCTTGTTTCAGAGCTGAGTCCATTTTGTGAATCATTTGACCTATATCCTTCAGGCTTTTGACTGCATCTTTGACATCCTCTGCTCCTTGAGCGTTTTCGATCATCTCTTGGAATTTTGTCATAAAGTCTTCTTCGTTATCGTAACCGAACGCTTGAAGCAGTTCATCAACGTCTATTTCTTCATCCCATGCCTGTCCAAATCTTTCTCTGAATCTTTCCCTGTACTGGAAGGCATTGTTGAGGTAGCATTCTGTTCGTGAGGGATTTAGCTCTTGGGCTATTTCCTTTAGTTCTTGGCAGACTTCACTGATTAGAGCGTTTGCATCTCTTAGTTTCTCTGTTGCATCTTCGTTTTCGCCTGCGTCAAGCAAGTCCTGTGCCTCAGTTAGTTCATCTGTGGCGTCGGTCAATTTGTCAAGCAATTCTTGGTCTGCGAGTAGTGCTTCAAGTTCCGCTATTCTTTCTATTGAGCGATCTATTGATTCTTGGATTACTTCTGTGTCAAGTATTTGGTCTGTTTCGACACCTGAATCCACTAGTATGTCATTGATTGACCTTAACACGTCACGGAATATTGTTAGGGCGTCTCGGGCGTTGTCGATTGCGTCCTCGTATTCTTTATCCGCTAATGACTGGGTAGCTACAGCAAGATATGTCCAGCCTTCACCCGACTCGGTGAACTCTGTTGTGCCAACTATTGTTCCAGCTTCAACACAAAGCGAAACATTGCCGTAGAATTCTTCTTCCAAGACTGCATCTTCTATCGCTTGCATTGTATCTGGGTCAGATTCCACTGTTTCTACTAAATCCATTATTGTGTTTAGTGCTTGATCAGCAATGTCCACCATTCTGTCAGCTTTTGTTTCTATGTTCTGAGAAGTAATGTATGCTGACGCTGGGGCTGCCATTACTATGAGAGTTACTAGGATTGCCAGAATTGAAATTTTGCTTGTTTTCATGGTTTTTCACTATCAATGATAGTTGTTAAAGCTCAAGTTAAGGGACACTGCGGTATAGGCATTCCACATATTGAAACGCTTGTTCCACGAAATCAATATACGAAACCACTTTATGTTTTTATCCTACTATCAAATACTGTTAGATGATTAAAGGAAACCTGAGTCATGCCTGAAAAGATCATTGGACACGGAACATGGTACGACAAAACCGCAGTTAAAATCATAGACCGAGAAAAAAAGCTAGGTCGAAGCCTAGACCTGATTAGAACAGAGAGTGGTCTTGGAGCCTCCGGTTTTCCACACATCGGCAGTTTCGCTGATTGCGCTCGATCTTATGCTGTAGCTTTGGCTCTTCAAGAGCAAGGCTTCAAGTCAGAGTATATCGCATTTGCCGATGACTTAGATGGTCTAAGAAAGGTTCCCGCTGGGCTTCCAGACTCGCTTGGCAAATATCTTGGTTACCCAGTAACTTCTATTCCTGACCTTTATGGCTGCCATGAAAGCTTCGGAGAGCATATGACCAGTCTGCTTTTGGACTCTTTAGACCAGAGCGGAATAAAATACACTTTCATGTCCGCCAAAAAATCCTACGAGCAAGGACTCTTCAATGAACAAATAAAGACAATACTTTCACACGCCCAAAAGATTGGACAGATTGTTAAAGATGAAGTTGGGCAGGAAAAGTTTGTTGACGTTCTTCCATATTTTCCCATCTGTGCTAACTGTGGACGCATCTACACCACTAAAGCTCACACTTTTGTTTCAGACGAAAACAAAGTATTGTATAGCTGTGAAGGGCTCGAGGTGCGCGGAAAATGGCTCGAAGGCTGTGGACACAAAGGCGAAGCAGACATCCGAAAAGGCGAAGGCAAACTTGGCTGGAAAGTAGAGTTTGCTGCCAGATGGAAAGCACTTGACATCCGCTTTGAACCCTTCGGCAAAGACATTTCAGACTCGGTGAGGGTAAACGACAGGATATGCAACGAAATATTTGATTGGGCTCCTCCATTCCATGCCCGATATGAAATGTATCTGGACAAAAGCGGAAAAAAAATCAGCAAATCTGCTGGAAACGTTTTCACCCCTCAAGTCTGGTTCAGGTATGGCTCCCCCCAGTCGCTTCTTTTGTTGACGCTAAAACGGTTTGTTGGAGCCAGAAGCCTCTCTGTTACTGACATCCCACAATACATGAACGAGCTTGACGAACTCGAGGACATCTACTTCGGAAAAAAGATGCTCTCAGACAAGAAGGAAAAGGCAAAACTAGTTGGACTCTACAAATACTGTATGCTCTTTGATGCTCCTTCTAAATCTGGCGATCATGTGCCCTACAATCTTCTCACTTTCTTGGCTAAGATGGCTCCCGAAGGCTCTGAAGCCGATTTCATACTGGAGAAGCTTCAAGGCTACAGATACGGAAAAGAAGGCCTAACCGAGGACCTTAAACGCAGAATCGGTTACGCTCTTAACTGGTCAAAAGACTTCAACGAGATTACAGAACGCGCAGTGGAACTAACTGAGCAAGAAAAAAATGCAGTATCCGAGCTTATGGCTTCCTTAAACAATAATGCGACCGAGGATGAAATTCAAAGCGCCATCTTCAACATCGCCAGAAACAACAACGTTAAGCCTGGAAAATTCTTCAAAACCCTTTACCGAATTCTTTTAGGCGCACCCCAAGGACCACGCTTAGGTCCATACGTGCTAGCTATGGGAAAAGAAAACGTGATCAACGCACTTAAGCGAGCCACCAAAAGCTAAGGCTAAAATTGTTGATTTTGCAGTTATGTTTGTTTGTAGCGGTCGTAGTCTAGCCTGGTTAGGACCCCGGCTTCCCAAGCCGGGTACTCGGGTTCAAATCCCGGCGACCGCACCAAAACACCTTTTTGCAAAGAAGCAAAAGTAGCCCGTTTTATAGCCCAAGTTTAATATGGTTCATTGTTTATTTTTTAGTTCAAACTTTTGCTGTGATAGATTTGTCTGAAGGTATATCGACTAGAGAAAGAGTTTGTTTTCAAATTCAAGAGTTTTTGTTAAAAAAATCAGCAAGTTTTATGCAAATTGTTGAAATATGCGATGTGGATAAGGCGACAGTTGGTGATTATTTGAGTGTGCTTGTTGATGAGGGAATGGTTGTTTTGAAGCCTAAAAGAAAACAGGGAATCGACAAGTATGTTCTTACTGATAAAGGAAAAGACACGATAATCTTGTTGCTGGAAAAACAAGAAATCAAGACTAAAATCGATCAGATGTCTGCTCGGCAGTTTCAGGAATTCAAAAAGTTTCTTGTGGCTAATTCACGTAAAGCGTCACTGTAGCGGTCACTGGTGCTTGAATAATCCTTTTTCGTAACTGGCTCCTTTTCTAGTTGTAGAGCATTGTGAATACTATAGGTCCAACAGTCAGTGAGATTAGTGTTCCCACGAGAGTTTGTGCGAAGGTATGGTTTTTTAGTTTTATTCTGGACCATCCTACTAATCCTACTATTGAAGTTAGAGGTAGAGCACTTATGCCAAATACGAAAATTAGCGCAAAAATGGGTCCAGTTACGCCCGCGCAATGAATGCTGACTTTCCAGAACAAATTTATTCCCATCAGGATTATTGAGACCAGTAGGGAACCTAAGGCTAGCAGAAACATTATTTTTGTGTTGGTGGCTAAGAAAATTATCGCCGCAAACGAGTAGCTGGTTATTGCAATCAAGTAAAAGGGTGTTCTTTCTTTTCTTTGTGAAACGTATATGTCGACAGTGTTTTTTCGATGGAAATAAAGTATTGCTAAAAAGGGGAATAGGGCAAAGCAGAAAAAACAAAGCAGGATGCTAAATGGTGCAGAAATTAAGCCCAAGCCAATAGGTGACCACAACGAAAAAGAGACTGTCGCGATTATAGCCATTGTTGGGGGCGCCACAAATATTGAGATAAAATTTGCTAAATCGTGGCTAATTGTTGTTTGTACTTTTTGTTTAGTACAATTCTTTTTCTCAAACACCATTCGCTTTATCTCTATTTTAATTCATTCGTTATGTTTTTATAATTTTATGAAAGGAAAATAAATACTGATACTTAATTATTTTAACATTTTACTACTTACTCAAAGCATTATTTTTGCTCATTTTTGCAGTTTCACCTTTTGTCAGAGTTTGTGCAAATATTATTGATGGAACATAACCTTTGTTGCTGCTTGGTTTTTCTGAAAAAAAGGCTGTTTTCAACAATGTACCTCTATTAGTCTCCTGATATGAGCGGCTGGTTTATGTTTTGAATCCACTTTTTGTGAGTTATGCAGGCGTTTGGTTGATACGGCTTCTTTCTGGGCGATAAAGACATTTATACATTGGAAATTGCTTTTTGCTGAGGGGTAGTGACTACTGTTTAGTAACCGTAGTTGTTGATGGTTTGTTGTTTAGAAGGTTGGCGTTGATTTGGTGCGGTGTGAAAAAAATAGGATATTGGTTGCTGATTGTATTGAGGGGATGAAGCAGTTTCTTGAGGATGGGGAAGTGGATGTTATTGTGACTTCTCCGCCGTACAATTTGGGGATAGACTATAACAGGTATGATGATTCTGTTTCCAGAGAAGACTATCTTGTGTGGATGGAAACGTTTGCGAAAGAATGTAAACGTGTTCTTAGTGATGAGGGCTCTTTTTTTCTGAACATTGGATATAAATCTAAGGACCCATGGGTTGCTTGGGAAGTAGCCTTCAGATTCAGGAAACATCTGGTTTTGCAAAATGTTATTCATTGGATTAAATCGATTGCTATACCACAAGAGGATGTTGGCAATTACCCCAACATCAAGGGAGACATTGCTGTAGGACATTTTAAGCCTGTTAACAGTGAACGTTTCGTGAACAGGTGCCACGAATACATTTTCCAGTTCACTAAAAATGGAAAAGTTGGGCTAAATAAGCTGGCTGTTGGTGTGCCCTATCAGGACAAAAGCAACATAGGACGCTGGAAGAGGGCAGTTCAGGATTTGCGAGACCGTGGGGATACTTGGTTTATTCCTTATGAAACAATATGGTCTCGTAAAAGGCAGAGACCGCATCCGTCTTCGTTTCCGCCTAAGCTGCCGATGATGTGTATTCAGCTTCATGGGCTAGAGCGAACTAGACTTGTTTTGGATCCGTTCATGGGGATTGGGAATACTGCTGTTGCTTGCTTGAGGCTGGGAGTTGACTACATTGGCTTTGAGATGGACGAATCGTATGTGGAAACTGCGGAGCAACAAATAAAGAGCATAGTAGCTGGAACATGACAAGTTAGCGTTCTGGCAGACTATTTTGATGTGTACTAAGTATTATCGTTTGTATTATGAGGACAGTTTGAACCCGCGAACTATACAAAAAGTTAGGAATTTGCACAATGAAAATTGTGGAATAATCAACCGTTTACGGTTTTTGGTATTAAAAAATGGGCTGTCTTAATAAGGCACGACGCTGTACTATGTTTCGGAAGAATTCTCTTAGTAGACATTGACGATGCACTGTTGTCGTTACTGAGTTTTCTACATTTAGAGATAATATGAAGGAGAGAAATGAATTTGGCTATGGGTGGGATTCAATTTAAAATGCAGCAAAGACTTATCCGCAAATTGGAAAAAGCAGGAGCTACGTCTAAAGAAACCGCTGTAACCTTTGAAGAAGCAAAACTGGATGTGCAGGAGCAATACTGGCTAAATTATTTCGCTGGCGTTTTTCTTGGCGAAATAAAAAAGACAACAAATCATCGTTACTACATTTAAAAAAAGGTAAACAAGCAATCAGGCTTGCTTTCTTTTGCGAACATAAACAGTTTTGATTTTATCACTCTGATTTTCGTAGCATTTTTTGCATTGTGCATCTACGTCTTCAAGGTGTACAGGTTCCAAGTGGACTTCGTATCCTAAAGATTTGTACTCGGAAACAATCTCACTTAGTCTAGGTTCATCAATAGTAGTACGTTTAACCCAACCTTGTTTCTCCAGTTCCTTGGACATGAAATCATCATAAAAACAGAGTGCGAGGGTGTGCTAAAAACTTTCAATTCTAGGGCAACACCCATCATTACTTATTGTCTAGTCAATCGGCGAAAGTGTAAACGCGAATAACAAGAATTCGACATTTTAATTGTGGTGTGTTCATCAACTAGATATCTGGCTCGTTTTAATCCTCCAGTTTATAAGAGGGTGCAAACATGAGTATAGTTGAAGAGTTTTCTGTTATCACAGGGGCTTATCCCTACCGAATAATTGGATTCTGTTCTATACAAGTATGCCGAGGTGAATCTATATGTCCGAAAAAAAGATGTTTGACGTTAAATGCACTGAATGCGGCAAAGCTACTACAGTTCCTTTTGAACCCACAAAAGGCAAACCAGTTTACTGCCGAACATGTTTCTCAAAACGCAGAAGTAATCAAGCAGAACGACCTGTCTTGAGCAACAAGTTTGACATGAAAAATGCATGGGCAATACGCAGCGACAAACGACAAAAAAGAAAAGAAAACCACAGCATTTTCCAAAGAACATAGTCCAATGCATGTGCCAACTTGAAATTCGGTAATCTAACCGAACAATTTTTTCACATAATTGTTTTAGTGCTTCACCTTAGATGTCATGTTGCTTAACAATCTGGGGATGCATGAAATTTTTTTACATGAAGTCTATGTGCCTGTTTCTCGCGAAAATTTTGAATGCTATAAAACTGAAGAAAAAGCATGTTGCGGACGCTATGAACATGTAAGAGAAACCGAAGTTTTCGGCTATTATTGGTCCAGTTAAGCATCCAATTCCGCTGCCTGCTCCTAGTAATGCGGTGAATACTCCGGCTTTGCCTCGTGGAATTACTTCCATTGACAGGGAAAGCACAGAGACTGAGTAAAGAGCGTAAATGAATCCGCTAATGACCAAGACTGTAACGGATAGCAGTATTGCCCAAGTGAATGACAAATATCCGACAAACAGTAAGGCAAAGACAAGCACGCCTCGAAGCACAGAGACCCGTGTTGTTGTCGATGTTTCGTTTACGTTATGGTGGTTTCTTTTCATCGAAACATATCCTATAAGGCAACCTAATGAATTGATCAGAAACAAAGCAAATATTGTGCTTGTTGACAGAGACAAACTCTGAGCAAAGAAAATCGGTAAAGGCGTAAAAAACATGCTTGTTGCAAGAGAGAACAACATTAAACCAAAACACAGAGCATACACGTTCTCGCGGTTTAGCTCACCTGAATCATACCTGTCAAAATTCAGTCCCGCTAGTAGCTCTACTCCTCTTTGAACCAAACTAAATGACCGTTCTATGGTAACCAGTCCCCGTTCGAAGGTTAACGCTGGGTCGCTCACAAAAATTGCTGACAGGATGAAAGATGCAAAGCTCAGGACGATACAAATTGTTAGTAAAGTGGCGCTACTGTACCCCAGTAGAGTTAACAGAAAACCCAAAAACAGTCCTGTAACCCACCCGATTTCAGTCAAGGCAGCATAGACTGCAAAGCCGCGTTTCCAGTCTCTGTGAGAATAGTTTTCGGCAATCAGCACATTTTTTGATGGTTCATATGCAACACGAAAAACAACAATGAAGACGTATACGAATCCAAGCAATAGCAAATCAACTGTTAAGGAGAACATGTAAAGTAGCAAAGTTACGGCAGAAAAAGACAACAAAATAAAGAAACGGTAACGTCTTGTAGCGTCGCACAGATAACCCCACATGAAAGAGAACGGAATTGCAATAAACGTTGCCGCAGATGCAATTAAACCCCAAACTGACAAATTGCCTCCGCTGATGACCTGAGTGATATAGAGCGGCAACAGAACCGACAAAAGTCCAAAGGATATTTTGTGGAAAATAAATCCGATAAACGAACGCATAGCCAGTGTTCAACAGGGGAGGTGAACAAAAAGCTTTCTGCCGTCAACATTGTTGTTTGCGCTGTTGTATGGGTGCTTTTGATGGTTGGGCAGCATACAAACAATTCATTTACACCATAAGTAACGTCACATTACCCCAAAACTTAACTGTTAGTGAAAAGTAAAATGTTAACAACATCAGGGGAAACAGATTGCAACATAAAAAACCATATGTTCCAATTTTGCTGTTTGTTGCATTGTTAACAATCGTTGAGACTACAGTACTATTTCCCCGAACAAACGTTCTAAGCGTGTCCGCAGTTGAAACATCAAATTCAGTTCAAGCATATTGGGACACAACTTGCCAAAACACAGTACACTCACTAGACTGGGGAAACAACTTCGCGGGACAAACCCAAAATTTTAACATTTACCTGCGAAACGAAGGCGACAGCTCCATTGTACTAGACTTAACAACAGAAAACTGGTTGCCACAAACTGCAGAGCAAACCATAAAATTATCTTGGGACTACAATGGTTATTCCATCCACAAAAACCAAGTAAAACCTATACAGCTAGCCTTGTCAATTTCTCCTGAAACCACAGGAGTAACAAACTTCAGTTTTGACATAATAATAGGCTGCAAAGAATGCACTCGTGACGTATACCAAGTTGCTGGAGAACAGATATTGGATGCTCCCGCTAACACAGTATACTTCATTTACACTGATCCCTTATTCCAGAATCGAGCAGAATCAACCTACGATTGTACATCAGGCGAAACCATAAGAAACCTTTGCGCAAACACTCAACATTACGGTTTTAACACCGCACAACATTGGCTGTTGCCTTCAGGAGCAATAAACACCACCACTATACACAATTCAACAATCGCACTGTTCGGAGGCAAATTCGCTAACAAAGTCGTGAACTACTATGAAACCGTCAAAGAGCTCACACCCGTTAAAATCAAAATAGACAACAACAACCTCTTTTTTGAGAACCGAGCAGACGCAATCATTGGCGAACTTCCTTTGTCAATCATTGATAATCCCAAATACTGTGAGGACATGTTCACGGTTATGGCGTTTTATGACAAAGTAGGCGACAACGCCTTTTTTGTTATGTACGGCGTTGGCTGGAAGGGAACATGGGCATCTGGAATATACTTTAAAGAAGTAATTTCCAAGAACCTCAACGAATACACAAACGGATATTACGTGTTCCATTGGCTAGATGAAAACGAACTTGATGGAATTCCACAGAGCCATGAAATACATCAAGAAAACGCCAATTAGCCAATGCTAAACCGTAGTCCGCCCTTACTGAAGTACCCACGTGGAGTTTTCACGCGGTCACCATAAACCTGTTTTAGCACCTTCACGTAGTCATTGTTTTCATCCATTCTAAATTTGTACTTCCCAGAACTCGATTTAAATTCAATCTCAAACTCACGCAGATTATTCTGATTCCCAGTATCTTTCAGCTTCAACTTAACTTCGTTTACATAACCATTTTGAACCGCAAAGTTGCCTTGGGTCTCAGACAAAACCGTTGAAGGCTCCATACTATAGTAACGCTGCGCAAAAGATGCCGAAGCTTTAAGCTGGTCAGCCCATTGACCAAAAAAGCCCTTGCCTTCAGATTTAGCCTCTTCTCTGGCTTGCTTAACAGCAGTTTTTATCATATCTCCAGTCATTTGAGCAAAAATAATCCGCTGACCAGTCAACACACCCGAAAAAGTGTCATACCTGCCAAGAGATTTTTGTTTCCTTAACACCAAAACCCCTAACACAGGCTCAGAGTTGGCTTGCGTTGGCGCAGGTTGCGGTGCCGCAACTACATGTTCAGGTGAGCTGTCAACTGCTGGTTGGGCATCAATGTTTACGGGAGAACCGCATCGTCCACAAAATTTTGAAGTGATCTTGATTTCTTTTCCACAGTTTTCGCAATACGGCAATGTACTTCACAGTTTGTCATCAACTTCAAAGTTCCTAAAAGCCTTTTCTCCCTAGAAAAAATAATGGATTTTGAGCATGTTTTATAATTTACTAGTAAAATGGTGCGGGGAGAGGATTCACACCCAAATTTACCCGTAAAAATATGTTCAGAATATGCTTGACGAGGGTTCGAACTGCTCCCGGGCTACGGCTTCATTCAGTTTTGAGGGCGCGGGGCTTGCAGATTCGAGGTCAGAGCTTCTGTTCCTACTGCGACAAAAAGCTTGAAGGTGTTCCATAGTTTCTTGATGCTCAAATTATGTGAAAATAGAACAGCAGGTATCTTTATCAGATTTGAATAGCTTGGTTCAGAGATGCATTTTAAATCCACATCAAGATTTATTGTTGAGATGTCCTGTCTTCCATGAATAACTCGGATATACTCAACAGTTTTGTTAGTTGTCTTGAACACGAAACTAACAGCAGTTTCATCAATGTTTAAGGTACATTGAATCTTTTGAGATCCAAGTATTCGAAGGGCTCTTCTCATTTCTAAAACGTCATGGATCCTCACAGTTCTAGTATATGTTTCCACACGAGGGTCTACGTAAGCATTGAGAAATGTCTTTATGTGGTGACCAAAGTTGTCCTTCTGTAATTCATTTCCATTATTTGCCATGAAGTTTAGATTCAGGGTTCTTTCACGAACAAAATCCACTATCGTCTTTTTTCGAACAGTTCTTTTCTGAGAAACAAACTCCTGATCAATGAACGTGTCTAGATTCCAGAACTTTGCCATACAATAGGTTGCCAGCTCTTCAATCATCTCTTTGGATAGATGTTTAGTTCTATAAACGGAGTGCATCTCGTCAAAATTGTCCCAATTTGTTTCAACAATTACTCCTTGTTCATCAAGTTGCTTGTAGAATTCAGTTCCAGGAAAAGGTGTTGCAATACCAAAAGCAGCACCTGTTAAACCAATCTCTTTTGCGTAGGTTGGAAAAGTTTTGATTTCGTCTGCCGTTTGATCTGGGAGACCTATCACGAATGTGCCACCTGCTCTGCCGCCGTTTTCGCGTATAATCTGAACCGCTTTCCCGTGAACCTTATTTGTGATGCCTTTTTTGGTTGCTTTCAAATCCTTGGAACTTGGGCTTTCTATACCCATCTCAAATTTGAGGATACCTGCGTTACACATCTTTTTTACAATCTCGGGATATTTTGCCATCGCATCTGCTCTAACAAGGGCGCAAAATTCTATATTCAGATCGTGGTCCATCAATAAATCGCAAAGGCGATCAACTCCACATGGGTTACACATAAAATTAGGGTCTGCAAAGATGACGCTCAGAGGTTTTCTTTGGTGATACTCTGCCATCTGCAGAATTTCTTCCATAACATTTTCTGGTGATCGACATCTCAAAGTACCCGAATTCATACTAGGTTCACAACAAAAACTGCAGCGTCCATTGCAACCTCTAGACATAACGATCACATCGCAATCTGTTGTGCGGTTTTGGCTCTTGTACGGATATTGTCTCAGATGCCGTGCAGGAAAAGGAATGGTATCCAGATTTTCAATTTTTGGTCGATCCTCATTGTGGATTATTGTTCCGTTCTTCTTGTAAGAAACACCAAGAACATTATCAGCAGTCCCCTTTTCCACAAGTTCTTTCATAGTAAGCTCTCCTTCACTGCGAATAACCATATCGATTTGCGGGTAAGAAAGCATCAAGTCAGGAACACTTGTCGGATGATACCCACCAATAACCGTGGTAACCCCGTTTTTCTTAGCAATCTTCGCGAGACGTAGACTCTCGTTATGCTCAGTTGCAGATAATGAAATACCCACCAAGTCGGGGTAGTAAAGATCGATAATGTCTTGGAGTTTTCTGTGATCCAACTCCATGTCAACGATATGAACTTCATCAACAACGTCCTCGATATACGCAGCAAGGTACTCCAAACCTGTAGGTATCAAATCAAACGCAAAACTCAAGCCTTTTCTTCCAGACGGCTTCACCAACAAGATTCTCTTAAACGCCACTCTAAACACCAAAGATATAACCCAACAATTACAAAAACAACCAATAAAAACAAATCGTGATTCAGGCACGCTCAGCACGGAGAATTCCGAAAAAACTGTTCACAGCATATTTTCTATTCAATCTTTGCAAAAACCAAATTTCGACTTTACTAAATTGCTAACTTCGAGAAGTTCCGCGTTGATGCGATGGGTGAGATTTGAACCCCTGATCATCTATCAGTAAGGTTGTTTACAGGAGTTCTATGTGTCTGCTTCTTGTGAGAATTTTGAATATTACAAAGCTAAGAAAGAAACAGGTCGCGGACGCTATGAACGTGTAAACGAAACCAAAATTTTTTGGCATTATTGGTCCAGTTAAACATCTAATCCACTACCTGCACCTAGTAACGCAGTGAATATTCCCAGTTTTGCCTCGTGGAATCATTTCCATAGAAAGGGAACGCACAGATACTGAATAGAAAGCGTAAACGAATCCTCTAAGAGCTAAAACAATAATTGATAAAATCATAGCCCACGTTAATGAGAATAAGCCTACAAACAGAAACAAGAAAACCAGTAAACAGACGCATAGCCAGTTGTTAAACAGATGAACCAAACAAAAAGCTTTCTCCACAAATATTTCGAACCAGAAAAAGGTAACTAATAATTTGGTGCGGGGAGAGGGATTCGAACCCTCGAACCCCTACGGGACAGCCGCCTCAGGG
>PIXT01000177.1 GCA_003096235.1 Candidatus Bathyarchaeum sp. | reverse complement strand
ATGATACAGGAACACCAACTAATGTTATGTTGTGGTGGATTCCGTCAATTGGCATTTGAAGATGTATGTATTGCATTTGGGTTTCCATTGATGCTTCAGATACACATGCAGCTCCTGTTTGGGCAGGCGACATGTCAAGCACTGTTCCAGTTATTGTCATTGCAGTGCCCTTGGGTATGCTAACTTGTGGACCCGAAACCGTTGTTGCGCTCTTGCCTTTGCCAATTACGTACATGTATCCATCGCGGGCACCAAGTGCCAAGTATCCGTCAGCTACTCGTAGCTGCATAGCTGATCGTGTATGTTGACCACAACCAGAAAATCCGCCTAACTTCCAGACGAGTTCTCCTGTATACGCATCTATTGCTAACATGGGTTGTCCTCTGAAATAGGGTGGTTCAGGTGAGTGGTGTAACGAATAAACGAATATTTTTCCGTCAGCGCACAGTCCTGGAGCATGGAACGGATAAACGGTTTCACTGTTTTCAGCAGTCTTGCCCGTACCATAAGCGGTTTCAAATGGGAATTCTGCGGGTATTTGGAACTTCCAAACTGTTGAACCATCTGCCCAGCTGAAAGCATAGTAGCTTGCAGGTGCTCCCCAGTAAATGTTACCATATGCTGAAATCATACCATATGAACCCCAACCAGTGATGTCCCAAGGATACTCCAATGTTTCTGTCCTCCATGCAAATGCACCTGTTTGTAGGTCATATGCTTCGAAGTGTCCATACATTGATCCAATAGCAATTTTTCCATGGTCTGCTACTGCTGCAGAGCCGCTGAATTGAGGTGCTTCGACTGTTTTGTCCCAGAGTTCTTCTCCAGTAATTAGATTGTATGCAGTCATTCTCTGTCCCCAGCGTACTCCACCTACGTCAACATTACCCACATTAACGCCAATGCCAGCTTCCCAATCAATACGACTGGGCAAGCTACTTCGAGCGTAGGTAGTGTTGCTTATTACGCGATCCTCAAAATTACTAGCAGACCCAATGGTTGTCCAGTTAATTAAGCGGTAATTGCCACCTCCTAGGTTCTGCACAGCTAGGCAGTATCCGTTCATGTAGTAGGTGCCGCCACTGCCAGTCAGAGGCGCTATCGATTGGTTGAGAGTTAATGCTCCAGTCATTGCATCGTACTTCATGATTCTGCCACCGCTTATTGTCATAAGACTTGGTTTGCTTAGTTTTGGTACAACACCAGTGATTCCTCTTGTCGGCAGACTGAGGGTGTATGGTGATTCTGCATATTCAATAAGATTGGGTTCTTGTTCTCCCGGATATAGTGGTCGTTCCCAGTACATTTCTCCTGTACGAAGGTCGTAGCACTGCCAGTATGTTTCGCCTTCAGGTCCATCTTCACTAACTCTGTTAACAGTCTCGAAACATCTTCCCTGCAAGATAATAGTTGGTCTGTTATACCATCCAGGGTCCCAGAAAATGTCAGAACCTATGGCTTGCCCACCACCGATTAATCCGCCGATTTCTTCCATTCGTTTCCAAACTATGTGCGCAGAGTCTGGTCCCTCGACCCATGGAACAAAAGCATAATCACTGTTAGGAGTGCTTCCACTGTTAGCCGGATAAGGGTTACAATCAGGATAATATTGATCCCATAATGCACCCCCGCCTTCTCCAAACCATGGATAATCTCCCAGAATTGGCCACCATTCTCTGTTTTCTGATGCAACAGGTCTTGTCCAGTAGTCTGTAGGAAGCGCAGATTCAGGCCAACCAAGAATCATTTCCTCCTGTACTGTCAGAGTTGTTACGGGAGTAATAGCGGGTTCAACGTAGACGGATTCATCATATTGAGTACCTCCAGTTCCGAAAAATCCTGATGTCCCGGATGCGTTTACGCGTTCACCGTCAACGTAGAATCCTGCAGGAAGCCAGTTTCCAGGGAATTCTACTTGAATTGTCCAGTCGCCTACTTCGTCGGCTATCCATTCAAACCATGCTGTTCCGTCTGCCACATAAGAGTCCATTGTGAAGGCTTGTATGTCGCCAGAGGGTTTTGTTATTGTAATTTCGTAACCGAGGAAAGCTCGCTGTGAACCTGGAGCTCTTACTGACCAGATATTCGCCAAGAATATCTGGTTAAGACCTATGGGATTGGGTCTAATCATTAAACCAATGTCCATAGGAGCTCTCATGTCATCGGTGACCCCTGCAGGTGCAGGTCCAACGATTATGTTCTCAGGTAGTTCTTGAGCGTTTACTGAAACAACCAAAACAGAAGTTGTTACCAGTAAAAGAATTATATAAAAAATTGTTGCCATTTTTGGTTTAAAATTTATTACTTCTTTCATTTTTCTTCTCTTCATTGCTTTTTTAGAGGAATGATTGTTTTTTGACCTCATTCAGAGAGGTTGAAAAGTTGCGAAAAGCAAGTGATTTATTTGTACATAATATCTTCTACATTTTCAAATGAACAACGTTGCTAGTTATGAAACTAAATCTCCCCCTGATTCAGCCCATTAACTGTGAGGTCAAAATCTTTGACGAATCAACCTCATAGGACACATCTATTTATCAATTTTAATTTAAGTTTTTCCATCTCGAGCACTAAAAAATTGAAATATTAAACTAAAACAGTGATTTTGTGTAATAATTTTAATCATGGTGGGTGTTCAATTAGTCTAACATAATTTTAACGTCAATGTCAGAGAGTTCTGTAATTATTTTTTCAAGAGACCGTTTCTGCTCTTCAACTCGTTTTTTTGCTTCTTTGTGGTCCTTTTCTAAAAGGGCGTCTCTTGTTTTTAGGATTCCTTTTTGGCGTTGTAACTCTTTTAGCTGTTCTTGTAACTCGGTTTTTTCGTCTCTAGTTTCAGTTATTATTCCCGATGTTGACAATTCTTTTCTTTTACTGAACGATTCTTTAGTGCTGTTCTGCAACGAAATCAGAGCCTCTTTTTCAGTTATTCTTTTAATCTGGTCTTTTGCTTTTCGTAAACGGCTTGGTTTCAGTTTCATCTTTTTGTTATCAAGAGCACTATCTATTTTCTGAAGTATGGTTTTGAGCAAGGGGTATCCTTCTTTTTCTGTTGCTAGGGCATTGAAGGGGTTGGACATGTATTCTTCAAGCTTGCTAGCAGCGTCTGGAAAAAGATTGTATCCAGGACTGTTAATTAATGATTCAAATTTCAGAAGCGGTTTTTTTAGATGGCGTAACTCATGATTAATAGCTTCTGTTAGCTCTTCAATTCTAGAGTTAAGCTGAGCAAGTTCAACAACTTCACCTTTACTTTGAAGGCTTTCAAGTTGTTTTTCAGTCTCTGCTATTTTTGATTCAACATGGTCTTTTTTCTTGTTCCTAGTTTCTCTAGAGGTTTCATAATTGTTATACTCGTCCGAAGACTGACGTAACTCGTCAATCTTTGAAAAAACGTTTTCAGCTTTTTCAGCCTTTGAATAGTCTTCCGCCACAAATGTTCTATATGTTTGAAATGAATATTCTGCTCTTTTGAATGAGGCATCAAATCGTCTTCTAGATAAAATAAAATATGGCGAAATTGCTCGGAACCACTTAGTTTTTTCTTGGTCAATCATGTTCATAGTTTTTGTAAGCTGGTCCAAAGTTTCTTTTAGGGTTTGACCGTTGATTTCTTCAGGGATATTGATTTCTTCGATAGAAGATTGGAAGGTTCCCGCTAATTTGAAAAGAGCTTTTGCGCGACGGTAAGTTTTGCGGCTTCCTCGCGCCATTTCTTTTTCTGCATCATCTAGTAATTTGTCGCATCCATCCATAAGCTCAACGAGTTTTGATTTAACGTCGTCAAGATTCTTTTTTGCTTCCTCTCGCAAAGGTTCTACTAAGGATGTTGTGTTTTTGTTCAGCCATTCTTTAAGGCCATTAAGGGGTAGTTCTTGAGTTTCGGGCATTACTCCTCTGGTCCACCTAGTAGAGAAGGAAATAATTCTTTAAAACGTTTATTCGAAAACACCAAAAAGTCTACCATTTTTTAGGTAGCTACTCTTAAATAAGTTCAATGAAAGAACAAACACAGGAAGACAAAAAATGAACGTCAACAGACCAACCATAAAAATCGCTGGCGCAACATTACTAGCACCTCTCGCAGTAATCCTACAAATCTTTGTACCCCTATTTGTGACACCATGGGGTATGCAAATAGACCTGGTGGCAATCCCTTGGATGATTTGCTGGATAATCTTTGGACTAAAACCCGCCTTACTAAGCCTATTTATCAGTGCACCTCTCGTAGGCTTCCTCGGCCCATTTGCTGGCGGATGGGTTGGAGCAACCATGAAAACAGTTGCAACAATCTGGATGTTT
>PIXT01000176.1 GCA_003096235.1 Candidatus Bathyarchaeum sp. | reverse complement strand
GCCATGCTTATTCTCCTGCCTCTTTGTTTGTTTTAGCTGAAGGCGCCTCTTTTTTAGCTACCTTTTTTGTGGGCTTTGCCTTTTCTTTGACAGGAGTAGCCTTGGGTTCAGTTACTTTTTCTTCAGGCACAACTTTTGGTTCAACAGAAGCCACTGCAGATTTAACAGTATTCTTTTCTGCCACTACTTTCGCTTCAGCAACAGGAGCTACAGGTTCAGCAACTTTCTTCTCTGCCGCTGGCTTCTTTGCTACAGACTTAGGCTCTGCCTTAACCACTTTCTTTTCAGCTACAACCTTGGGTTCTACCTTCGGTTCGGTAACAGGTTTTTTCTCTACTGAAGTAACCTTTGCGTCAACTTCTTTCTTTTCAGCTACAGCCTTTGATTCAGCAGCAGGAGCCTTTGCTTCTTCAACTTTCTTTGTAACTATGACCTTTTTCTCTACAGGAACTGCTTTTTCAGCGGGTTCAAGCTTTTCTTCAGTAACAGGAACTTTAGGTTCAGATGCAGGTGTTTCCACTGTTTCTGCAGCAGGAGAAACCTCTGGTTCAACAGTCTTTTCCTCTGTTACTGCTGTTTCCTGAACAAGTTGCTGTTCTGGTTCGCGTTCAGGTTCTTCTTCAGGTATGTATACTTGTACCTGATCGGGGAACTGTGCATCTGGTGGAATCAATCGCACTTTTACGCCCAATGTTCCAGGTTTCAGGTGAACATGTAACTCGGCTTTTCTCATGTATTTTCTTGGAGGTTCTCCACTTTTGGGCAAGTATCCTTCTCTGAATTTTTCGTAGCGAGCACGGTCCGTGCGCAGCTTGCCGCTGATAATAATTTCGATTCCGAGTGCACCTGCTTGCATAGCCTGAGTTAGACCCCAGAAACCAGCTCTTCGGTAGTGAACTCCCCGCTTCAATGCTGAGGCAATCCGTGACGCCACAACATATGCGTTTAGTTCTGGGATTTCGATTTCAGCTACTGAAATTTGTGGGCTGGGAAGCTGGAACTTTTCTTCTAGGATGCTTGCGAGTGCTCTTATGGTTTCTCCGCCTCTTCCGATGACTAGACCGGGGCGCATAGTGTATATTACAAGGTGTGTTCCTAGAGGCGTTTTTGTGATGCTTACGCCTCCGTATCCTGCCCTTTCGAATTCATGTTGTAAAAATTCGTCAATCTCTGCCTTTTTTATTGAATCTTCGATAAAGTGTTTAACTACAGACATTAAATTCCTTCCATCTCTTCCAAAACAAGCTCTACATGAGTGAGAGTGTTATATCGTGGTGATGATCGTCCGAAGGCTCGGGGAATGAATCTTTTGATTTTCATTCCAGGATAAGCTGAAGCGTGAATTATTCTAAGATGCTCCATATCAAGTCCTTTATATTCGGCGTTTGCTTCAGCGCCTTCAAGCACCCTCAAAATTTCTGTTGCAGTTTTAACAGGATACCTGCCAGCAAATGCTTTTTCCAAACCGTGACGATGTCCCACTTTTTTGTTAAATCTGCGGAATGGAACAGGTTTTTTCTTTAGGATGACTTGTTGAAGGTAGTCTTTGGCTTGATCAAGTTTCATTCCTTTTATTGTCTTGCATACTTCGCGTGCGTGTTTGTGGGACACTCTTAATTCGCGTCCGCTAGCTTTGGCTGTTTTTTCAGTATCCATGTCGGTTATTGAGTATCCCCATTTTGGCATATCTATCGTCCAAGTCAGTAACAAACAGGATATTTAAGCCTTTATGGCAAAGAAAAAAGTTTTGGGCTCAAAAACAGCCAAGGGAAGAGCTGGAAATAATGTCTTTAAAGATTGTGTGGGTTCAGTTAGGGGCATGAATTTAATGGTGTTACAATTTTTGTAAAGGGAGAAAATCTTTTTTGGTAGTTTTGAATCCTCAGTGAAATATAGCTATATAGCTGTTGAAGTTTAAATATAACAAAAAGACAGGAAAAGCTGTCTGTTTAGAAGGCTAAATCAACTTGAAGAGTTGAAGCAGATAAAAAAAGGAAAAGTTGGAAGGAAATAATTTGGGAGATAACGTAACTGGTCAGATGCAAGTTGTGGAAGCGTTAAGGAAACCTGAGGCTTACGAGGACGATTTGGAGCAGATTGAACTGAAACAGACTCACATATCATACGTTTTTTTAACCAGAGATTTTGTTTACAAGGTTAAAAAGGCGGTAAATTTTGGGTTTCTAGATTTTTCGACTCTTGAAAAGAGGCGCTTCTTTTGTGAAAAAGAGGTGGAGCTCAATAAGCGATTATGTGACGATATGTACCTTGAGGTTGTTCCAATCGCTAAATCAGATGGGGTTAAAGTAAACGGTGAAGGAGAAATCGTTGAGTACGCCGTGAAAATGAAGAGGATTCCTGAAGAAAAGATGATGACTCGGCTTCTTGAAGAGGGAAAAATTGACGAAAATCTTGTTGACAAAATGGTGAAGATTATAGCTGAATTCCACTTGAAAGCAAAAACAAGTCAGAGAATAAGCGGGTTTGGTTCATTGTCGATGATACAAACAAATTGGAAAGAGAACTTTGATCAAACAGAGGAATTTATCAGCAAAACAATATCTCCAGAAAGTTACAGGTTAATCAAAGAAAAAGTAGACGATTTCATGAAACAAAATGTGTCTTTGTTTGCGAAAAGAGTGGCTGATGGCAGAATCAGAGAGTGCCATGGAGATATTCACTCGGGTAACATCTTTGTTGCAGATAAGATCTACATTTTTGACGCTATAGAATTTAATGAAAGATTCAGATATTGTGATGTTGCCTCAGAAGTTGCTTTCTTGGCAATGGATTTGGACTTTAAAGAACGAAGTGACTTGTCCAGTTTTTTGGTTGAAGGATACGTCAAGTATTCAGGAGACAAAGAACTAGAGCAACTGCTTGCATTCTACAAGTGTTATAGGGCGTATGTGCGAGGAAAAGTTACCAGTTTCAAATTAAACGATTCCAGTGTGGGCGTTGAAGAAAAAACTGCAGCACAAAAAGAGGCAAGCGCATACTTTGAGTTAGCTACAGATTATGCAAAGCAGCTTTAATCATTTGATGAATTGATTTGCCACAAATTCGGGGACTTTGATTGTTCCCATTATTACGGGTTTTTGGTGGCAGTCGCTTCCTCCAGTCATGAGCAGGTCATGTTTTTTTGCGAAATCCACGTAATGATTTGTTGTTTCTGGGCTACTTCTGGAGTGCCAGCACTCTATGCCATCAAGGTAGTTGAGCATTGAATCTTTGATTATGTTGGTCTGTTCTTGTAGTGATTCGGTCAACTTGACTAGTGAAGTTCCGTATGGGTCGTTGGGGTGGGCTAGTACTACTTTTCCTCCAGCGTTTCTTAGCAGGCTTGATGCTTCTTTGAGGTAAAGAGGATACTTTGGAACATTACATTTCACAAGATACATGTTGAAGGCTTCTTTTCGGTCTTTGACGATTCCTTGTTTTATCATATAGTCTGCTATGTGGGGTCTACCGAGCACACCGTCGGCGGAGTTTTGAATCTGAGTTAAATCATTTTTTGTAAAGTTTCGGAGTCCTTCTTTTTCGAATTCTGTGTTGAGTTTTTCCAGTATTTGTGCGGCTCGTTCTTCACGGTATTGGCTGATTTGTTCCAGTTTTTTGTGCAATTCGTTGCTGTCTAGCTCAAAGTTGTAACCGAGCAAGTCTAACGAGGCGGCTTTGCCGTTACAGAAGTTGGGGTGTGAAAAGGTTATGTTCAACTCGACGCCGCTAATGTATCTGATTCCGTTTTTTTGTGCCAAGGTCATGGCTCTGTTTTGGCAGCCAATCGAATCGTGGTCTGTAATTGACATTAACCCAATTTTTCGGGTTTTGGCTTCTTCGATGATTTTTTCAACAGGAAGGTTTCCGTCAGAGCATGTTTTTGAGTGGATGTGTAAATCAATTATCATAGGGTTAAAGTCCAGTTACCTGACTTCTTTTCCGATTATGTACCAGTCTGCGGGGTTGTCGCTTTCTGTGTCTACGGTGAGGTGTATTATGTCAATGTGTGGGTGTCTTTGTTTCAGGTAATTCAAGTCAATGGACTCAAACTTGTTTTTGTTTGCGATGTATGCGTCTTTGGTTAAGGCGTTTGATTCGTAGTTTTCTTTGGTTCTCCGTGAAATACGGGTAAGTGATGCGTCTTCAGAGCAGTTAGTATTGAGGATAACAAATGGGATGTTGTTGTGTCCTGCAACATCTGCTGCGCGTCTTCGCAGTTTTTTGGTTACAAAGGTTGCGTCTAATATTACGCCTTTGCCTTTCTGGGCAAGGTTTTCTGCTTGACGGAACATTTCGTTGTAGACCTTTTCTCGTTTGCTCATGTTTCCTGCAACTTTGGCGTCAAAGATGTCTTCGCCTTTTAGTACTTCTAGTCTGATTATGTCTGTTCTGAGGATTGGGTATCCTTTGATTTTTGAGATTTCCTGTGATGTTTCTGTTTTGTATGTTCCGGGAAATCCACATGTAATTAACAGGATATTGGGGCTTAGTTCTGTTTTAACAAAGTTTGCGAAGGGTTCTCTCAATTAGGTGCACCAAGGTTATGTTGAACATGAAGAAAAAATAAACCTTTGCATGAATAAGGGAAGTCTTTGCTTTGTTGATGACTGTTGTGGGTAGGTTATAGCTTTGTTTGGTTTTTTGGAAGTATGGTGCTTATAAACGAAGTAGATTATTTAATGTTGATGTGAAATGGAGAAAAATGAGAGCATAATCTTAGGTTGTGTTTTCGTGCTGTTAGGCGGATTAAGCGTTATTCACCATTTCATAATCAGTGGCAGACTTTTTGACGTTAAAGATGTGCTTCATCACGAATTTTTTGAAGCAATATTTTTCACGGCAGGAATAGTGCTCTTGCTAAATAATACGTTTAACAAAAAGTGACAGCCCATCAGATAGACAAAAATGTAGTTAATGACTAGTTGGACGTTAGGTTTTTGGAAAAAAGGTTG
>PIXT01000175.1 GCA_003096235.1 Candidatus Bathyarchaeum sp. | reverse complement strand
TCCCAGAGGACACCGCACTATCCATGACCAAAGACTACCTAGGAACCCTGACAAAGTGGAGTGAAGGCCTAAAAGGAATGAGATTCGGAAACCACGAGGGCTAAGCCATGGGTGCTAAAGCCCTCTTCACAGGCGTCCTCTACGGCTCCAAACTGGCGTTTCAGTCCCTAGGTTTGGTTACCCAAACCTCTCTTAAACGAAGACAAGCAAAGTCAGCCTTCAAAAAAACCTTGATTGCACAAGGACTTTCCCCAGAAACAGCCGATGAAATCGCCCAAGAGTTTCCCAACCCAATATCAGAGCTTTTTTCCATCCTCAAAAGCAACGCCTTCACAGAAAGAAAACAAGTCCCCCCATCAAACATGGCAGAAAAGTCTTGAAACTGACACTACACAAGAAGTTTGTTTCCAAGATTTTCTGCCCAACCAGATATTTTTGTTGGGTTAAAATTGTCAAAGACGGTTCTTCCTAACATTTTTTGGCGACCGCCAAAGGCTTCGGTGTCAACCGTGGTCAAGTTAGGGTAATTTGCCAAAACATTGTTAACGTATTTTGTGCGGGCTTCTTCGTATTTTTCAGGGTCACCTGCGTCACCGCTGCAAACAAAGAAAGCCAGTTTTTTGTTGGCAAAATCTTTTTTCAGAAAGTCTAGGGCTTCATCGTAAACTTTTCCGCTTCGCACTCCCGAGCCTACAACAACATAGTTGTATTGGTCAATGTTTGAGAGCTTTTTTTTGTCTTTTCGTAAATCGACAACGTCCACTTCTAAACAGTGTTTACTTTTCAACTCATCAGCAATTATTTTGGCTGCTTCTTTTGAAGCTCCTCCCTTACTCGCGAAAGCAACTAATGTTTTGCTCACCAAATAACCCCCACATTTTGCGTATTGAATTACGTCTTCTTAGTAGCCTATTAGCTATTCGTAAGTTTGCTTTTTGTCTTGTAGATTGTTTTGACTTTGCTGTGGTAGACTTCTGAAAAACCTACATAAGGACAATCCATACCGTGAGTTACATCAACCTCAAAGTTCCAAATCATTATTGATTTATTTCGATGGACTTCTGTCTTGGAGCTTCATTAAGCTGAGAATAAATCCATGTTCCTAGTTTTATTCTATGTTTCATTAGTTCACATTCTATTTTGTGTGGTTTTAGTATGTCATCGTTGAATTGAATAGCAGTGGCATGGCATCCGCCTCCACAGATGTATTTTGCCCAACAGTTTTTGCAGTCTTCTTTGTTATTCACTGAAGAATGTCGAAAAACATCTTTAATCTTAGGGTCAACTTCATTGTGAAAAACGGTACCCATTACAAACCTAGAATCGCCAACAAATCTGTGACACGGATAGATTTCGCCTTCAGGGTCTATGCTCAGGTATCCTACACCAGCGCCGCATTGACTTATTCTTTGTGTTCCCTCTGATACCTGAAAAAACATCTGATGTAAATGGAAAAACGAAAAGTTGTCACCTGTTTTCAGGGATTCAAGATAACGTTTTGCTACTTTGTTATATTCCCGAAAAATTTTACTGATGTTCTCGTCGTTTATTTCAAACTCTGTGTTCTGAGTCATTACAGTTTCCAAAGACATTATGCTAAACCCAAGTTTTTTGAGGTGATACAGTGATTTGGAAATGTCTTTTGTTTTGATTGTAATTGTGCCTCTTATGGTGATTTTATGTCTCATCTTCGGATATCTTTTTACAAACTTTTCTAGGTTGTTGGCGACCAATTCATATGTTCCAGAACCGTTTGGGAAAACCCTTTGTTTGTCGTTTACTTCTTTTGGACCATCGAGGCTAATGATGATTCCAAAATCATTTTTCACAAGAAAATCCATTATGTCTTGATTTAATATTGTTCCATTTGTTGTGATGTTAAATGAAAATTTTTTTTTGTGTTTCTTCCCCATTTTCTTTGCATATCTAACGGTTCTTTTTATGACATCCAGATTTAGTAACGGTTCTCCACCAAAAAAACTCAGAGACAGACTTTTTTTTCTCCATGAATTCGCCAAAAGAAAATCAACTGAAGTCTCAGCTACGTATGAACTCATTTTTTTTCGGGTTAAATTGTAGCTTCCACCCTTTGCAAAGCAGTATCGGCATCTCAAATTACAGTCTGTAGCCATTATTAGGCAAAGGGTTGAAACTGGTTGGTCTTTCAGTTCATTAATTGTTGATACCTTGTTTTGTGAAACTAAAAATCCGTTGGAGTACAACATAAACAGCTCATCAAGTACTTCAACCAAGGAATCATAGGAAAAAAGGTCAGAGCAGCCTTCTTTCATTTTGTTGAAACTAGTTCCTTTGGTTATCTGAGAGACTAACTGCTTAGCATTGAGGTCGATTTCACAAAAATTGCAGCTGTTTGTATCAATTAAGTAGTTACGGTTTTCAAAGTCAAATTGATAAAGTGAATCTTTTAATTCAAGTAACTTGTTCCACTTTTCAAGATGGCTGTTCATTTGTTGAGTCAGTCCCAGAAAAAACCCAAAAAAGAGGGGGTTTATTGTGGATAGTATCTCTTTTTGTGGCTAAGCGGTCTCTTTTTGGCAGTTGGCCTGATTCTGCTTGTTTTTCTCGTAAGTGGTTTCACGTGCTTCATCTCTGAAGCCGCGCGCATAGCTTGTTGTTGATCTAAATTGATTGGCCTATCAAATGGTTCGTTATATCGTTCCCATGGAAAGTTTCCATGCTGCAAACATTGAGGACCAATATCCCAGCTTCTGCACGGTATTATTTGATCACTATATCTGCAACTAGGTACTCTGGTCTGAATAACGTACTCGCACTTGTCACGCGGTATGTAGTATTGAAGTTGGAATTCACATTTGTCAAAGCATTGTACTTGTGTCACAATTTTGAAATTGCAGCCAGTCATGTTTTGAACTGTACAGTAAATGCACTCTCGGGGCGTCATGGTTTGGGTTAGGGAACAGATTGATGTGGCATAATCTTTTAGTGTTTCATAGGCGTCAATTCTGCCGTAACCATAATACTGGTCCCAGCTAGGTGTGCCTAGATCGTCAGCTCTGGCTTCTATTAGGTCCCTGACATCAGCTGGAGAAAGTGTGTTATCACAGGAAAGAACTAGCGCTGCTAAGGCAGCAACATGAGGACTAGACATTGAAGTTCCGCTAACATAATCATAGTTTTGACTATGGCTTCCCCAAACTGGATCGTTCATTGCTACGTGGTAGTTTGGCATTGTAGAATACACGTCTGTACCCGGGGCTGCAACGTTGATTTCTGGTCCGAAGCATGATCTGTTGGAAATGTGATCTGACGAATCAGTGTTTGATACTGCAATAACGTTGTCATAAGACGAGGAATAAGCAGCGGGATATCTAACTTCATCTGTTCCAGGTGGATAGTTACCTGCTGCCGCAACAATCAAGCAGTTTCTATCTCTTGCATAAATTACCCCTTGCTCCATTGAATATGAAGGTGCAGACCCGCCAAGACTTAGATTTATGACAAGTCGCAAATTGTTACTAACTGCATAATCAACAGCTTCCTTTATTCCGGAATAAACATCCCCAAAATTTCCCTCATTATTATCGTCAAGCACTCTTATTATGTAGATTTTTGTAGTCCAACTAAGTCCTGCAATCCCTGTTGAGTTGTCTGTGTGAGCAGAAGCTATCCCTGCAACGTGTGTGCCGTGTCCAAACTCGTCTCTTGGATAAGCGTCATCGTCTACGTAGTCATATCCTACAATGAATCTTGAAGTGTCGTTGAGGTCCGGGTGAGAAAGTGATGGTGGTGAGCCACTCATTGCTATTCCTGAATCTAGAACTGCTATCATCACGTCATTTGCGCCAGTCTCTATGTCCCATGCTTTTGGGGCCTCGATTAATGGCAGAGCGTATTGGTTACCATAATGTGTGTCGTTCGGGATGATGGCGCCCGTGACTTTCATGTTTGGTTCAGCATATTCAACGTCTGGGTCTTCTTGGATTTCTAAACATTTTTTGAGAACATCTACGTTTTCTGCTACTTTTATCAAACCAATGCCGTTGTTGTCAAATTCTCTTTTCATTTTTGCTTTCTCTAAGTCTCCAGAAAACAGTTTCTTAAGAAAGACTTTGTCTCTGTCCTTTCCTCGGCGGACTTTTATCAGAATCTCGTCGGCAGCATAGTCTACTTCTCTTTTTTTCCAGATTCCTCTTTTTGTTTTTCCCCTCTTTCTTTTGCCCTTGACTATTTTGTCTTCTATATCTTCTGGCAAAATCAACCGAAAAATCCCCCTTTTAGGTGTTAGTGTATGTTTGAGAGAGCTAATATAATTTTCTATTACACCTTAATTTTTACTAAAAGTGTTACTTTAGATGGAAATTACAACAAAACTTCAACGCCGAACAAGACTTACAAGCAATAACTAGATGAGCCAACCGAAAAAGAGTCTGTACAGCTTGTGTTCTAGGATTGTTTTTGTGTTTGCTCTGCCGAAGATTCTGTAGTAGTTTTTTCCTAGGCACTCTATCATGTCGCCGATGTCGTATCTGGGAAACAAGCAAGACGAAATAATGAGCCTGCCCCATTCTCCACGTTTCAGTTCATGAAGCATTTTGGTGCCTTTTCCTGTTTCTACCTCAAAATAGTAGCCGTCATAGTTTGGAGAAACGTACGGCAAATCGTCAAGTTGCTGGGCAAAAGCGCCCTCGGTTGCGCTGTAC
>PIXT01000174.1 GCA_003096235.1 Candidatus Bathyarchaeum sp. | reverse complement strand
GGGAAGACTCTTCGTGAAGAAGTTTTAGTGCCATCTCACTTTCTAGTTGGAGTCTACGGTCTATCAAAAAGTTTGAGCGATGCCTCCGGTCGCCAACTGTACTAACAATGCTTTCGTCGTAACCCCAGGTAACTTTGCGGTTTTCTACAGAAGCATATGCAACTCTCATGAGGTATATTCCCCAGTTGTGGGCTCTTTTTAGCGTTCTAGTTGAGCAGTCTACTGCTAAAAACCGGGAATTAGATTGTTTAATTTTTTTCAAAGGTTTTATTTTGGCCGTGTCGGGTTTAGAAACAATCAAGGGTTGTTGCTTCAAATCACTAAAACCGAGTTGCCTACCTTTATCAACATAAGACTTAAGCTTGATTTTTAAATCAAAGAGGTCTGCTTGAATCTTACTCATACAGCGTTCTCCTAAACCACGAAGAGCCTTCCAACTAAACTTACATTAACTATCTTAAAAAACAGGTTATTTATTATCTTTGATGAATAGGATGTTTTGATATCGCAGTCATAATTCGGTAACGCAACTGATTTGAAGCACCCTTTTTCATGAAAAAACCTCGATCTGCCAAACGAGATAGATAAGTTGATGCAGTGCTTAGGCGAATTAGTTCATTAAACTGTTTTTCATATTCTAGCTGAAGTTCTTTTGAACTAAACCAGCCCATGGGAAAACTTTTCTCTGCAACTAAACGAACTTTATCTATCTTTGGCATTTCAGATACTGAAGGTTTTGTTTCTTCATTTACTTCCGGCATTCCTCCCAAAAGCTCAACAAGGTCAAGCAAACGAAGAGCCTTATCTCTCGTAACTTGACCCTCAAAGGTTATCGTATATCGATCTCCATTATTGGAAATCTCAAAGCGCATTTTCTTGGTAGGCATGCCATGCACCAGTTAGTGTTCACTAATTACAAATTCACAAGTTATAGATATTGTGGTTAAGAGTGATAAAATAAAAAGTTTGAAAAATGACTGAAAACAAAAAAGAGGGGTTTTTTACAGTTTTTTAGGTTCACAGACTTCACACAATGCCACGTTTCTAAAATAATAAATAAGTAAGGGTTGAATCTTATTTTCCAGTAGAAACCAAGGGGTGGTCTATATACTCGTGAAATGACATAAAAAACGCTATTTTCCTAAATAAGAGCTAAAAACATGAAATATACTAGTTTATTTCACAAGACTTCACAACGAAGTTAACAAGTGATGTAACAAGTAAATATAGAAGACTCTTCGTGAGTTAAAAATTAGTGTGTATCCTCAAGCTACAATCAAACTATACGAAATTGATTGGCACTCAGACCCCTTCATTTCCAGTGTATTACAGATTTTAGGTGTAAGTTCAAATTAGGTCATTTAATAAAAGAATTGTAGATTTTAATCTAATTTTTTTGAGAGATAAAACTAAATACTAAAATCTAAAATAATTCCCATGAGATTCTTTTTGTTAAAAATAATAACTTCGAAAAATAGATTCTTTTCTTGCCTAAACCTCGTAATAACCTTTCTTTTTCCACGAGAAATTAAGGGGTGACAGTGTCTGTAAACAAGCATACATATCTACAAATAACCTAAAACTAGTTTTATCCAGAAAGTTCAGTTCCCCTTTAGGATTTTGTGCAATTTGTCTACTTTTTTTTATGAGAGTTCTTATCTACTGGAAATGCAATCGAGGCATTAATTTCACTACCACTTTCAGGAGCTTACCAAACTGACAAAAATTGAGACACTTGAAGATGTTTTTGACCGTTTTTTGAGTAACATTCACATTTTCAAGGACCGGGAAGTATTACGTCATGATTACATTCCAGATAAACTGCCTCACCGCGATGAACAAATTCATTGTCTAGGTGGAATAGTTGCACCTGTTCTAAGAGGGTCGCCTTGCTCTAACGCGTTTATTTATGGAAAAACTGGAACAGGAAAAACAGCAGTAACAAAACATGTTCTTAACAAGCTCTCCTCTAAAGCCCACCAATTAGGGGCACCAATAGGTGTTTGCTATGTTAACTGTCGATTGGCTGGAACAGAATACCGAGTTCTCTCAAGTTTATGTGAAGCACTATATGTCAAAGTTCCATTCACAGGCTTAGCAGTTGGAGAAGTTTTCGACCGCTTCAAAGAAGGCTTGGACAAACAAAGAAAAATTTTCATAGTTGTACTTGACGAGATTGACGCTCTCATAAAAGCCCGAGGAGACACTCTACTTTACGAATTAACCCGAGTCAATGAAACTCTTCGTCACGGTAGAACCTCAATAATAGGAATATCAAACGACCTCCGGTTCAAAGAATTTTTGGACCCACGAGTTCTAAGCTCATTAAGTGAAGAAGAAATAGTTTTCAGGCCATATGATGCAGCAGAGCTTCAAGACATCCTATGGAGACGTGCCCAAATAGCATTCTCCGAAGGCGCTCTACTAGATAGTGCAGTGGCATTATGTGCTGCCTTGGCTGCCGCCGAACACGGAGATGCCAGACGGGCTCTTGATCTCCTTAGAGTTGCAGGTGAACTAGCAGAGCGACAAGGTATCGACTGTGTAAGCGAAGAACACGTAAGAGAAGCAGAAAAACGCGTAGAACACGACAGAATTGTAGAAGTCTTAGAAAACCTTCCAGTTCATTCTAAACTGGTTCTTTGCAGTGTTTATCTTTTGGGTAAAACAAAACTCAGCTACACAATTACTGGAGACATCTACGGAATTTACTCTGAACTATGTGACCAATCTGGTGTTTCAGCCTTAACCCAGAGACGCGTAAGTGGCCTAATCAGCGAGTTAGACATGATTGGTTTGTTAAACGCCCGTGTTGTGAGCATGGGTCGACATGGTCGAACTAAAAAGATTCGGCTAGGCGTCGGGCGGAGTCTCGTCAGAAACGTTTTCACAAACAACGACAGATTTAGAGAACTCTTGGGATATATTCCCAACTGTTTTTCAAATGCTCAATAAAGTCAAAACTCTCGGTTGACAACACTTTCCAATTTTTACCAAGGTTGTGTAAAATCAATTACTGATAAATTAGATGTTTGAAGGTTAACAATAGGAACAATTCCTGGTGTGGGTGTTAAGCCCATTCTTTGCTGAAAATCTGTTTGCTCTTGCCAAGCCCCTGAATTTACAATTAATGTTCCTCTGTATCTGTTGCATTTCATTATGTGAACATGGCCTGCGTGAAAAATGTCCGGTGTTCTATCTATAACCATGAAATCTCTTTTTTCAGGAGCAATTGGCGTTCTTTCTCCATAAATGGGTGCGAGATGTCTACCTTGTAGTAATAGTTTCATTGATTTGTCTGGAGTGTCAAAACTAACATTAGGTGCAACAGCTGCGACATCATCTAAGCTTCGGCCATGAAAAAGAAGTAACTCAACTCCATGTAAACTAATGGTGGATGGGTTTCCAAGAGAGTAAATTTTTCTTGTTTCTGTTAAAGGTTCAGCGTAGTCTTTTGGTAGCGCCGGTTGTGGTAGAGCCTTTCTGGTTGCGTCATGATTACCTGGAATTACGATTATTTCAATATAGTCAGGAACCTGTTCAAGCAGTTTTGCAGCTTCCCTATATTGTTCATAAATATCTGTTATTGTTAGCTCTTCAAGTTGTCCTGGATATATTCCAATTCCGTCTACAATATCGCCTGCAATTACCAAATATTTTATGTGGCTGGCAATGTTTCTGACTTTATCGTTTCCTCTTTCTCCTTTTAACCACCCTAAAAATCTGTTGAACTCTTTCTCCATGAATTTGTTGCTACCAACATGAATGTCTGACATCAACGCTGCATATACCGGAACTTCCGCTTTACGAGACGACTTTTGTGGTATATCAGGTAAAATGAAATCCTTCGCAACAATTAGGTCGTTGTTACCTTTTATTGCATTTATACAAACGACTTGGTCCAGGAGTATTGAGTGGGCTTTTTCAATAATTTCTTTGCTCAAATTTGAAGGCACAAGTACAGTAGCCGTTGCCTCTAAGTCTTCAATTTTCATGAAGAGTCTTTCTTTGGATTCAATTTTTTCCGTAACCATGCCGATTATG
>PIXT01000173.1 GCA_003096235.1 Candidatus Bathyarchaeum sp. | reverse complement strand
GTCTATTTCAAAGCTAGAGAAAACACTTGAAAACAAAACTAAAGACTAAAAACCCCGAATCCGAGCATGTTTTCAGCTCTGCTATACTATTACTAATATACGTGTGAACTTTAGCGGCAAACGTGTGCTGTGCTAATTTTTTCAGAAAAAAGGCTGTTTTCAACAATGAACCTCTATTAGTATGCTAATATGCATAAAGAAAGTGTGAATAAGTGTAGTCAACAACACACTATTTTTGTTATGCTTGAAATTTCAGAAAACAGGCTGATTTAGCGTTTTGTTTGGAAATTTGTTGAATCTGTGATTGTTTGTGTTTATGGCTAATTTGGAGTGTGGATTCATAAATGATTAATTAGCCCGAGTTTTCTTTATTCATGTTTCCTTAGGTGTTATATTTGACTTCGATTCCACAAGTTCCCGAGAATATTGCACGCACAAAGGTTATAGTCTACAAGTCTAGGGTGGAGCCTTCTACATTAAAACAAACCGCAGAAGAAATGAAAAATGAGCTATTCGTTAAACGGTTCTCAAAGCCTAAACCCGAGGACATACATGTGGTTTCGGTTGACAAGCATTATGTGCCCTATGTTCTTGTGGACGCAAAATACAGAATCGATTACTACACCAAAAAAGTTTACAACATTGATGTTTCCAAGAACGTTAAGGAAATAAAAATTCTAGGAGAAACATTCAAGCCTCAGATGGTGCCTGTTCCCAATGCTGAACTTGAACAGTTCCGTAGTGTTATTAGCCTTGAAGGTCAAGAGCTGTTTTTCTATGAAGATAAAGCATACTTTATTCTTGACCAGAGCGGGAACGAGATTTCTCCTGATCAGGTTCCTATTGCTCCCTCGGAGGACAATCCCAAAAAACTCTTGAAAGAATTCAAGAAAAAGACTGCAGCCATAACGGTCTCTAATCAAGAGGTAATAATGATGGCTAAAACCAAGCTCATCAAACGACCCTCAGACGTGGACACTATCGACAAAGAAATATTTCAGGTCAATGAGCACGCAATAATCTACAATCCAATCTACATAATCACATTCAGGAACGTGAACACCAAAGAAGAAAAAACCGTTAGAATAGACGGCGTCACCGCTGACGTAATCCAGTAACTTATCCTTTAGTGTTTTTTGCAGAATCCGTTCGTAGACAAAAGAGAAACGTTGACCGTGCAGATAAAAAAAGTAAAGGCTTGAATGCCCGCTAATAAACTAGATTTTGCTTGTTCTAGTTTTCTGTTAGTATGCAGTCGTCGTATTCTTTTTCAAGCTTGTTCTTGTGCCCCAGCTCTTCCTGCGCCAGCTTAGAGAACAACTCACCCATCTTTGACCCTTTGAGCCCTAGAGCCAATGTTCTGTAGTAATCGTAGGTGCTTTTTTCTCGTTTCGCCGCGTAAACCAGTATCGCCTCATAATCTGCATCAGACGACAACCCAGTATCCTGCAGCATGTCAACAATCTTGAGGTCTTGAACTGCACCATCGTGGGCACCTAGCTCCGAAATCTTTGTTTGATCATTCATTATGGCTTCAAGCCTGTTTTTGTGCCCAGTCTCTTCCGCTACCAGTTGTTTGAGAAAAACTTTGGATGATGGATACTTGGAGTTCTCTAGCGCCATGCTGTAAAGTGCAATAGATTGTTCTTCAACTTTTACTGCGGCTTCAATAATTTTTTTCCAATTTTGTTCAGACAAAATATGTATCTCCCTAACTTTGTGTGTTTGTTCACAGAACATAAAGTTTTCGAAACCTGCTGATTGAATCAAAATGTACTGCATGTGCCCTGCCTAACAGAATGCGCCACAATCATACAGGCTACAAACGATGCCTGATTACTCTCCATAGCGCTCAAAATATTCCTCAACTGTAGGAAAGAGCGACTCCACTCTGTCCCTACCCTTTCTTAAGTTGATATTACGCATTAGCTTACAAACATCTTTTGCGTTACTGAAAGTTTCAATTTTGCCGTCTGGACGCTTCCTTGTAACGCGGATACAATCATCCACCATACAGTTGGCTACACACGCAGCACAGTGAATACACAAATCTTCTATAATTCCGATTTCTCCAACTTTCCAGTACAACGCATTAGTAGGGCAAGCTTTCACACACAAATTACACTCTATTCCCCTACACGTTCTCATGTCAATACTGATGCTGCCCTCTTCAAAACGGTCTTTAACACCCATCGGCTCTAAAAGCTCAGCCCGCCTGCTTTTCGGCTTCTCTTCCTCTTCTTCAGGAGCCTCTTCCGAGAGGAGATCAAAAATGTTCACGCTTTGTTCTTCATCTTTTGTGGGCATCTTAGTTTCTCCCCTTCACGTTTCTTACATATTCAGGATGTAATCTTCCTACAAAATGTTACCTATTTATTTCAAGCAAACCTCTTAGAAAACATTACAACACACGTTACTCGTGATGAAAAGTGGCTGGCAAATACAAAGCTGTCGCAATTGAAACCCAATACTGGAAACCAAACGACAATTACACCCAAGACATAATCAAAGCCATAAAAAACATAGTGGCTGACGGAGACTTCGTAACAGTATCCGAAAAAGCAATTTCCACGGCTCTTGGCAACATAGTCGACGAAAAAAATGTTAAACCCAGCAGACTTGCACGTTTCATCGCTAAATACTGGATGCATTTTGTCTGGCCATACATTCTAGGACCCATATGCCACCTACGAAAAAAAACCATAACCTTTCTACAGTCATACCCAACTGAAGATGGAAGCCTTCACAAACAATTAGCCTTACAGCGTGGCGGTTTTCTTCAAGCCCTGATGCACGGCTCAGAAGGCGGCATCGACGGAAGCAACCTGCCTCACTCCTATGTTTGTCTTCCCTTAGAAAATGCCCCCAAAATCGCCCATGAACTGCGGCGACAAATACAAGCTGAGCTTGGAAAACATGTAACCGTTGCCATCGTAGACACTGACAAAACTTACTCCCTGAACGGTTTCCATTTTACGCCCCGCCCAAAACCCATAACTGGAATCCATTCTGTTGGAGGCGTCTTGGCGTACGTGGCTGGCAGATCTCTTAAGCTAAAAAAAAGAGCCACTCCATTGGCAGTATCTGGGTCTCAACTGACAACCGAAGAATCAATCGAGATTGCAAAAATAGCCAATCGGACACGTGGGGTTGGGGCAGGCAGAACGGTTTGGGACATGGCTGAGACATTTAACGTTACTTTGACAGGCGTAACTTGGAATATGCTCGGCAGCGTTAAACACCGCCCCGTAGTAATTATAAGACACAAAACGCAAATGAGGAAGTAACCTCAAATTTACATGTTAAGGAGCACAGAAAAATGGACCCAACTGTGGAACAGATGAATACCTTCTTTGAGCCAAAGGCAGTTGCAATAATAGGTGCCTCCCGCAGAACCATGAAAGCGGGGCAAGTTATCTTCAAAAACTTTGTTATAAACAAGCAAAGAAACCTCTTCAAAGCAAAACTGTACCCCGTTAACCCCGGAGAAAAAACCATCCAAGGTTTTCCATGTTTTCCCTCAATTTTGGCAATAAAAGACGAAGTTGATTTAGCCGTTATAGTTGTTCCAGCTAAATTTGTCCCAGACGTCATGAAAGAAGTAGCCCAAAAAGGCGTGAAAGCGGCTGTAATAATCACGTCTGGCTTTAGCGAAGTTGGAAACCACGAACTAGAAAAAGAAGTAACCAACATTGCCAAAAAAGCTGGAATCCGTGTTCTTGGTCCAAACTGTTTAGGCGTCTACGACTCAAAAACTGGAGTAGACATGCTGTTTCTTCCCGAAACAAAAACGCTTACCACCGGAGATGAAGTTGTTGCCACGCCCCGCCCAAGACCCGGTCCCATAGCCATAGTGACGCAGAGTGGCGCTTTTGGTGCTGCCGCATTGGACTATCTGGCGGGTAAGCAGATGGGTGTGAGCAAGTTTGTGAGCTTCGGAAACAAGGCGGACGTAACTGCCTCTGAGATGCTTACTTATCTGTTACATGACCCAAAAACTCAGGTTATTTTGTTCTATTCTGAAAGTATAGATAATGGAAGAGAATTCATGGAAGTTGCCCGAAAGGTCACCTGTAAAAAGCCTATTGTTGCCTTAAAAGTAGGAAAGTCGGAGGCAGGAGCCCGTGCTGCTGCGTCCCACACAGGATCGATTGCTGGTTCTGACAAAATTTACTCCAGCGCATTCAAACAGGTTGGTGTTCTACGGGCAAATGACCTTGAAGAATTCTTTGACATGGGTAAAGCTTTGGCTTTTCAGCCGCCAGTATCAGGAAACAATGTTGCTATAATCACTGATGCGGGTGGACCTGGAATCATGGCTGTTGATGAGTGTGTAAATCAAGGGCTGAACGTGAAGAGGTTTTCTGCTGAAACTATAGCAAAGTTTGAGAAGCTTAAAAGCGAAGGCAAGATTCCGCGTTTTGCAACTAATTTGAATCCTGTTGACCTAACTGGTTCTGTGACGTCTGAAATGTTTGAGGATGGTATACGGATTCTTTTTGAAGACCCCGAGATAGACGGCATCATTGTTTTGGGTTTGCATCATCTTCCTGCCCTTCAGGAGGATTTTGTTGACCGCGTGGCAGAACTACGTAAGAAATACAACAAGTCTGTTGTTGCCTGTGATGTGGGCGAAACCGAGATGGCGCTTCATATCCGTTCAAGATTTGATAAGCTTGGGATTCCTTCGTACTTCTCTCCTGAGGATGCGGCTCGTGGCATGGCTGCCCTTGTCAAATATGGAATGTACCTAAAAAAGTGCGGAAAGTTCGACAATTACGTGGAATCGTTCATGAAACGAAAGAAAATGCTTTAGACCAGAAAAAACGGTTGACAAAAAAAGGCTTAGGGCTGCTCTTTTAGCCACTTGCCAACCTTGTTGAACAGGTTGCTGGTGGACATGTCGATTACTGGCACCATGATTCTTTCTTTAGTTTCTATTATTGGCTTGTACTGTGGCATGAGCGCGTAACTTACAAATGCCCAGTAAACTTTCTTTTCTTCAATGAGCGCTTTTGCGGCAACTTCTGTTGATGTTGGTAGCGGATAATAAACGAAGATGACTCCGTTTGCCCAGTATAGTCCAGTTGTTTTTCCTCCAACTGCAATGTTTGCAAAGCGTGCCAGGTCATCAACGGTTTTGAAGCGGGTTTGCTCCATTATGCTTACTTCTTTGAATGATTCTGCCTTAATCACTGGGTCTACCATACAGAACACTTCCACAACACAGTTTTCGTTAGAGAAGATAATAAGAATTTGGGTAATGCATCTTTGTGTTGATTCGTTTTGATTTTGCCCTTAACTAAACGCTCTATTGACTGAACAATTAGTAATTTTACCGTTCTGTTAGATTGGCGCTGCTTTGGCGGGGATTTTCAGTCGTTTTTCGATTTCTCGGGCAAAGATGCTTGCTGCTTCTGATCGGTGCTTGTCTGTTATCACCATTTTTGGGTTGCATCTTTCCACGTATTCTAGCAGCTCATTAAAGTCGGAGTGGTCACTCAACGCAACAACATACTTGTTTGCTCCAACTCTTCGGCACGGCTTTCTGAACTCCCAGCCGCTCGCATGAATCTGCAAAGCTTCGGTTTCAACTTTTTTTCGCGAATACGAGTGATAAAAAACAACAGACGGTTCATTTTGGTTCAGCACTGCTTGAGCTTTTTCGCCGTCAAATGGGAGAAGCTGTTTACCCAGTTTCATTCCGTGCCGTTCACAGACTTTTGAAACATTGAAAATCTTTTCTGGAACAATGAACGGCGTCTTCACTTTTGCTTCGTAGAGTATCCGCATCATTTTCTGTAGCTTGCCGTGATACCCAAAAACGTAGACTGGACCCCGCTTCAATCCCTGCTCAACCAAAGAAACAAGCATGCCTTCAACCATCATGCTAAACGGTCTAACCCGAACAGGGTCACCATACGTGGCTTCCATGACCAGTATGTCCGCCTCCACAAGTGGTGTTCGGGCGTATCTGAAGTCGCTGGTGTAAAGTATCCGAGTTTGCTCCTTATCCTCGACAAGAGCCTGAGCCGTCCCCAAGATATGATCAGCATAATGCAAAGTTAATGTTTCATCCTCATAGGTGAACGCTTCCCCATAATCAAGAGTTTTCACAGTTCCCCTAGCTAACCAGCGTTGCCCCTTCAGTGCATCTATGAGGTCTCTGGTAGCTGGAGTCATAACCGTTACTTCGCCGTTCTTTAGGCTCTTCCCCATCCCAACCATATGGTCAGCATGTGCGTGAGTAACAACTCGTATTGGTCTGCCCTCATCGTAGGCATCACATGCAACATGTTTACCCAAAAGAACTGCACCCGACTTGCTCACATTAGCTTTTGAGTAAATGTGCGGCGCCTCAGACACTTTCAGTTTCTCCAGTCAAAATGAAACTGTTCTGTGACGCTATTAAACTGTTCTTGAAATGTTTTTGCCTAAATCTTCCTGATTTTGGTTATGCGAGTTGCCCTTCAAGCTTGTTCAAAAAATGTTTGTTTAATCTTTTCTTGGGCTTAACATGCAGTCAACCATTTTTGGGCAAGTCAAACACCCTTGCGGAATTGGCGCATCTTTTGCTCTGTTAGCCAAGTATCCGAACTCCTCTGGACAGCCTGCTGACCCGCTTTCTTTTGTGGCAGCTTCCTTAGTTCTAGGTTCCTCTTTGACTGTTTCTTCCTCTTGTAGTATGTCATTTTGGGCAGCATCTTTTAGTTCTTCTGCGGCAACAGCTTCTGTTACTGTTTCCTCTTTAGGCACATTTTCCTTTGTGACGGCGGGCTTAACTTCGGGTTCCTTTGTTTTCTTTTTCTTCCCTTTTTTGCTTGACCCGTTGTTGGGAATCAAGGCTTTAAATCTATTCAAAAACTTGGGACCTGAATCTTTGACTTTTTCTAAAACCCCATTTATCTGTAGACTATCTGCCTCTTGTTCCTCTTCAGGAACTGTCATGTTTTCTTCATGTTCAATTGGCAGTTCTGGAACTTGGTTTTGCTCGATTTCTGGTTCTGCAACTTCTTCCTCTTCAATGGGTTCTTCTTGTTCCAGTTTGGCAAAACAGTATGGGCATGCTTCGTACTGCTTTGGTGGTGTGACTGAAAGAATAGTTAGTAGTATCGGTTCTTCGATTTCCTTTTGGCATCTTGGATTTGGGCAGACAACAACTACAACTTCAGTCAATCTTGTTGCATCTCATTTCTTCTGTGATAAGAGTTGCTCTGTTCAACATATTTAGGTTTAATGAATCTACAATCTAGACACGCAATCTCCCGAAAAAACCTGTGTTCTGTTTTTTTGCCTCTTTTTTGGGCTTTTTTGTGTGAGTGAAAACAGTTTTTCTGAGTTTGTGAAGTTAACTTTGTAACGCCCAAAGAATTACACGATAGTTTTCTGATTAGATTTAAATCAGGGGTAGCCTAAGTTTGTGTTTGAGGCTTAATCATCGAATCTTTGTCTAGCGGGTGAAAATGTATGGTTCTACGGGTTTTCAATACAATGAGTGGGCAATTAGAAGAGTTCAAGCCATTGCATGATAAGAATGTTGGATTGTATGTTTGTGGACCAACAGTTTATGATTGGGCTCATCTAGGTCACGCCAGAACATACATCGCCTTTGACGTTATTGTTCGTTGGCTCGAGTTTAAGGGATACTCTGTATTCTACGTCCAGAACATCACCGATGTGGGGCATCTGACTACGGACACTGCTGAAGACAAAATCGTGAAGCGTGCAATAGAGCGAAAAGTTGAGCCTATGCAGTTGGTTGAGTTTTACATGCGAGAATACTTCAAGGACCTTGATGCTTTGGGTGTGAAACGACCAGACATTTCTCCCCGAGCCACAGGGCATCTTCTTGAAATGATTGACTCTATCCAAGAGTTGATACAGAAGGGAATCGCCTACGAGGTTAACGGAAACGTGTTCTTTGACGTATCCAAGATGGACGATTACGGCAAACTTTCCAAAATTAAGCTTGATGAAATGCTTGAAGGCTCCAGATTTGAGGTTCACAAGGACAAGAAAAACGCTAGAGACTTTGCTCTTTGGAAACGGGCTGCGCCTGAAACTGTTCTTAAGTGGTGGAGTCCATGGGGGACAGGTTTTCCGGGATGGCACATCGAGTGCGCGATTATGGGCTTGAAGTATCTGGGAAGCCAGTTTGATATTCATGGTGGGGCTCGTGATTTGATTTTTCCTCACCACGAAAACGAGATTGCTCAAAGTGAAGCATTAACTGGAAAGAAGCCTTTTGTTCGCTATTGGTTGCATACGGGTTTTCTGAAGATTAATGGAGAAAAGATGGCGAAGTCGTTGGGCAACTACATCACGGTTAGGGACGCATTAAAGACGTATTCTGCTGAGGCTATCCGCCTTTTTGTCATGTCTACTCATTACCGGAGCGAAATCGACTTCACTGACCAAAGGCTCAAGGGCTCTGAAACCAGTTTGGGTAGGCTCTATAGTGCTTTGGAGTCTTTGGAGGATGCCAAAACTGTTTCTGTGGAGCGAGAACCCACTGATGTTGAGCGTTTGTTCGGCGAGAGTGTGGAGAAGCTTAGGGACGCGTTTGTGAGTGCAATGGATGAAGACTTTAACACTCCACAGGCGTTGGCTGCCCTGTTTGATATGTCAAAGGAGATTAACAGGTTTTTGGACGAACAAAAACAGGTTAACCATGCGGTTCTGGAGCAGGTTTATGGTAGCTTTTCAGGTCTTGGTAAAGCGTTGGGGCTGTTCCAGCAAGAGAAGACCAAGCAGGTTGGTGAGAAGCTAGTTGATGATTTGGTGCAGATTTTGTTCGATTTGAGAGATGAGCTGCGCAAGAAAAAAGAGTATGGTTTGTCTGATGAGATTCGAGCCAGAATGAAAGAGTTTGGTTTGGTTATAGAAGATACTGCTGAGGGACCTAAGTGGAAACTAGCCTAAACAGCGTTTATGACTCTGTTATAATTCATTTTAGCGGAGAGTTGTGGCTCAAAAAGCTTTGGACCAGAAAATACTACGAGAAGCGGCTTGCCCGAAACTTGAAACAAACGCTGAAGCATTACAACGTTTCCTACAGTGAGCTGGTTCGTAGGCACGGCAGATTCTACCTGAAGACTGATTCGGCAGTGGAGGCGGCGGATAAGCTGACAAAGGTTTTTGGGATTTCCTCTGTTTCTCCTGCTGTTGAAGTATCTTCTAAACTTGAGGACATAATCGAGAAGAGCCTGTTCGTGGCGGGTTTTGCCCTAAAAGAGGGAAACAGTTTTGCTGTTAGATGTAAACGTGTTGGCGACCAAGCCTACTCCAGCTCTGATATACGCAAGCTGTTGGGTCAAAAAGTCTTGGATAAGTTCGGTGAGAAGCTGGGTTTGAGGGTTGATTTGGGCAATCCTGACATAGTTTTAGGTGTTGAGGTCAGAGATGATCAAGCTTTCGTTTACTCGCAGACCTTTGAGGCTGTTGGCGGTATGCCTCTTGGTGTTCAGCCACGGCTTGTTGGCTTGTTTAGTGGGGGAATAGATTCGGCTGTTGGGTTGTGGATGGTTATGAAACGGGGCAGCCCAGTTGTGTTTGTTTATTTTGATAACAGCCCCTTCACCGATGAAACCGTAACCGACAGAGCACTAAAAGTTGCCGAAGTGCTGTTCAGTTGGGCAATCGGATTCCCCAGAAAAGTTTACATTGTCCAGCACGGCGAAAACCTAAACCAAATCATGCAAACCAACAGAAAATACTCGTGCCTGCTCTGTAAACGTATGATGTATCGTGTAGCTGAACGGCTTGCGGAACAGTTGCATGCCGAGGGAATCGTCACCGGAGAAGCCATAGGAGAGCAGGCTAGCCAAACATTAACTAACCTACGCGTTCTTAGCGCTGCCGTAACACAGTACCCCGTTCATAGACCCCTGCTAGGTTTTGACAAACAAGAAACCGAGGCAATCGGAAGAAAGATCGGAACCTACGAACTCTCAAGCACAAAAGCAGCAAGCTGCGGCGCAGTTCCATATCAGCCATCCACCAAGGCAAAACTTGAAGATGTTCTTAAAGCAGAGGAGAAGCTGGACATAGATGCCATGGTTGAGCGGTCGCTGGAATCTGTCAAAATAGTTGAATTGTAACTTATTTTGTGTTGGGTTTTATGCTCCATTTTTCTAGGAACTGTAAAAAGTGGGCTAAACGTTTTTTATGTCCAAACACAGATTATGATAGTGGATTGGGGCGACGGAAATATGGATGATCTGGTCACAGTTTCTTTAGCTAGTTTGGCAGTGCTGTTGGTTTCGGCAATAATTTTACTGTTGGTTTTGCAGAAAAACCGTGAAAGTAGAGGCGCAAAGGAACCAAATTATCAAATCTTTTTTTGGATCGGAGTCTCTTTTTTTCCTATGGGCCTTGCCTTTGTGGCGTTCTCCGTTATTGCAGGCTTTCCGTTGTCTGTTGGTGTTTCATTTGCTGGTCTAGGCCTAATGTTTCTAATAATTGGCTGGTCTAAACGCAATAAATGGAAAAGAACCAAAAAATAACTAAACTTTGTTGTGTGCATGTTTAGTGTTCAATCTTTTTGCTGTGTTCACAAATCTAATATGTTCATCAGCATAATGAAACAGCGTTGAAGAGGGCACGTTATGGGATTTAAGGACTGTATCAAGTTTGCGAACGAAAATCCAGTAAGCTATGTTGCTACTGTTGAAGGCGATCAGCCGCGAGTTAGAGGCTTTTTTATGTGGTACGCAGATGAGTCTGGATTTTATTTTCACACAGGTGCTATGAAACCTGTGTACAGCCAGTTGAAACAGAATCCTAAGGTTGAATTGTGCTTTTATCAACAAAATGACAAGGGCGGAGTTATGATGCGAGTGGCTGGAACTGTCGAATTCTTAAACGACGTAGCGTTGAGGGGAAAGTTGATTGAAGAGCGAGAGTTCTTGAAGGCTTGGGGTTTTACTGCTGAAAGCTCTGATTTAGTTATTTTCAGGGTCTCCAAAGGCGAAGCCTACTTTTGGAGTATGGAAACCAATTTTGATTCTAAGAAAGTAATCATTTTTGGATAAAAATCTGAATCGCAAAAACAGTCAAAACGTGTTCAGTTATTGGGTGTGGATTCAGTGGGCTACACAGACAGTCCACAATGTTTCAATTCTTCCACAGACTTCACATCTGTATTGTTTCATGTAGCCTGATTCTTTGTCTACTTTCATTTCTGAGTTACAGTCAGAACATTTCATTTCTGTACTCACCTCCGATTTTTGCATATTTTTCTTGTGTTTGTTTTCTGTATTGTTAAATGTTTAAACGAATAATATAGACGTATACCACATAAACTATATAGACTACATAGTTTCTGTTAAATGTCACGACAAACTAAAACAACGGACATAAAACAAAAATGGATGATGTGCCCAAAAGCTGACCAAATCCAGCTCTCAGATTGCTACTTGTAGTTTAGCTTAAATGTTATAGGCACATCTTCTCCCCAAGACTGACGAAGCGGACATATCTTTTGCGCAATCTCGTAGACCTTGTTGGCTTTAGCTCTTTCACGCTCATTATCTGTTACTAAGCCTATGTTCATGATGAAGTGTATGTGCGTGAAAACAAGCTTCTCTAGACCCTCAACGTTCATTGTTACTGCAGCTTTTGTTTGAAGACTCTTAAGTCCCAGCTTGGAGTTTCCTGCAACCAACAAAAAGATGGTGTTCATGCACGAAGCTAAAGACGCCGCGAAGACCTCTTCTGGAACACAGTATCCTGCTTTTCCGCCGAACTCTGGTGGAGGACTAACTGTGGCTATCGTTTTTCCTTTGATTGTCAAGTCGCATTCGGTTCCGCCTTTCCAGTTGGCTGCACCTTCAAAAACCATGTCTGGCATAAAACAAACCCCCAACTAACACGTGACTAAAACAGAAATTTAACACTTGCTCACACACTACTTGCGATACTTGTTACCTCAAAAAACAGTGAATTGAACAAAAACTAACCCTTAGACAAACTTGCAAAAAACAAAAAAAGAGGAAAAAAGCCTCGTACCCTTTTACGGTACTAGCTTGCTTCCTTCTGGGGACAGTTGATAGCTGTTGTCTACTTGCTTTACAAATCCAGCGCTAACAAGTTCCCTAAGACCGCTTCTAACTTTGAACAGGGGCTGCCCAGTAACGTCCGAAACATCCTTGGGCGATGAAGCTCCACTCTTCAAAGCAGACAATGTAGCCATTCCGCTTTTGGTTGGTTTTCCATCTGGAGACACACAAGGCACTATAATCACAGCTTCTTGAAGCACAGGTACCAGTCTTTGCAGTCGTAGCCTTCTTTGGTTCTTTCCTCTGCTTGCTCTGTTGTGCCTGGTGGCGGAACAACAACTGGGTCTCCGGGGTTCCAGTTTGCTGGCGTAGCAACTTTGTGCTTGTCAGTGGTCTGCAGGGCGTCGATGATTCTCAAGATTTCTTTCATGTTTCTGCCTGTTGTCAATGGATAGTATAGGATTGTTCTGATTTTGCTTTCTGGGTCCATGATGAAGACGCAGCGAACTGTTTCAGTTTTGCTTTGTTGAGGGTGTATCATCCCAAACTTTTGGGACACTTCCTTGTTCAGGTCTGCGATTATTGGGAACGGAATGGTTACGCCCATTTTTTCTTTGACGTTTCTTATCCATGCAATGTGGGAAGAGACGCTGTCAACGCTTAAGCCAAGAAGTTCAGTGTTTCTTTTCTTTAGTTCGTCGTAAATTTCAGAAAATGCCATGAATTCTGTTGTGCATACTGGCGTAAAGTCTGCAGGGTGTGAGAACAGGACGAGCCAGCTTCCCTCAAAATCTGATAGCCTTAAGGTTCCTTGTGTTGTGGCTGCTTCAAAGTCGGGTGCTTTTTCGCCAATTAATGGCAATCTAATTTCATCTGTTTTGTTTTCCATCAAAATCACCATACATGAAATGTCTGTATGCATTTAAAATAAAGTTATCTAAAATAGATTCTGTATAACAAAATAGCATCTACTTGGTTACTTATGTAAAGGTTTATTCAGAGAAACTTAGACATGTTATTCGTTTAACCCATTAATTCGGAGAAACAAACATGGACTATCCCAGCGAATGGCAAACTGAGTTCACGGATAAAAATGGCAAGAAAGTGGTTTTTCGTCCAGAGCAGTCCAGTGACCTTGAGATGTTGTGGGAAATGTTTTCGACACTATCAAAAGAAAGTGCATCAAATTTGCTTCCGCCATTCACTAGAGAACGTGTAGAAGGCTGGACAAGCAACATAGACTACAATGAAGTGTTAACGATTGTTGCTGTCGTGGATGAAGAAAATATGCAGCGAATCATTGGTTCAGCATCACTAAAATTTAACAAACCGCAAGCTCTGGCGCATAAGGCAGAGTTGGCGATTACTGTGCATGACAACTACCAAAACGTAGGCATAGGCACCGCACTGCTGGAACATCTTATTGGTATTGCCCGAACAAAAAAGCTGACTAAACTTCACTTGGATGTAAGCACTACCAATGAGAGAGCCATCCACGTGTACAAAAGCGCAGGCTTTAGTATAGAAGCAAAGCTCTGCAACGAAAGCATTGTCAACGGCAAATACCGTGACGAATACAGAATGGCGCTCTTCTTGTAGTTGAGTGTTCGGTAAACTCCTTAAGTGTTCTTTTCACCATTAGTTGTTTGGTTATGTCTGTCGTTAGTATTGCTGTGCGAGCCTTTCGTAAACTTGAACCCGAAGACCTTCAGTTACTGGAAGCCATCGAGCAGCAGATGAAAAATTACGAGTATGCACCAAAAGATGCAATTCAAAATCAATCAGGGATTTCGTTCTCAGAAATAGACTACCGCTTACCCAATCTCACAAAAAATCGGCTGTTGAGGGGCTGGCAAGGAAAATACCTCGGCTACACTCTCACAACCGCAGGACATGACGCCCTAGCCATAAACACTCTTGTGAAAGCAAACATAATCGAAGCCTTTGGAAAACAATTAGGAGTAGGAAAAGAATCAGACGTATACAACGCCCTTGCACCCGATGAAAAGCAGGTGGCACTCAAATTCCACCGCATAGGACGAACAAGCTTCAAAAAAACCAAAATCAAACGAAACTACACAACCAAATACACCTACACTCCAGACTGGCACCACCAATCCAGAATCGCAGCAAAAAAAGAGTATACCGCCCTAAAACTGCTGTATGCTAAAGGAGTAGCTGTTCCAGAGCCAATCAAGCAGACTCGTCACGTCTTGGTTATGCGCATGATAGACGGTGCAGAGATTTACCGTTTCCCAGAGCTGTCAGACCCGCAGGCTGTATACGACGAGATACTAGTTAACGTGAAAAGAACCTACCAAGAAGTTAACATGATACACGGAGACCTTAGCACCTACAACATACTCCTGCAGCCAAACCAGCACGTTCTCATAATAGACTGGCCACAAAACGTCTCTACAGCACATCCAAACGCAAAGGAACTTTTAGAACGAGATATACAAAACGTTCTAGCCTTTTTCAAACGAAAATATGGACTAAAAAATAGTCTAGAAGATGCCTTAACCTACATCACTGAAAATTCCAAAAACTAACTTGGCAGCTAGAAATTGAACCAGCCATGAGTTGGTTATCTCATTTTTCGTGAGGCACATCGACACAGATGTACAGTATATTGTTTCCTCTTAGGAGTATACTTCCATAGTTGGCTGTTAATCTGTCGTTGACACGTTCGGTGGCTTTCTCCAGCAACACGTTCATGTGACTGTCGCAACGAACCATGGTTCCTCTGTATTCAACTCCATTCTTCAAGACAATGGCTACGTAACTGTTCATCTGTTTTATTAATGCATTCAAAGGTTTTCTACTTGGCTCCAATGAATCACCAGCAATAGACCTACTAACATCCGTGACTGTTTATAAAAGTTATGAGCAAAAAATAAAAAGAAGAAACACGGCTTAGAGCCGTTGACCCAAAGGCAGCTTACCCGCCAATACGCAGAACCGATTTTCAGTCCAAAATTTCCTTAAATGTTTCATCCACAAGCTGCGGGTCTAGCTTCTCGTATGCTTCGGTGCTAAGAACATCATACCAGAATGCTTTTGAAACATAGCCGTAAACTGATTTGTTCTCTTTTAGAAGATGAGGTAAAACTTCGCCCATGAAATCTAGTTCTGGCTTGTTTCCCTTCAATTTTTTCATCTCCTTGAGCATTTCGCCTTTTAGCACAGAAATTCCTACACTCACTGGCTTCTCCAATGTTGGCTTCTCTTCAAACCCAAGAACCTTAGAGTCGCTGTCTAGGTTTGCTAAACCAACTCGAACTTTGAAACCTAAAGACAAGGCAACCGTGCTCCATGCCTGCTTGTTGTTGTGGTATTGCAGCAACTCTGTGAGATTCATGTTTGTTACGATGTCTCCGTAATACACCAGCAAAGTGTCATCAGTGCTTACTAGGCCCTTGTTGTATGCAGTTAACACTGCGCCGCCAGTTCCTTTAGAATTGGGATCATCTTGTACATATGAGATGTTCACACCAAATCTGGAGCCATCTTCAAAGTAGTTTATGATCTGTTCTGATTTATAGTTGACCAAAAACACCAAGTCTTTGATTCCATGAAAACGGAATAGGCGAACCACATACTCTAGAAGAGGCTTTTGTTTCAAGCCTACTGGAACCATAGTTTTTTGAATATAATGTGTAAGAGGTCTAAGACGTGTGCCTTTTCCTCCACAAAGAACTATTCCTTTTACTTTGCTCATTTGAATCACTACCAAAATTGAAGGAAAAGGAAGAAAATAGGGGTTTTTGTTTTTATTATGCGCTCTCGGATTCAATATCTTCGATTGGCCTTGGAGGTGGAGTAGTTCCCATTGTCCAACCAATCCATGCTCCTATCGCTAAAACTGCGACAAAAGCAAGTAGCACTGGAACAGCAACAAGGTAAAGTCTGAAGCTTTGTCCTGACAAATCCAAGCAGAGCAAATCCGCTACTTCGCTTGGCCATAGCATGCTGACGGTGTATGCAAGTGCAACTATAGCACAGACCAGAAAGATTACCCATCCGATAGCTTGATCTTTACTAACCATTTATTTATTCACCACGATGTAGCCAACTCTATCTAAAACCCTATTATAAGCTTTATTGTTAAATTAGATAGTTCCTTCATCCCACGTCGCCAAATATTTCTTCTGTTTTTCAGTCAGCTCATCGATGTCTACATTTAGAGCTTTCAATTTCAGACCTGCTACAAGTTCATCTATGTCTTTAGGCACACGGTAAACCTTTTTCTCTAGTCCTTTGTTCTTCATAAGATACTCAGCGTTAAGTGCTTGATTCGCAAAAGACATGTCCATAACCTCTGATGGATGCCCCTCTGCCGCAGCAAGATTCACTAACCTGCCCTCAGCAAGCAAATGTATTTTTCGTCCATCCTTCAAGGTGTATTCTTCCAAGTTCGGTCGCAATGTTCTGTTAGCTTTAGACAGTTTCTCCAATTCAGGTATGTCAATTTCCACATTGAAGTGACCACTGTTGGCGATTATGGCGCCGTCTTTCATTTTTTGCATGTGCTCTTTTCTGATGACGCTAGTGTTTCCAGTAAGTGTAACAAAAATGTTTCCAAGTTCTGCTGCTTCATCCATAGGCATAACAAGGAAACCATCCATCACAGCTTCTAATGCCTTTGTCGGATCAACTTCCGTGACTATAACCTTGGCGCCCATGCCTTTAGCTCGCATAGCTAAGCCTCGTCCACACCATCCATAGCCTGCGACAACAAAGTATTTTCCAGCCAGCAAAACGCTTGTGGCACGTAGTATTCCGTCTATTGTGCTTTGTCCTGTGCCGTATCTGTTATCGAACAGGTATTTTGTGTATGCGTCGTTTACGGCTATTATCGGGTATTTGAGTGCCTTGTCTTGTTCCATTGCTCTTAGGCGGATTACTCCAGTTGTGGTTTCTTCTGTTCCGCCAATCACGTTACCAATAAGGTCTGTTCGTTCCTTGTGAAGAATTCCAACAACATCTGCGCCGTCATCCATTGTAATTTGGGGTTTATAGTCTAGAACCTTGTTTATGCACCAGAAGTATTCATCGGTCTTTTGTTCACGCCAAGCATAAATCTTTATTCCCTTGGTGGCGAGGTATGCAGCTACTTCATCTTGTGTTGAAAGAGGATTTGAGCCACACAACGCAACTGTTGCGCCTCCTGCCTTGAGAGTCTCTGCAAGAACCGCTGTTTCCTTGGTGACGTGCAGACATGCAGCTATTGTGATGTTTTTTAGTGGTTTTTCTTTTTCGAATCTGTTTCTAATTTGAGCCAATACTGGCATATGTTTTGCTGCCCATTCAACAAGCAATGCTCCTTGAGCAGCCATTTTTATATCTTTAACTTTATAATCTGTCATCATTATCACTTTGTGCTTCTACCTAAACGTGGTTGATAACTATTATTGTTGTTTTTGATATGCCCTACATTAAATCTTGGCAAATAACCATGAGCTATTCAAGCCGTTTGATTATATGGTAGCCAAACTGGGTTTTCACGATTCCAGAGATTTGTCCTTTGTCAAGGGCAAAAGCTGCAGTTTCGAACTCTTTCACCATCTGTCCTCTACCAAATGTTCCAAGGTCTCCGCCGCGCTTTTTGGAGGGACAAAGTGAGACATCTTTAGCTATGGTTGAAAACTTTTCTCCCTTTTTTATTCGCTCTAAAACTGTGTTTACTTCTTTTTCTGTTTTTACGAGAATGTGGGCACAATGAACTTTGTTTGACATAACACAAAGTAACCAAAAAACGGTTTATAACCATTATGGGCACGCTGTTTATGCTGTAACTTGCCTGTTAATGTTTAAATACAAAGACTGGGCTCTTTTACGTAAGGTGCATGGGGAGCTGAGTTAACTCGGCTGAGAGGACAACTAGCTTGTTGTCGACCCTGAGAACCTGATCCAGGTAATGCTGGCGGAGGGAAAAAACAGTGAATAATACTAAACAATATTTTTCAACAAAAATATTAGCAGAGATCGTTGTTTTTGTGTCTCTTGCTACAATTTTGAGTTACATCAAACTTTTTAGTCTACCACAAGGAGGATCCGTAACTGCGGCGTCGATGGTGCCGATTCTTTGGTTGGCACTCAGACGCGGACCAAAAGTTGGGTTATTTGCGGCTATATTGTATGGAGTAGTCCAGTTTGGGATTGATCCCTACTTTATTCATCCCGCACAAGTTCTGATCGATTACCCCGTTGCTTTTGGGTTGCTTGGAGTTGCAGGCTTCTTCCAGAAACGCTCTTACACTGGAGTAACTTTGGGAGTGGTTGGACGATTCGTTGCACACTTCTTTTCTGGAATAATCTTTTATGCGATTTGGGCTCCAGAAGGGATGCACCCTGCCGTATACTCTGCAATATACAACGGCGGCTACTTGCTGGTTGAGCTTGTGATAACCCTGTACATCATATACTTGCTGCGAAAAAGCAAAGTGCTGCAAATCTACATGTAGCGGGAGACTTAACCATGAAGCTTCCAAACAAGGACCTCAAAAAGCTGTTAGGATGCATCAGAAAAGACGCACGGGTTGTTGTTTCGCCTCAGTTGGGCTTTGACGCGGGGGTTCACCTGATAGACGAAGACAGATATCTTGTGGTTTCGACTGATCCATGCCTTGGAGTCCCTGAAGAATGGTTCGGCTGGTTACTTGTCAACTACGTAGCCTCTGATGTCGCGCTTTTTGGAGCCAAAATGGAGTTTTGCACCCTTAACCTGTTATCTTCTCCAACAACAAAAGCATCGGTTTTTCAAAAGATTATGAAGCAAGCCTGCGACGCTGCACAGGAGCTTGGCGCAGCTATTGTAACTGGTCACACCGGAACCTATGAGGGAGTATCCACGCTTGTTGGGGTGT
>PIXT01000172.1 GCA_003096235.1 Candidatus Bathyarchaeum sp. | reverse complement strand
TTGGTAGCCTTTTAGAGCGAGAATGATACTCATGGTTATTCCCGCTGGGCCTGCGCCTACAACACCGACTTTTTTGCCACTCTTTTGAATCTTTGGCGGCTGATAGGTTTCTAAGTAGAATCGTGAAATGTACTGCTCTACTTTGTAGAACTCAACTGGCTGGGATTTTTTTCCCAGTATGCAGTGGCCTTTGCAGTTCCTGTCATGCGGACAAATGATGGAGGTAACAGCTGACAGGGGGTTATTGTTGAAAAGCAGCTCTCCTGCTTCTCGTAGTTTGCCCTCCAAAAACAAAGTGAGAACTTCGGGGACAGGCGTTTGGACGGGGCATCCCTTTGCGCATCCTGGCACTTTGCATTTTAGACATCGTTGGGCTTCGGACTTTATAGTTGACATGTAACCGTATCCTTTGTCATTTGTTTAGCGTTTGCAAAGCTTCCTCTTGAGAATCAAACACCTTAAAAATCTGCGTAAACCCCGATACCTCAAAAACTTCCTTTACGTAGGGTTTCATGGAGGCCATTACAATTTGGCCGCCGCATTTTTGCAGGCTTTTAGCTGAGGACAGAAGAACCCTCAAACCAGCGCTGGCTACGTACTCGGTTTGGGAGAAATCACAGATTATTTTTCTGGCTCCTTTTCCGATTATCTCTTTTAGTGATGTTTCTATGTCGTTGGCAGTATAAGCGTCGAATCTCGGTATTATTACTGCTATTGTTATGTCTCCTTCTGTCTTTACTTCCACGTTTGTCTCTCCGGTTTGATTATTTTTGTATATACTTGACTATTGTTAATAAATTCATACAATCGCTACGACTGTAGCTTACTTCGTCCATATATTTTCTTATGAAAAATATTCCTAAGCCGCCTACTTTTCGTTCGTCCAAGCCGCTTTCAATGTCGGGTTCTGGTTTAGTAGTGGGGTCAAAGGGTTTTCCCCAATCCATTATGTCTATAACGAATTTTTCACCCATAAGCATGCAGCAAATTGCAATCTTTCCCTCGCTTTTGTCTGCGTACGCATGGTTGATTATGTTCGTGCAAGCCTCATCAACCGATAACTGGACTGCGTATATGTCTTTTGAGCTCTGTATTTTGAGGTGTTGCATTGTTCTATCTAAGAATTCGCCTATCTTAGGGAGACTTTCCAGTTTGCTTTCTACCGTGAGCTCGAATTTTTCCGTGGGTGTTTTTGCTTTTTCACCTGACATATCGCGTTAGACTCCCTTTATGATAAGTAAAGTGATGTCATCAGCCTGCGGCATATCTCCAGCGAACGTTTTTACATCTGATAAAATCTGTTCCAGAATCGCCTGAGCAGGTAAATGTGCATTTTTCTGGATGATTTCGGTAAGTCGTTTTTCTCCAAACATGTCTTGCTGTGAATTGATTGCTTCCGTAACCCCATCCGTATACATGACTACAACATCGTCTTTTTCGATGTTTATGCTTCGGGATTTGTATTCTACGTTCTCTAGGGCTCCGAGTGCAATTCCTGTTGGCGGAAGCTTCTCAACTGACCCGTCGTGGCTCCTATATACCAGTGGCGGGTTATGACCTGCGTTCACATAGGTCAAGGACCGGTTCTTCTCGTTTAGCAAGCCGAAAAAGAGCGTTACAAACATTCCTGATTTTGAATCTTGGGTTATGGTGTTGTTGGAGTCGTAGATTACTTTGGCTGGGTCTTGGTGCCAAAGCGCATTCACCCGAACCACGATTCTTGATAGAGCCATAAACAGCGCTGCGGGCACGCCTTTTCCAGAGACATCCGCAACAAGCAGCCCATGCATGCCCCCTTCAAGCGTCATAACTTCGTAGGGGATTACGTCAAAGAAGTCTCCTCCAACCTCTTTTGCCATGACGGTTCGGGCAGCAATATCTACGCTTGGAATCTGAGGAATTGTCTCGGGTAGGAAGCTTTTCTGTATTTCCGCCGCAATCTGGAGTTCGGCGTTTGATTTGGCAAGCCGCCCCTCTATCTCTCTGCGCTCAGTTATGTCCCGTATGGTTTCGATGGCGCCAATAACGTTCCCTGTGGTTGGGTCATAGAGTGGAGTTGCTTTCGCCCAGAAGTAGGCGCCGCCCTGTCGAAAATCTGGAATAAAGACATCAACAACCAGTGTGTCCACATTGCGCTCCACAATATTGTAGTTCTTTTCTATCTCCTCTTGTGGCATGAAAACCAAGTCTGCCAGCATTGGTCTGCGTTTCTTGTAGAATGGAATGGCATACTCGTAGTTGCCTTTTCCAAGAATGGCGTCTGCAGGTATGCTTGTTAGCATCTCCATTGCACTATTCCATGCGATTACCTTGCCTTCTAAGTCTATGACAAACGTGGCGTCAGGCAGGAAACTGAGAATATCTGCAAGGCTGCGGCGTGACCGAATAATCTCTTCTTCGGCTCGTTTTTTGTCGGTTATGTCTCGGATTGTTTCGATGGCGCCAACGATTTCGCCCTGTTCATCGTAGAGTGGGCTTGCCTTCGCCCAAAGGTACGCACCGCCCTCTCGAAACTCTGGGATAAAAATCTCAACAATCAACGTGTCGCCGACGCGTTCGACCGTGTCGTATTTTTTTTCTATTTCTGCTTCGGGCATGAAAATGAGATTTGCCAACATTGGTCGGCGTTGTTTGTAGAATGGGACTGCGTATTCATAGTCGGCTTTGCCAAGCATGTCGTTTCGGGGTATGCTGGTTAGCATTTCCATGGCGCTGTTCCACATTATGACTTTGCCGTTTAGGTCAATGACAAATGTGGCGTCTGGTAAGAACTCAATTATTGCATCACGAAACTTGGCTCCGTCAGCATTCATGGCGTGCACTTTTCGAAGATAGTTATTGTTTGATGCTAATTAGTTTTTAGAGCAAGCGGGCTATGCAAATAATATTTTTTCATGCCTTAAAATTTTGGAGCTGGGGATGGGAATTGAACCCATATAAAGCAGCTCTGCAGGCTACCGCCTCAGCGATTCGGCCACCCCAGCATAACTGCCAATCTAAACTGGAGTCTAACATAAAAATATTGTTGGCACCG
>PIXT01000171.1 GCA_003096235.1 Candidatus Bathyarchaeum sp. | reverse complement strand
TTGTTAATGAGCCACAAAATCCGATGGACATGAACAAAGTGTAGTTTGCGTCTAAATTGAGGAAAGGCGAAACAACAGAGAAAACTCCCAAAATGAAGCTTCCAAGGACATTAACGATTAGAATGTTAATTGAAAGCCCTCCGAAGAGTATTGGGGCTTCAGTTAGTCGGTAACGTAAACACGCCCCAACAATGGCGCCAACAGCTAAGAACACCAATTCGATTCCTTTCATTGTTCACAGGTCCAATGTTTCACGGGTTGTTTGATTGTTAGATTCTAATGTAGAAACAATGGTTGCTAGATAAGTTTTCTGAGCAGCCGAAAATGTGAGTTAATTTTTTTATCGTAACAGTTATCTTTCTTGCAATGTTACATTATTTGGGGGTTGTTGTAGAATTTTGACGAAAAATCTCAAACTGCTCATAGTATATTACAGCCAAACAGGAAACACTGAAAAAATGGCCAGAGCCGTAGAAGAGGGAGCCAAATCAGTTGTTGGAATTGATGTGGAAGTAAAATATTTTGTTAAACCCGCAGAACTGGCAGAAGCAGACGCAATCATTCTTGGAATGCCTACGTATTATCACGACATCGGAGTGGACATGAAGAACTTGCTGGAAAACGCATCCAAAGAAGAGATTGACCTAAAAGGGAAAATTGGAGCAACCTTTGGTTCTTTTGGCTGGAGTGGAGAAGCACCTAATCTGTTGTTAGAAATACTGAAGAACAGATTCCAGATGGACGTTGTGGAGCCCGCCCTTCGAATAAAGTATAACCCAGACAAGAACGCCTTGGAAGAGTGTCGTAAACTGGGAAAAACTGTTGCTGAAAAAATGGTTAAAAAAAGCCTGCAGTAGCGTTTTTTGTGGCTCTTTCTTCTTTTTTGATATATAGACGCAGGTAGTTGTGCCTGATTAAATTGAGTCTATATAGATTCAATAGAGGCACATATACTATTTACAAAAAATATTTAGATTAAGTAGCGTATATTGATAACCAGTAAAACGTAAAAAGGTAAAACAAGAGTGATTGAGAATTTCAGATTCATGAAAGACTTATTATCACATTTTTTTGTTAAGAATGTACATAAGTTGGAGGTGAAAAAATGAGTATTGAATATGAAGCAAAACTTCCATTCAGCCCAAAAAAAGTATTCGCGGTTGTAATAATTGCAATTCTATTAATAAGCTTCGCAGCAGTATTCCTCCTCACAATGTGGGTCAACGTGCCAGTAGGTAGCGTAGCAGTAATGGTTGACCCCATAAGTGGACAAATCGGCGACCCAATTCCTGGACCAACATGGGCAACCAAAGCACCATGGGTTACACCAGTAATAATCAAAACATCAGTAGACACAATGGGAATGTGGGGTGACGGATACGACTCCACTGCAGACTTCCCAACAGTAAAAAGTTTTTCAAAAGACCAGTTGGAAATGGGAATCGACATAATGATGAGGTGGAGACTTGACAGCTCCAAGGTCAAGGATCTGTATGAAAACTTGCCACAAAAGAACTGGAAAGAAGATATCATAGCATCCATCGCAAGAGAGCAAGTCAGAATTGTAACCAAGGACTTCAACACAATTGAAACTATAGAAAGAAGAGATTACGTAGCTCAAACAATGCGAGACGCAATCTGGAACAAAATTAGCTCTTCAGCTCCACTGGCAGGCGCAATCATAGACTTTGAGTTTGAGCTAAGAAACATCGGATACCCTGCAAAGTATACATCATCCATTGAAGACAAACTGGTTGCAGAACAGCAGAAGATTCAGGCAGATTTCGAGAGACAAATCGTAGTCATCAACGCCACCGCTACTGCAGAAAAAATTACTATAGAAGCTGCAGCAAATGCAAACGCAACAATCATCGAGGCTAAAGCAACTAAGGAAGCTATTGAGCTTGTCCTTGCGGCTGCAGGAGAATCAGGCAACACAACCAGACTTGCAGAACTTTACCTGACGGTGCAAACTCTACAGCAGATAGCTCCAGACATTGACATACTGATAATGTCTCCTGATGGAACGCCAATACTGCTTCCGTCAACAGGATAATAGTGGAAAACTAAATCCACTCTCTTTCCTTTTTTCTTTAAAAATTAGCAACTAGGTTTTTTTGATTTAGCAACCATTTCAGCGGCTAAAGCCTTCAATTTTAAGTAGGCGTCTTTTGGGTTTGTAGAGGAAATTGCGGTTTTTTCGAAGGGACACACATCAGTTTTGGTGCGGTTTAGTATGTTTGAAACTTTCTTTTCAAACTGGCAATCAATACTATTCTCTTCAAGAACCTTGATTCCCTCATCACTAATTGTTTGCGCAAACACTGCTGAAACACCAGAATGCACGCAAAGCAAAGCCACGGCCACTCCAACAATTTTGTCTGCAACAGAGGAGCCAGACAAATCGGGGTTAACTGTTTCGATGGCAGTTAGGAATCCAGTGACACCTGGCTTTTTTGTTTCGAAAACCGTTTTTTCGTTCTTTACTATAACTAGACTGAGTTCTTGGGTTTTCAGCTTCTGTTTTGCTAGTTGTAAGTCTTTGTTTTCCAAGGGATTCACACAATTTTAACCGTTCAGACATCAGAAAAACGTTCCCATATTTTCAGGTCAACAACTACAAGGCTATCCCAGTTTCTTGGTTAATATTGGTCGGGTTGGCCATTAGTTTCGAAAAACTCAAGTTCTCATACAACTAAGTTGTTTGGGGGAGGTGAAGTTAGTGGCTGTTGTGAAAATTATTGAGTTGATAGGCAGTTCTCCAAACGGTTGGATTGAGGCTACTCAAAACGCAGTTACCGAAGCTGCAAGAACAATCAAAAACATCAAGTCAGTTCATGTGAAGCATTGCACCGCTAAAATAAAAGACAACAAGATTGTAGAATACAACGCAAACGTCAAAATTGCCTTCATTGTACAAAGATGATGGCGCATCCAATACTGTTCTTGTAGTGCGTTTCATGTCTAGCAGAGTTCAGAAAATGTGACGAGAAAATCTTTCAACTATTTTGGCGTTTGTGTTCAGAAGGAACACACATAAATTCTATTTTACTGATAATCATGAGAGCAACATTTACAGGAGATACAATCGTTGGGCTTCTTCAAAATGTTCAGGACCCCCAAAACTGACATAAATCTAGAGATTGGAAAAACAACTTTGCCGTTGGGAGCAAAAACAAGCGTAACTATTGCGGTTAAGTCAAAAGAAGAATTCGACGCTACAGAAGTAAGAGCTGAACTTCGATGCATCGAAAAAGTAAGACGAGAAAGGTGGGTTCATATTAATCGGCGCGGACCTCCTGTTCGTCAGGTGTACTGGGAGTCAGCCACGTTGGTTTCCGAGGATTTGAAAGCAAGCGGTGAAATGCATATTGTACCTGGATTCACGAAGAAGTTTCCAATCAAGTTGAGTATACCAGCAAGTGGACGTGAAACTTTAGACGGTATAGATCAGAACGTTTCATGGTTCATTAAAGGAGTTGTTGCAGTTGATGGTCGCCCAGACGCTACCAGCGACAATATTGAGCTTCAAATAATCAGAGGATCAACTGCGGCCACAGAACAGGTACAGATGGTTCCGTGTGAGTATTGCAGGGCGTTGATGCCTGAAACTTCGAGTTCTTGTCCAGTGTGTGGGGCACCAAGAAAGAGTTGACCCGAATTCTGCAATTACAAAATAAAGGAAAAGGGATAAAACATGAAAGCAAAGGTTAGAAAACCCACTGAAAAAGAAACAAAAGAGGCCGAGTCTTGGCCCATCTGGGAAAAAGAGGAGTCTGAATTTCCTTGGGAGTATTCTGAGCAGGAGACCTGTTGGATTCTGGAAGGAAAAGCAGTAGTGAAAACTCCTGACGAAACGATTGAGTTTGGGGCAGGAGACTACGTTGTGTTTCCGGAAGGTCTCAAATGCACGTGGGAAATAAAGAAGAAAATTAGGAAACATTACAAGTTCGGCTAGAGTTTTAGTGGCCTCTTCTTAATCTTTTTCCGCTTACTCGTAGCAGTGCATTTACGATTTTGCCGTTTTTCAGTAGTTTGTGGAAGAATTCTCCGCTTTCGGTTTTGCAGTAAAAACTGTGGTTTGACTCCGAAAGTTCCTTGACGAAGCCGTCTTTAATTAGAAACTTTGTTACCCAGTGCTGAAACTGGGACTCGTTTCCAAGTATCTTGATTAAATCCCATTTCG
>PIXT01000170.1 GCA_003096235.1 Candidatus Bathyarchaeum sp. | reverse complement strand
CGCAGTGTCGAAATAATTGGCGAAGCCACCAAAAACATCCCTGACCAAATCAAAGCACAAACCCCAGACCTGCCGTGGAAACGAATGGCAGCCATGAAAGACAAACTGATTCACGGCTACTTCGGAGTAGACATCAAAACGCTTTACAAAACCGCCAAACAAGACCTCCCAACACTAAAAATACCAATACAAAAAATAATCGAACACGAAAAGCAATAACTAGTTAAAAGTTAAAAACGAATAGCAACATAATACCCTGCTTAGTGAAAACAATATTATGATACTTCTTGGAGCAGGTGCGTCGAATACTTTTGGAATAAGTACACTACAAGGAATGACTGCAGAATTAATTAAATTCATGGAAAAAAGAGGACATGCTGATGTTATTCAAAATATAATAGAAAGCCAACGCAGGTTTAATTTGACCTCCGATTTCGAGGCCATTTACACAATTGTTCAAGCAATGGCTAACCCTCTTTTGGGAATACAGAAAAGCGGACCGCTAACAGCTTATGTTTGTAGAAAGGATATAGAATTGAAAACAAACACAGACTTTGAGGACATTCTTAAGGATTTTAATAAATTCATCTTTGAAGAATGTAGCCTTAAAGCAGGCTTCAACGCTGCTAAAATTGTTTCCGCGCGCGCGTAATGGCAAAATACAATCCGTTCTTCGAGAAAGCAGGAATGAAAAAAATCAAAGAAAGCAGCCCAAACAAGCACATAAACCAAGCACTCACAAAACTTGAAGAGTTAGGTTTTGATGTTTCACTTTTAGCTTCACCAAGCCACATACAACACCAAATTGAGCAAACAGGCACACAACCAATCATAGACATCCTAACGGAACTCTCAAAACATGACAGCACAATCCGACGAAGAATAGCAAACACAAAAACAATCTATCCAAACCAAAAAGAATTCAGAGAAAAAATCCAAAACATCAACACCAAAGAGTTAGCCGAAGCACTCAAAAAACTAAGCTTCTGCGCACAGAGCAAAACATACTTGTTTTGGGCGGCAAAAGAACGCTATTTTGCCTAATCTCATCGCCCACATTCTTTTTTTGAGAACAATACATGTTACAGTGAGATACAATTTATATCTGAGCTAAAATTCATTAGATAAACAGTTCACAGTTTATCAGGTGCCCTTGAATCCAAAATGACAGCACAAAAAAAGACATCTGCCACGTTTCTAATGCTAAACCCGTTCCCAATCATAGAAGTAGATTTCGAGGGCAGATTGATCTTTGCAAACGCTCCAGCAGAAAAAGCGTTCCCCACCCTCGAACAACAGAAGCTAAAGCACCCCTTATACACAGATTGGCAGGAAATTGTTGAAACTATCAAAGCGCAGAACCTAAGAAGAGAAATCAAAATTGAAGAAAACTGGTTTATCCAACAATTTATTTTTGTATCAGACACTGACCGAATCAGAATCTACTTCACCCCAATTAACGAACTTAAAAAAACACAACAGGAACTAGAAAAAGAAAGAAACCTGCTCCAAGCAGTAATGGATGGCTCCAAAAACTTCCACCTCGTATACCTCGACAGAAACTTCAACTTCGTCAGAGTTAACGAGACATATGCTAAAGGCTGCGGCTGCACTCCGCAAGACATGATTGGCAAAAACCATTTTGACCTCTTTCCCCATTCGGAAAATGAAGCGATTTTTAGAAAAGTCCGCGACACTGGCACGCCAGCCGAATTCAAAGATAAACCATTCATCTTCTGTGATCAACCACAAAGAGGAATAACATACTGGGATTGGACACTTCACCCAGTTAAAGACGAAAAAGGCTACGTTAAAGGGCTCGTGTTTTCGCTACTGGAGACAACTGAACGTAAGAAAGCTGAGCTGAAACTCGAAGAGTACGCTACCCAGATGGAGAAACTAGCTGAGGAAAGAGCAAAAGAATTAACACGGGCTGAGCGGTTGGCGGCTATTGGCCAAACCGCAGGCATGGTGGGGCACGACATCCGAAACCCCCTACAGGCAATCGCAGGCGAAGTTTTCTTGTGTAAAGAAGAAATGGAAAATGTATCTGATGAAGAAACAAAAAAGAATATGCGCGAAAGCCTACTTAGCATAGAACAGAACCTTTACTATATTGACAAAATCGTCGCAGACCTCCAAGACTACACTAAACCCCTAAAACCAAATTTGGAAACAATCAACATCGAACACACAATCGAAGAAGCTCTCCTCATCGTCACAATCCCTAACAACCTCCAAGTGAACATAAAAATCCAAGAAAACTTTCCAAACCTAACTGGCGATCAAGCCATGCTAAAAAGGGCATTAACCAACCTGATCCAAAACGCAGTTCAGGCAATGCCAAGCGGGGGTCAACTAAGAATCACAGCGGAACACACACATAATATTGCTTGCATTAGCATTCAAGATACTGGTGAAGGCATCCCCCCAGAAATTAAAGGAAAACTTTTCACGCCCCTTTTCACAACTAAATCCAAAGGCCAAGGGTTCGGACTTGCAGTCGTTAAACGTCTTATTGAAGCTCAAGATGGCACCATAACCTACAAAACAACGAAGGGTAAGGGCACCACTTTTACTATTCAATTACCCACAAAATAAGTAAATAGCGATGGAATTCGCCAGTTCTGCTCATGGAACAACTCAGCTTCACAAACAAAAAAACAGGCCTCTTCTGGAAATACAAACTTAGAAATTGCACTTACAGTAAACGTTGTAACCCTCGTTTTTTTGTCTCTTTATGTGGGTGTGGCAAATCCTTTGGCACCACAAGACTGCAACTGAAGTGCGTCGCTTTTTGGGTTCTGCTTGTTTTTCTATGTCTGATATGGTGTGGTGACGGAGATTTCATGCACACGCCAACATAGAGTCTATGTTGAATTGGCCGCGGTGTGGTGTGGAGACATGTTGGAAGCGTTTTTGAATTTACACCTGTAACTACAGTTTCATTCAAAAATGAGGCAAAACCAAATACACTGCCTGAAAAACTTGAAGTAGCGATGGACCGCGGCAGTTCGACGCCTAGACTCCGCATGGGAACCTCAAACCCTACTCTCTTACCCGCACCCCCTTGAGCGCATAACGTCCAAACTTAGGTTGCTCTCTCCCGAGCCTAGCCAGGTTCGCCTGCTAAACAACGAAACAGCTTCCCTACGGAAACCGCCCGTTGACCGCCAGCCCCAAAGGACGGATAGTCACTGGTTCGGAAATGAAACCCCAAGCGGCCTTTGACGCCTCAGCTGCCGATGTCAGCCCGTCAT
>PIXT01000169.1 GCA_003096235.1 Candidatus Bathyarchaeum sp. | reverse complement strand
TGATATGTGGTAGTGGAGAGAATAAAGCAAACGCTGAAATCGGAGCGATAATGGCAGCAATCAAACTTTTGAGAAAATGAATCGAAAAACAATTTTTTGAACAAGCGTTTTTCCGAGTGACAACGATATCTAATGTTGGCAGGGTGGCAACCAACATCATGGATGGATAAACCATCCAAATATTTATACTATGGCAGGTCTAATGGTAGACAACATAAACACAAAATGGATTCACAGACCAAAAAACAAGAGGTGACCCAAACATGAGATCAATCTGTAGATTAGCAAAAAACAACATCAGAAACCTCAAGCCGTGCATACATGGAGGAAAAGTTTGGGAAGCAGAAAAAACAACCAAACGCACAAAAAAAGAAATTTTGGACTTCAGTTCAAGCGTCAATCCATTAGGTTCATCTCCAAAAGCTCTTGAGGCAATTAAAAAAAATTTACATCAGATTCAAGCATACCCAGATTCAAATTCTGAACAGTTACGGGAAGCTATCGCATCCAACTTCAATGGAATCAACTTAAACAATGTGATTGTAGGTAACGGTTCTACAGAGCTCATTTACTTATTCGCAGAGACATTTTTAGAGGAGGGAGAAGTGGCACTTATTCCGTCTCCCACATTTAGTGAGTATGAAAACGCAGTAAAAAAAGCTGGAGGTGAACCAAGACACATTAACATGTCTCGGAATTTCTGCATTGAACCAAGCATATTTACAAGTCAAATCAAAGACGCAAAGATGGTTTTTTTATGCAATCCGAACAACCCTACAAGCGTTTTAACTTCATACGATACGGTTATTGCGATAATTGAAGAGGCTCTCAAAAACGATGTGCTTCTTTTTCTTGATCAGGATTTCTTAGAGTTTGCTGACTGTCAACAACAAGTTTCGCTGGTGGATAAAGTAAACGATTATCCCAACATCTTCATTTTGCGGTCATTCACAAAGGTTTTTGGATTAACAGGACTTCGAATAGGCTACGGAATCGCTCATGAAGATACAATTGAACTTTTATCAAACGTCAAGATACCGTGGAACGTTAACTGTTTAGGTCAAGCTGCAGCATTGGCAGCGTTAACTGATACAGAGCACCTGAAAAGAAGCCGCGAAATTGTTAGAGTAGAAAGAGCCTTTTTGTCGCGGGAACTTAATCAAATAGCATGCTTCAAGCAATATCCAGCTGATGCAAATTTTTTTCTCATAAACATCAAAGAATCAGGTTTCAGTGCAGCGAAACTTAAAGAAAAGATGCTGGAATATTGGATTTTGATACGGGATTGCAGTTCATTCATAGGACTTGATAAATATCATATTCGAGTGGCTGTTAAAACTCGGCAAGAGAATCAAAAATTGATAGATGCTTTCAAGCAAGTTTTGGAAACAAAATAAAAATTGGACGAAAAATGTTCACGATAGATGTTTCTCTGATTTTGGATTCTTTGCTCATATTTTGCTTAGCGTTTCTTATTGACTATGTTTTTGGTGAAGTCCCAGACAGAGTTCATCCAACATTGTGGATGGGAAAAACTGCAGAATATTTGAAATCCAAGTTCAGAAACAAAAACTCAGAAATAGAAAAAATAAATGGCATCTTTCTTTGTTTACTGACCGCAGCACTTTTTGTGGTTCCTGCTTATTTTATGCTGTTTTGGATTCGTGAATTTTTTGGTTGGCTACCTTACATTGTTGCATCGGCTATGGTGCTGCAGAGCACTTTCGCCATCAAATGCATGAAACAGTATACGCTACCAGTCGCAGAAGCAGTAGAGAAAGGAGACTATGAAAGAGCAAAAAAGTTGTTGCCATTTATAGTAAGACGAAATCCAAAAAAGCTTACCAGACAACACATAATTTCTGCAGCTGTCGAAACAATAGCTGAAGGAACCACAGATGGAATAACTTCACCCTTCTTCTATTTCGCTTTATTTGGTGTTCCGGGCGCAGTTGCATTCAGGGTAATTAACACTTTAGATTCCATGGTTGGATACAAAGATCAAGAGCACATCAACATTGGCTGGTTTTCAGCAAAAATGGACACAATAAGCAATTATATCCCAGCAAGATTGACTGCAATCATCATGACGTTGACCTCGTTGCTTCTAAGAGAAAAATGGAGAAAATCGTGGACTATTTTGCAACGAGACAAAAAAAATACAGCAAGCCCTAACGCAGGATGGACAATTTCAGCCATGGCTGGAGCATTGGACATCCAACTAGAAAAACCAAAGGCGTACATAATAGGAGACAGCAACGAGCTGGTTCCCGCACACATTGTAAAAGCTTTAAGAATAATGCTAATCACAGCAATAGTGTTTGGACTGTTGGTAATTCTTCCAATTTTAATTTTGAAAGCACTAATAATACTTTAAGTTTAAAGGTTTCAAAAAGTCACGAGTCAAATATCGTTGAGCATTCTGCAATTATTAAAAATAAAAGCCTTTTGAGTAACCAATTTTCCGTCTGTTCAGTTCTTCAGAGAACAAACGCAAACAAACTGCTAAAAACAGATGTTCATCGAAAAATGGTCTAATTGTTGTTTTTCAGTAGTTTGATAGCCGCCATTGTTGCTCCAATTTCTGCGAGGGCTCTGTTTTTTCCGCTACCAATTATTATAACATCGTTTTCTTTTGGATTAAACTGTGTCACCAGCTTGGCATGCAACTCAGGCATACTTTCGGAAAGATTCTCTTCACCAGTAGGCAATGACAACTTGTTGTTGGAAAAAATTAGAGTGGTTGCCCCTGATGCTCCGATTTTAATTGCACTGTCTCTTTGTTCCATGCCGCTCCCCACTGCCTTAGCCGAATTTCTGACAAGAACTGCAACATTACATGACCCAAAAGTCAAAGGGCTGCTTGGAACCTCCTTGCACGCACCGAGTTTACTTCGCAGATCAGAGAACAGCTTTTTTCCATTTTCAGAGAATGCGATTCCGTTTCTTGAACTTTGAATTATTCCCTCATTTTTAAGGTGCTTCAGAAGTGTTCTTGTTGTTCCCTCTCCTAATCCAAGCTCTTTAGAAAGCCGTATTCTACCAACCTTTCCGTGATCGCCAATTAGTTCTAGCGCTTTAACTACGTGAGCTTCATTAAATGATGGAGCAGGTCCAGGCGCAATCTTCCATGTAACTCTCTCAATAATTTGTAGCAATTTCACTGCCGAATCCCCATCACACACTAAACATATTACAGGAATTGTTTATAACAATTAACTTAAAACTCTTTAAATTATTTACGAGCAACATCAACAAGAATAAGTGGTGACGCCACAAAGTTTGTAATAATGGGAGAACCATTTTACTTAATCAAACAAAAGGAGAACAAAAAGATTAGAACAGTAATTTTGGTAACAGGTACTCCTGGCGTGGGAAAAACCACGGTCTCACAAAAGTTAGCGTCCAAGCGGGATGCCAGTTACATAGGCATAACTGAGCTTGTTAAGAGTGAAAACTTAGTCACCAGCGTAGATGAGGAACGAAAAACGTTGATTGCAGACACAAAAAAAGTTTCTGAAAGGCTGCAGGAGATTTTAGCACAGTTAGATGAGGAAATCATAGTTGAGGGACATTACGCTGTTGATGTTGTGCCAAAAAAAGAAGTGAACATAGTCTTTGTTCTTAGACGTGATCCACATGAACTCAAGAATGTACTAACGAACCGTGGATATGCAGAAAAGAAGGTTTATGAAAATCTTGGCGCCGAAATTTTGGATGTTTGCCTCTGGGACGCCATATCTGCATGTGGAGCGGATAAAGTCTGTGAAATTGACGTTAGTGGCAAGACCGTGGAGGCAGTTGTGAAAGAGATGATTTTGGTGCTTGAGAAATAACAAAAATGCAGAGTTGGAACAGTTGATTGGTTAACTGAATTGGAGAAGCAAGGACAACTTGAGGAGTTTATGAAAAACTGCTAGTTGTTATCCCAGCAAACGTAGAATCTGCTGTTTTGAGAGCAAAGTGATGCTGCGGCGGTTGGCGTATGCTTTGGCGTGACCGCTAAATTTTTCGGCAATAATTATTGGTTTGGGGAATCCGACATCTTCTGCAGCGTTGTCAATGTTTATGACCATGTTGACGCCGACGGTTCGGTTCCAATCTTTAATCCAAACTGCACGTTTTTCTCTGCTTCTTCGAATGATTAAATCAAACTTGCGTGAAAGCCCGGATACGCCTTCCAGAATAGCGTCTTTTTCGGTTTGGTATCCGTTTTGCCGAAAGTATTTAGCGGCAAGATTTGCTAGTGACAGCCGACTCATTTATCTGCATCCTAGTACAGCATTGAAGTCGTTTGAAGAAAAAGGTTTTCCTTTCTAAAGGGCGTGCATGCGATGTATTTGGTGTTTGTCTGTTATAGTTGTGGAAGATTTCTGTTAGCTAAGAGCGATCAGAAAACTAAAAGTTGTCCCTATTGTGCGGCTCGGTTAGTATTGATTAAAGCAAAAAAGGTGGCGTACATCAAAACTGCTCAACAAGCATCAGAGTATATTCGGGTATTGAAAAATAAAAGAAATGTCTGAATGTACACAAGTTTGAGTTTATTTTATTATATTGGAATTCCAGTTGGTTGTGGAACAGTAATAATTAAAAACAATATTGTTTAGTAGGACAAAAGATTTAATATCGTAGCGGGGCACCTGTTTTTGTATTGTGGAGGCACATGATGTGGAAGACAAAGCAATGATTATAGCATACGTTATGCTTTTCACAGGAATCGGTTTACTAGCATTCACATTCATAAGCGCGTACATATTCCTCATCAACAACCCATCCATTGCGGTATCATCCGATTTAGTAGATGTTTTTGGCAGCGCCTTGGCGCCCCTGATCGGAGCATCCATCCGAATAATGTATCTTGGAGTCATGGGCTGGATAGGTGCAGGGCTAACGTCGCGAGGAGTACAACTTGTTAGTCAGCTCAAACGGTTATCTAGACAAGAAATCCAATCCGCAACTGCTTCAACCGTCAAACCTATCGAACCTGTAAGAGCCAAAGAAACTGAAAAAAACAAGTAAAGTTTAGTCGCCTAAACTAGGTCAAAGTGAAGGAAAACGATAGATGAAGATCGCCATAAGGATGCTCAAAATCGTAACCGTTATTCTCTGGATAATCATAGTTTTCTTTTCGGTCACAGCTGTATTCTCAGTCATGAATCTGGGATTAACAGTTGGACAGGTTGAAATGCTTCCTTCCAGCAACGGCATCACTTTATCGTTACCGTTTACAATAAACAATGGCGGATATTATGAAATTGCTGATTTGAATGTGACAACACGTGTTACAGATTCAGATGGGGCAGTGTTGGATCAGACTGAAACAGTTGTTGCTTCAATACCACAAGGCAACAATGTTAGTGCAGCTCACAAAGTTTCCATAGATCTAGAAACAATCCTTTCATTGGATCAAACATCTTTGCTGTTGGAAGACAGCGATTTTAATGTAGAAATCTTTGCGGGTCTAAATTTCGCCAAAGCTGTTCCAGTGCAGCTTTCTACGAACACAACGATACCATGGGGGGCGCCTTTTGCACAATTATCTGTGGGGCAAGTTTCAGTTTCTTCTCATAACATGAGTCATGTAGAGGGAACAGTGCCATTAAGTTTTGAAAATCATGCCATTCTCGACATATCTGGAACCTTGAGGCTGGAAGTATACAACAATTCAAAAGAGAAAATAGCATCTGGAATGACTGTTATTAGTGTCCCGTCTGGGAGCAGTTACACGGACGATGTTTCTGTTTATGCAAGGCAACAATATGAATCAGCGTTAACAAGCAGTGGAACCCTGCACATGATTTTTGAGACGCCAATGTTTACCGTGGAATGGGATGAACAGTATGATTGAACTAAACATGGATTTAATCACAAAAACTGTGATTCCACGAGTTCTTAAGGCTACGGTGTGGGGTTCGATAACTTTTCTGATAGTCTATTGCCTGCCGATTGCAATATTGTCTTCGGATGTTCTGCCCATCGATTACGGGACCACGCTAGTTGATTTCGCGCTTATATCTGTCTTTTTTGTTGTAGTAGGACAACTTTTCTCAGACACTCTTATAGGATGCGGCTTTGGCATAGCAAGAGCAATTGTCATAATGTTCTTCTTTTTTTCTGTCGCTGACGGCGGCATTTTCAGCGTAACATTGCCGATTACAGAAGCTGTGATAAATTTGACAGTTGACATCAGCATCATTCTCTTGATGATTGTTTCGGTGAATCTGTTTGATATTGCAAAAAATCTTCTTGAAGCCATAACCATACTTACCGAAAAGACAAGTAAAATCAACATGTGTTAACAAAAAAGGGTAACGTCACTGTAGGAGAGCATGTGTAATTAAACTAAACAAATTAGTAATTTTCTCGCTGTTGATGCTGTTACTTGGGTTAGAGTTGTTTGTTTGCCCTGTATTCCCTCTTGGTTTAAACAAAAAAGGCAATGAAGCAACCAAAATTAGTTTCCCAGAAGCGGAAATAACTGATGAAGCACCAGTTTTTCAGAAGGGATTCTCTTACGCAGTTTGGTCAAGTGACACATTCAGCAGTCCTGAATCGGATGAGTCCCTGAGTCTATTAACTAAAACGAACACAGAGTGGGTAGCAATCTGCTTTTCATGGGTTCAATCTAGCACAACATCAGATGACATACACTTAGACCCTAGTAGTTCGCCAACCCCAGAATCCGTTGAACATGCCATAACAGTAGCCCACAGTTTAGGCTTGAAAGTCATGTTGAAGCCCATGGTTGAGGCAGTAGAGCGTGAAGAAATCTTGTCATATCCAGTTTGGAGAGGTGAGATTCAGCCGTCTGATGAGTGGTTTGCGAGCTATTCAAGTTTCATCAATTTCTTCGCCGAGTTTGCTGAACAAAATGGTGTTGAAATGTTCTGTGTTGGATGTGAATACAAAGAAACAACTAGAGAAACAGAGCAATGGAAAAATGTGATCCAAGGGGTACGGGAACGCTACTCGGGTCCAATAACTTACGCTGCGGATTGGACAAACTACCAAAAAATTGAGTGGTGGGATGCCGTGGATTATGTGGGAATAGATGCATACTTTCCTTTGACTATCTTTAACAGTGACCCAACATTTGAGCAACTGAAGACAGCTTGGGTTAACCATGCAGACGAGATTGAAGAATGGGTCTCAGCAATAAACAAGCCAGTGATATTCACAGAGATTGGCTATAGAAGCGGTGATGGAACAAGTATGGCTCCGTCAAACTACTGGAAAGACATGACCGTTGATCTTCAAGAACAAAATGACTGCTACGAAGCCGCCTTCCAGACGTTATGGAGCAGAAACTGGTTTTCAGGGTTCTACTGGTGGACATGGATGCATGATAACGCACAGGTAGGGCTTGATGATTCAGGGCATTCGCCACAAAACAAGCCCGCCCAAGAGGTCATAACCTACTGGTATTCACTGGAACAAAGGGTTGCAGTTATAGATCAAACTTTCACAACATCCAAGAAATGTAGCGTCAACGAAGCCCAGTCAGTTGGTTTTCATGTTCAGTGGGAGCATGACGGCGCTGACGTTGCGGATGCAATGTTGTATGTGAACGGAACTGAGCATGTAACCAACAAAACAGGATGGATAAACTTTAGCGTATCATACGGTACGGTGGGTGAACGGTCATGGGTTGTCACAGACTTTGAGCATCCTGAAGCGAGTGGATACACAGTAACCGTTGAAAGCCCGAGCATAGTTTGGGACAAAGTTGTTGTTGATGCAAAAGTTGAGCCAACTGGGTTTGGAGCAACAAAAGTGAGAGTGAAACTCATCCACGATTATGATGAAGAAAGGGTAACGGGCGCAAATATTTTTGTGAATGGAGAACAGTGCAAAGAAACCGAGCTTGGCGTTTATGAGGCAGAAATAGGGTCGTGGAGCCCCTACCAGCAGGTGACAATTCAGATTGATTCTGCAGAGGTATCCGATGAAACTTGGTCGACCACAGTAATTCATTCAATGAACATCATTTTTTATGTTGCACTCTTTGTGGCAGTTATGGTGATAGTGGTTTTGTTGTTAAAATGGCGAAACAAAAAGTCCAGCCAGCCTATCGAAGGAATGGACTGACAACAATTTTTGTTACCAGTTACAGTTAACGTAATTTGGCAAGCAACATTATTCTCATAATTTGCATACATATATAACTAATCAGATAGTAGGCTCATAGACTTTCAGGGATTCGCTCAGGAGAACGTGTCGGTGAGTAAGGCAAGAAATCTTGGAAAGGTTTCAGCTAAGGGCGGATTTAACCTATTTTGGGGTCTAGCAGCTTCCTCAGTAATATCAGCCATTGGAGTAATAATTGTTGGGCGCGTTCTCTCTGTCGAGGAAATGGGCATAGTATCGATTGCTCTGATTGCGCCTAATCTCATCAAAACATTTCGTGATTTAGGAATAGATCAAGCAACAATAAAGTACACAGCACAATACAGGGCAGAAAACAAATTAGGTAACGTAAAACAAATTGTAGCTGCCGAAACCCTGTTCGAGATCATTATAGGTTCAATACTTTCAATCTGTTCATTTCTTCTTTCTGGTTTCTTTGCAACCACCATATTCAACAGACCAGAAATTGCGCCACTAATCCAGATAGCGTCCCTGATAATCTTTGCAGAAGCTATTTTGAAGGCAGCTCAAGTTGCGTTTACAGGCTACGAGAAAATGGGACTCTACAGCATAACAATGGTGATTCAGTCAACAGTCAAAACGGGTCTCATGGTGTTCTTAGTAGTCACGGGTTATGGAGCGTACGGAGCAACCGTTGGAGATACAGCATCATACGTAATCGCGGGATTGCTGGGCATAGTAATGATGTATCTGATGCTTTACAATAAGCTGGAGAAACAAAAGAGCCTACAATTTTTTGGCACACTAAAATACATGTTCAAATATGGAATTCCGGTATCAATCGCGTGGACAATAAACGCATTTCTAACCCAATTTTACCACTTTCTGTTAGCAATCTACTGCTCAGATGTAATCATGGGCAACTATCAAGTAGCATTGAGCTTTGCGGTTATAGTAACATTTTTTGTCGTACCGTTAAGCACCATTCTGTTTCCAGCGTTCTCTAAAATTAATGCACAAAAAGAGCTTGAAACACTAAAAAGCGTCTTCAAGTCCTCAGTGAAATATGCCACGCTCATAGTTGCACCTGCAACATGCGCAGTTATGGCTTTGGCTAAACCAGCGGTATCAACGATCTTTGGCGAAAAATATGAGTTAACGCCTATCTATCTTGCAATCTACGTTAGCATCTATTTGTACACAGCAATTGGAAGCTTAAGCGCAAATAACCTCATAAACAGCCAAGGAAGAACCGAAGTTAACCTAAAATTAACCTTGATTACAGCTGCGATGGGGCTCTCTTTGAGTGTAATTCTTGTACCACCGTTTGGAGTAATGGGTTTACTAGCCACTTACCTCACAGCTGGAATCCCCAGCACACTATTAGCGCTTTGGTGGATAAAGAAAAACTATGATGCTTCAATTGACTGGAGCTCATCAGCAAAAATACTGTTATCATCTACAATCACGGCTGTAATAACACACGTGAGCATTTCTCAACTAGAGCAGGCTAACTGGATACTGTTAATTGTTGGAGCAATAATATTCATAGCCGTTTACATTGTTACAGCTCCAATGCTAAACGCAGTAAGCAAAACAGACATACAATACCTAAAAGAAATGGTGAAATCACTAGGACCACTCGCCCCCATCTTAAACATACCCCTAGCCATTGCTGAACAAATAGCTAACATCTTTCAAAGAACCGAAAAAAGCACACAACCTTAACGCTAGCTAGCAAAAACAAACCAAACAACAAGCATATTAGAAGACTAATAGCAGAACATTGTTGAAAACAGCCTTTTTTCAGAAAAACCAAGAAAGAACAAGTTTTGTGCCACATACGGGTTAACCCATCCCCTTGTTTCTTTTCAAGATTTTTGAATGTATCAACGAAGACTGCCACAGCCATATTTTTGTTGGGGAGCAGCAAGGCATCGTTTTTGTGTTGCTGGCGGTTGCTGCTGCTTTGGTAATTTTTCTTGTTTGGGTCTATGTTTACAAGAAAGGCGACTGAGTCTCTGGTCAGAGGTGTACATGAATGGTTTTGGTTAACTATCGTAGAGGTGTAATGTTCTTTATTGGTGCCCTGATTGCAATTAGTCATTTCCTAGTCTCGTAAACGCGGGTTAGCCATGTTCTATTGTTTTGCCTAAGATAGTTGCCAATTGTGGAGCCATTCTTTTATGTTTAAACAAGTCTAGAGGTATTAAAAAATTCAGAGAATTCATACAGAATTGTTATATGACTCTTGGTTGTCCTTAAGTGAAAACGTAAAATCGGTG
>PIXT01000168.1 GCA_003096235.1 Candidatus Bathyarchaeum sp. | reverse complement strand
TGTTCGAAACGGAAAAAATATGAGTGTATGTAGAACTCATTCCAAGAATTTGTCATACATACTCAAATACGGGTTTTTTGGCTTGGAAACAAAAAGTTTTCCTTTACCATTATCTGCCAAGTCACCAGTAAACCTGTAGAATGGCCCTTCGATGTTATCGCCGTCAACTTTGACTTTCTTTTTTACATCTTCTATGGTGAACGTGGGCATCACGTCTTCTGAGGGACCTGCCAAAATGATTTTGCCGTTGGTCATTTGTCCTCCAGCTCTTCCAGCACAAGTACCCTGAACAAAGATTGTCCCGTTGACCATGTGAATGCCTACGTGCAAACCAACGTTTCCAAGTATTTTGATAAGGCCACCATTCAAGTGGTTTCCAACTTCGTGACCTGCATTTCCATGAATTATGACTTTTCCACCTTTCATTCCCTTGGTGCTTCCACGATAGGCTGCACCAACGTAATCTCCTACGTTGCCTTTGATTTCGATTGTACCATCGATCATCTGTGAACCAGCCCATGACCCAGCGTTTCCAGATACTACAATGCTACCGCCTTTCATTGATTCTCCAAGGTGCATACCAACGTCGCCATCTACAGTGATTTGTCCCATGCTCATCTTGTGACCAATGTTTCGCACTGTTGGGATATTACCTTCAATTTTGATTTGAACATCGATAGAAGATGGGTTACCTACTTTTACGTCAAACAGGTCTCCTATTGTTAGTTTTCTGTTTCCTTCGTACATTTCAAGAGCCGCAATTTCTTTCTCTGACTTGTTTGCAAAAAGGTCTGGAGACACATTTTTTCCTTCAACAGGTAATGTGAACACACGTTTTGGAATCAGATTTATCATTTTTAGATCGCCGCCTCAATTTTTACAACTGCAGGAGAATGCAAGAATCCTTCACGAAGTGGATAATTCTCGTATTCAATTGTCCAGTAATCTTTGAATTTCCTCTTTATGTCGTCGTTTACTGTGTGGGGTAGTTTGGTTTTTACATCAACCCAGTAGGTCTTTCCGAAGACCTGCTTTACGATTGCTCCATCTTTTACCACAATTTCTCCACCTTTGATGGTGTATGCGGCTTTTTCGAAGGCCTTTCGGGCTTCAACGAATTCTTTGGAAGGGTCAGACTGTTCAGGGTTAATGTTGTAAATTGCCAAATCAGCATCGGCTCCAACTCCCAGATGTCCTTTATCTTTCAAGCCGAGAGCTTTTGCCTGACCAGCACGAGTTACGATTGCCAACTCATAGAGACTAAGCTCTCTGTCAATGCTTCCTAGGAGGCTTTTTGCTCGTGCACGCTTGTTAATCTTTTTGAACAGTTTGTCTCTTGCAGCTTTGCTAATGTACCAGGCAAAAATTTTTGGATATGAAAAGAATGGCCCGCCATTTGGATGGTCAGTAGTCATGAAAATTTTCCATGGGTCTTTGATAAGAAGCATGATTTCAAGACCAATTGACCACTGTGTTGCGTGAACAGCGCTTGAGCGTTTGTATTTGAAGGGTACTATTCCTCCACTTGTTTCTGTTTCTACGTCATGGTTTACCCATTTGTTTCCAGTTAAATGATACAGACCAAACTGGAAGGGACCATCAGCAGTCATAGTTGTAGTATCAGAGAAAACAACCTGACCAATATCAAGGGTCACATGTTTGTGGTTGTTGACGTATTTAGAAACTTCTTCTGCTCCAGAACAGAAGCTATTCCAGTCCTCACCTTTGAAGGAACAGAACTGAATGTGGGTAATGTGAATGTTAGGTCGATCGGGGAGGGCCAAATCTTCTACACATTTCATGGTTTCCAAAGCTGTAACATAGTTTCCTGGCTGTCCAAGATTGTTAGTGTGAAGGTGTATGCTGTGGGGAAGATTCAACATAGTGTTTACTTTACACAGTCCTCGAATGATTTCTCGAGGAGTAATCCCAAAGTTTGGTACAACATCGTCAAGACCATGAACATTACGACCATAGCCCCACGACTCCAAACCTCCAGGATTTACTACTTTTATTGCGTAACCTCGCGTGGCTTTTAGCATCCACGCAATGTGAGCAGCATTTTCTTCAAGTAATCCATCCCGAATGTGCTCTAAGCTTAGCCACCAGTCCCCAAGAAGTGGGTAAGATCCTTTGTCAATCATTGGAGTGTCTGACAGTTCTTCATGAGTGTGACGTGCCTGTAACGGTGCCATTGATGGATTCATTACGGTGGTGTATCCCATCTTGGAGTAACGGTATCCTGTAGTGAAAGTTGAAGGAATAGAATAACCAACACCTGACCGGGTAATGTCAGTTTTAATTTCCACATCTTTGACGTGGTCTTCAGGCCTTAACATACGGCCGGTATCTACTTCTCCACCTGCAATGTGACTGTGAATGTCAACGCCACCAGGCATAACAATCATGCCATTAGCGTCAACAACCTTAGCGGAGTCTTTTACGGTTTCAACTATCTTGCCATCTCTGATGCAAAGGTCCATTTTTTCGCCGTCTATGCCATTTATTGGGTCATAAACGAAACCATTTTTGACAATTAGTTCCTTCAATTCTGTTCACCTTTCTTTTTGATTTCTCGGACCTTTGCAAGCAGCTTTCGTAAGATTTGTTGATCTGAGAAGAACCCTTCTGGAGGTTCTACGACTTTCTTTAGAGGCAACGGAACGTGGTCCATTCTGTAGGCTGTTCCTTCTGTTTCAATTCCAACAAAAGCAGGTGGCAAAATAACGTCTGCCAGCATCGTTGTCGGAGTCACTTCGGGGTCTATTGAAATCAGTGGAATCTTTGCAATGTGTTTTGAAGATGCTTTCGGAAAGTGGGCAACGGGGTCCGACGCAATTACAAGCATTGCATCTGCTTCTCCTCGAAGTAGTACGTCTGTTGATGAGGTTTCTCCGGGGTTATATCTGGGGTACCCGTTAGAAAGGTCAACTGCAAAGGGGTAACCTGTTTGCCAAGTTGTAACTATGTTTGCGCCAGTAACATTGTAGTGTCCGCGCATGGGCATGATGAGAAACTTTGTTCTGTTATTAAGGTCACGAGTTAGATTGATTGCAGCATCTATGTTCAGGTGCTTTCCTTTGCTCATAGTCAGGCCTAAACCGAAAAATATGATGCCCATTTTGCAGCTAACAAGTACATCTGCAAGTTCTTCCAGTTTACTGACAGGAATACCAGCAACGTGGTCTACGTCAAGTTCTCCGTCGTTGACTAGAACACGCAAAGCTTGAAGCAGTTCATAGTCTTTTCCGGGTTCTACCTGAATGAAGCAGTCAGCCGCATCTGCAGTTCGAGTTTTTCGAACGTCCACGACTATAGTTCTTCGTTTGTTCTGATACATGTTACAGGGCAAGCCTTCTGATTCGCATTCAGTGAAACAGTGTTCCTTTTTCAAAACAAGATTTGAGGCTCTTTGCATTTTCTTTTTTGACATGTCGCCTCTCAGTTTGGAAAGATATTGTGACCATGTGCTTTTTTCAAATCTTCCTTCAGAGAACATGCTATATCGTTCTGGATGTCTTGGATGGGCATCCCATGGATTACTTGCCCAGTAGATTATCAAATCAGCTCTATGACGGAGCTGTCCTAAAGTAGCTGAAGGAATTCCTGCTGCCTGAACTCCCATAATTGAGGGACCGTGGCAAACAGTTGCGGTGTTATCCATTATTCCGCCAACTTCTTCTGTTAATTCTACGCCTAC
>PIXT01000167.1 GCA_003096235.1 Candidatus Bathyarchaeum sp. | reverse complement strand
GTATCATGGCTAAAGCGTTTAAGTTGTTGATAATTTTAGTCAATGCTTTGCTGAGTTTGGCTTACGTTATTTCTAGCTACATTTTATGGGAAGAACTAAATTTTTGGTATTACTGGAGCCATCAAAGCAAATGGACTCCATTTTGGGTCTATCCTCATCGTATACCCAATCTAAGAGAACTTGAAAGGCCAATTCAGCCAATGCTTAATCTTCCCTTCATAATTTTCTGCATCATTATAATAACAAACTGTGTCATGCTGGCAGCATATTTTCTGGTAATTCCCAGATTACAAAGACGGGCTAGTAAAAATGTTTGAAATCAAGTTTCAATTGAGCACCTAAAAATCATAGTAGTATACTAATAGTAGTTCATTGTTGAAAACCACCTTTTTTCAGAAAAACTAAGCACTAAAAAGAACTGCTTACCAAATTTGTGAGCTTATTGTGGTATTAATGTCTCTAAATGGTGTTAACTGATGTGGTGGTGTTTGTTGTTTGGATTGTTTATTGTGTCTATATTTGTTTAGATAAACCATACGAAACTATTATGTAGAATAATTCGACCCTGATGTTTCTTAAAGTTGATTAAACCATGAAAACTATGGATGTTGCAATGATAGGAGTAAGCGCTGCCCTCTACGCGCTAGTTGGAATCATCACTAACCTAGGGATCATCGCTCCAGTATTTGGCGTAGTCAAATTCTGGCCCGCAGTCATAGTACCAGGAATCTTTGCTGTACTTTTTGGCCCATGGGTCGGAGGAATAGGCGCCGCAATCGGAATCTTCGTCAGCGACATGGTCCAGCCAGGACACGGAATAGCTCTGCTGAGCCTAACTGTCGGGTGCACCTCAAACTTTGCATGTTTCTTCCTTGTTGGCTGGATTTCAAGAATGAAGCTGAAATGGCGTGAAATCCTTGTCATGCTTGCCGCAGGTAGCATACTTCTGGCAGGAATGATTGGCTACGTGTTTGCAATTGGTCAATTAAGTTTCGATGTTATGGCAATGTTTCTAGGCGTTCTATTTGCCTCTGATGCAATAGTTGTTGCTTTTGGTTTATGGAAACCAGAATGGAGAACCTATGGCTTAGCATCAGTAATTGGACTTATGGTTGGAAGTGCAATTATCGGATTTGGACTTTGGGCATACAGCCAAGTTGCCGTTTTGCCTTTGACAATAATGGAAGGCACTGCACCCCTGTACGCAAGCTTCGTTTGGCTAGTTTGGACCTTTGCAACAGAAATCCCGTTTCTGGTTGCTCTTGTGCCACCTATTGCCAAAGTCTGTTACCGTGCTTTTCCGTTTCTGGTTGCACCTAAACAGAAGTAGGAGGACAAAGAATGGTTAAACGCGCTAGAGCTTTCAGCCCTGCGGGAATAACCAGTTTTTTTGAAATCTGCGACAGGACTCCTGACAGAAAACTGTTGACTGACCCTGAGCGTATTGGCGCTCGGGGTGGTGGTTTTTCTCCTGAAAACGGCGTTTTAACTGAAGTAATTGTGGACGAAGCAAAAGAAACACAGGCTCAAGTTTTCATCAACGGTTTGCATTGTCCTGAAGCTGAAACAACATTAGCAGTTGTCGAAATGCTAACCAAAAAAACCTCTGAAAACTACGTGATTACAATAAAACACGACGTGAATATTCCTATAGGCGCAGGCTTTGGGTCTAGCGCTGCAGGTGCCTTAGGTGCTGCTTTGGGCCTCAACAAAGTCTTGGGCACAAACCTAACTTACAATCAGCTAGGAAAAATAGCTCATGCCGCTGAAATCAAAGCAAAAACAGGTCTAGGAACGGTTGGACCCCTGCTTTACGGCGGCTGTGGGTTAACAATTGAGCCTGGTGCTCCTGGAGTTTCTTGTGTTGACCGCGTTCCAGTTTCTGTTGACCACAGACTTGTCATAGGCACTTTCAAACCGCACCTAACAAAGGAACTGCTTTCTTCTAACGAAAAACGGGAACAGATAAACGAGTGGGGTCGAAAAACTCTTAAAAAAATCCTTGCAGACGCATCCTTAGAGAATTTCATGAAGTGCTGTAAAGAATATGCTATTAAAACTGGTTTTGCTACTGAGCCCGTCAAAAACCTGATGGATTTGTCCGAAAAAGCAGGAGCTGTTGGAGCAGCACAGAACATGTTAGGTGAAGCAGTTCACGCTTTAGTTACAGTTGACCACGTAGATGCTGTTTACGAGGCTTTCAGAACCGTCTTACCCGAAGAAAAGATTATAACCGCCAAAATTGACTTTCAAGGCGCACGTCTAATCGGGTGACCAATCAAAATGGAAAAAATGTTCGAAACCGTTGCAGTTGGCGGAACCTTTGACCTGTTTCACAACGGCCATCTAGCGCTACTAAAGAAGGCGTTTGAAGTGGGCAACCATGTTCTTATTGGCGTTACCTCTGACGACTTTGTTACACGTTCACATAAACCCCACGATACTGGCTCTTATGACCAACGGGTTGAAGAACTCAAAGCCTTTCTTGAAAAAAACAACTTTCTGGAACGAGCAGAAATCATGCCCCTCACTGACTCTTATGGAATCACTTTGTCTGACAAACGAATTGACGGACTTGTCGTAAGCGTGGAAACAGAGCCAGTAGCCGTTGAAATAAACAAAAAACGCAAAAGCATAGGATTAGATGTTTTGCCTGTTGTAGTCGTGAAGATGGTTTTGTCTGAAGACCATTACCCTATATCTTCTACCCGAATATGGTTTGAAGAAATCGACCGCGAAGGAAACCTACTTTAGACTTCTGAATAGAAGTTGTTTAAAGCCTCTTTCTTGCATTGTTAAAGAGAAAGGGTGCAGCTTTGAAACGAACAGGAGTTACTAGTCTTCCACTTCATGGCGGCAAAGCGCCACACTGGCTGGTTTTCCGAATGCAAAAACTCGCCAAAGAAATGGTAACAATCCTCATAGAAGAACAAGGCACAGAAACCTTCCTAAAACGAATTTCAGACCCCTTCTGGTTCCAAGCACTGGGATGTGTGCTGGGATACGACTGGCACTCCTCAGGCATAACAACAGTCTTAACAGGCGTGCTAAAAAACGCCATAAACTCAAGAGAACTAGGCATAACTGTCTGCGGCGGAAAAGGCAAAACCTCCCGCAAAACCCCATCCGAAATAGACCAGCTAGCCGAAAAGTATGGCTTTTCTTCAAGTAAGCTTGACAGTTTGTTGTATGCAAGCAAAATGAGCGCAAAGGTTGACTCTGTAGCAATTCAGGCAGGATATCCTCTGTATCATCACGCGTTTTTTGTCACAGAACACGCAGAGTGGGCAGTAGTCCAGCAGGGATTAAACACAGAAGACAGAACAGCCCGCCGATACCACTGGCTGTCAGACAACGTAAAAAACTTCGTAGTAGAACCCCACGACGCCGTGGTCGGAGACCTAAAAAAAGACACAGTTCTGGACATGACCGCAAAACAAAGCGAAGGCTGCAGAAAAACCTCAACAGACATCGCAAACGAAAACCCAAACAAACTCAAAAAAACCATTTTATCTATCCGCCCAATTAACCAACGTTCTTTACAGGAGTGGATTCCTGAACCAGCAAAACAAGAATACGCTGTTGATGCCTTTTCTTTGCCTCGAAACCTAAACTGGAAAGTAGTAAAAAGCGTCTACGATTTTCAGCCCAAAAACTACGAAGAACTACTAGGAATCAAAGGAGTAGGCCCCGCAACAGTAAGAGCCCTAGCGTTAGTTTCTGAACTAGTTTACGGTGAAAAACCATGCTGGGAAGACCCAATAAAATACAGTTTTTGTGTAGGCGGAAAAGACGGGGTTCCATACCCCGTGGATAAGCCAACTTATGACGAAACCATCGAAATCTTAGAAAACGCAGTAAAGCAGGCCAAAGTCGGTAACAAGGAACGCCTTAACGCCATAAAAAGGCTCCAAGTTCTGGCAAAACTTTAACTTTTGAATATTAAATTCATTTTATGCACCTAATATCTCGTTAGCTGTCGTAGTTTTTGTTAAAAAGAATTCTTTTTAGGAGTATTTCCGATTTTGGAGTCAAATTTATATGCCTGAGCCGTGGTATCTTATGTCTTACTTAATCAGTTGTCACCTTTCCCAAGCAGGTGTGAGCATGTCAAAAAAAATTCACATATTAATCAATTTACTGCCTGAGGCACTTGAGGCATCAGTCGACCAAATTAAAGAAACCATAAAGCGTGAAGCAAAAATCCCCTTTTGCAAACAAATCGAAAAAATAACAGTAGAGGACATAGATGAGCCTTACGATAACTTGAAAAAGCACGGAATTTCAAACAGCGTAGCGCAAAACATTATGGACTTATATAATCAAGAATAGTCAGTCCTATTCTAAGAGCTCGTTGACGTTTTTGTTTGGAAGAATTCTGTTTTGAGTTTTTATCCGCCTGTTTTTTCGCGGACTTCTGCGTTTATTGTTAACTCAGTAAACAGTTCTTTCTTGGCTTTGCAAACAGGACAAACATAGGGTGGTTCTTCTCGGAAGCAAACATACCCGCATTGTTTGCAGTAGTAAAGTTTCATCTTAACTTCAGAAGACGGCTTTGAATTGACTTTGGATGTTGTTTCAGTTTTTTTGGGTTCATCAGAGATTTTGTATGCCCTAGCCTGTTTTTCAGCTGGTCTTCTTTCAGGTATTGGATGGGTAGGTGTCTTTTTTTCGTAAACGTCTTTTGAAACATATAATCCGCAGTAGCACTGTCCGTATTCTGATACGTCTGGGTCTCTGTAGTCACAGGGGCAGATTATGTCCCTGTCCAGCTCAAGTTTTTCTGCAGCCAACCTGCATGGACACACAGGATATCCGTAGCGTTCCTCATTTTTGAGCAGACCTGACAGAAGGTCTTCTAGAAGTTCTTTGTCTGAAGACAGATAGTAGCCGTTGGCTTTTGCGTCATTTTCTGCTCGTCGTCTAACTGCATCTAGGGTTGTCAAAGCTCCAAGACCTCTCGAAGTTTATCAGGAGACGGCCCAGTTAACAGAGTTTTGTCGTCAATGATTACCGTTGGATAAGCCAAAATTCCTCCGCGGCTCAGAATGTCTTTCCTGATGGCGCTTTTGTCTTCAAAGTCGCACAAGTCCACATCGACATATTCATACTCTACGTTGTTGTCGTTCAAGAAGTTCTTTGCACGCTTGCACCAGCCACAGGTGCTTATGGCATATAACAAAACTTTGTGCTTGTTATTCTTTCCAGTAACTTTTACAGTCTGCAAATTTTATCTCCCAAACTAATTATGGTCTTGGCATGATTTAACAGTATCAATTTTTCAAAACCAGCAACTGCCACAAGCTCAACCAAAAATGTGACAACAATCAAACAAGGATCATGTGATCTGATGGTTTGCTTCCTAAAAGTAACCTAAAGTAGTCGTCTTTTCCTTTCTGTTGCACTCTTTCAAGTTTGCCCTCTGCAATAACAGACTCTCCACTTTTTGCGTGTTCACAGAATCTTCCACGAAAGGACACAATTTCTTTGATTGGCTCAGCTTTAGTGCCGTCTAGAATTTTCACGTCAGCTAAGGGGTAACAGCAAGGAGTGAACAGGGCTTCTGAGTCGTCCACAACTGTGGCCTTAATTTTTGAATTGCCCTCTGGCTTGTAGATTATGTTTCCGTATTTTTCTGTTATCTCGTGTTGGTCTTTCACGAACCGAATAAAGAAGTGTTTGCCCATGAAGGTTCCATGAGAAATTTTTCGGGAATCAGTTCGAACAAAGTCTTCTAAAGAAACATTTGTATCCTTGGAACGAAAATCGTACAACTCTTCCAAGCCCTTTCTGTCATACGCTTTGATTAGGCTCTTTTTGTCTTCAAAAATCTGTTTCATCGTCTCTTGAACTTTGTAGCCCGCTTTTGAACCATAAACAACCAAATCAATGTCAGAGGATTCGTCCTGTAGATTAACTAGAATAGAGCCTGAAACTCCAAGGCTGCTCCAATCCACTCTGGATTCTTTTTGAAGAATTTTCATGAAGTTTAGCGCTGCTGTTTCTGGTTTATCCAAGTTGTTTTTGTTTTTTAATTCCTGCAATTTATCAGCAGGCTGGTAATGCACTTTTATGTCAGTTGTCGGAACTTCACAGAGCAACGTGTTGAAAACAGGGTCATTAACCAAGTATTGTGGGTATTTCCGTTTGAGCAAGTCATAACGTTTTGAGAGGGTATAGTATTTGCTGTATCGTTTCCCATTTCTTTGTCTGTTTCCGTTTGGGTCTGGAACATATCGAATGAAGGCTACGACCTTGTTTGGAGGATGAACTAAACCTTTGACGTCAAAAACTATTCCATCCTTTGTTTCTATCAGGTCGCCTTCTCTGGGATTCATAGCGTTCACGTAATTATATTAAAAGCTCAGCAGAACTAGTTTTCT
>PIXT01000166.1 GCA_003096235.1 Candidatus Bathyarchaeum sp. | reverse complement strand
GTGTTGAAAGTTTATTTATTAGAGAAAAAGTTCATAAAAGACGTTTACTGCATTAATCTGCGGTTAATCTGATGTGCGGTTGTAGTCTAGCCTGGTAGGACACAGACATCTGGTGTAAGCCTTCCAAGCCTGTAATCCCGGGTTCAAATCCCGGCGGCCGCACCACCACATTTTTGCAGAAAAAGCTATTTGCACTTATCGTGTAAGTAAATGTGATAATTATGTTAGGTATTGGTCTAGGTCATCCTAGGTTTGTTCATACTGACTTGAACATGTTGACACAGATTCTAACGCTGATAATTATCTTCGTAAGTCTATACTATAAAAAGAAAGGCAAACTAAAGCATCATGGAGCAACTATGGGAATTGCAGTGATTGTGCATATCCTGACTTTTGTTTTGGTTATGGGTCCAATATTTTCTGAATCTTTCGCGTTTTTCTCCAGCGAAATCGACCTTGCGTTAGTTCAAACGACTTGGCTACATGTAGTTCCAGGAACTATAGCAATAATTTTGGCGATATTTCTTGTCGTAAAGTGGGCAATTAATGCTTCAAACACTGCGGGCTGCTATAAACTAAAAAGAATTATGGATATAACGCTGCTGCTTTGGCTATTTTCGCTTGCGTTTGGAATAGCCACATACATCTTGATCTATTTCTAGTGCATTCCAAGCCTTTTCGTATGTAACAAGAGCGTACGTTCGTACTCGTAGATTATCCTAGAGGTTATTGTCCATGCTTCCAGCATCTGTGAGTCCACGCAGACGGTTTCGTCCACTAGGTGAGCCGTAGTTTGTGAGAAGTGTCCGTGGGGAAACCCTCCGATAATCACTGCGGGGTGTTGTTTTGTTTGAATGCTAAAAATTGCTTCTTGGATGGTTTTTGGTTTGCCTTCTGTGCTAAAGGCAAGAACAGGGTCAGGTTTTGTTTCTTTGAGGAGCTGCTGCAATGTTTTATGTTCCAGTTTGAGTAGGGTTTCTCCTTCAGAGGGAACCGTTCCCTGCTGGAATAGCTGTTCCATTAGTCCGATGAAGCGGTTGTAGTTTTTTGGCAGCCGAGTTGCTGGATTAACGGTGATGACGCAGTCTTGGTTTGTGTGCACGTATACTTGGAGATTCTGCTCTTTGTTTAGCGGGGAACCTAAAGCTTCAAGCAAAACAAAATGTGTTATGTCGGGGCGTCCTCTTTTCAGGTTATCTTCTAGCTGTCTCATGGCTGCGTGGTGCAGTGATCTGTCTAGTAGAAGCTGTTTTGGGGGTTTTCGTTGTCTTTTGGAGTGGCGACGAACTGAGGGGTGATTCCATAATTGCATTGGAACTGTTTCGAGTGCAGCCTCAGCCAAGATGAAAGTGAGCAAAGTTGATACACACTAGATTAGGTTCATGTTGTCATGATAAAAAGTTTAAGCTCCAAAGTTGTTGGGTTTTAGGGTACAAATTAAGTTTCGAGTTTTGTTCGTTAAAAAGCAAAATGGAGTTGTTGTTAGGGTTCATTTTTTTGGGTTCTAGGGAGTTTGAACTCCAAACTCTTCCATCAACTCCATAGTTGCAGCCATGATTTCTTCTTGAGTGGCTCCTGATTCGCGTAGGTCTTGGATTGTCTTGTTAAGTATTGTTTGTTGCTCATCGGTAAGGTTACTCATGAATGGGTTGGTGATGTTAGACAGGTCTTCGGGGATAGTGCCGTTAAATCCGTTTTCTGGAAGGGTGCCATTAAATGCGCCGTCAGGAAAGGTTCCATTGAATTCACGGTCAGCAATAGTTCGGTTGAACGCGTCAAAGGGAACAGTGGAGATAAAAACGTCTTCAGGAAAGGTAACATTGGCTGGCTCGTTTTTTGGTTGACTGCTTTCTTCGTTCTCTGGAGCGGCAGCGTCTTCATCCCCAGAACCGTAATATGTCACTAAAAGTGCGCTGCCTAAAAGGGCTATCAGCACTACGGCTAAAACTAAAATCAGGGCTTTGTTCATTTTTCTTGCTTCCGCTTACGACTCAAGCGAAAAGCATATAAAATTTTTTCAGAATTTATTCAAAATTCAATTTTTTGTAATCGACATTGTTCAGTAATAGCATGGTGGAAAGCTCAGTGCATATCAAAATCAGATTTTTCGTTCATGCAAATGTGAGAAACTTTCAGGAGCACGCAGGTGTATCGTGTATTTGGTTAAAAATTCAAATAAGCCGTAATCAAAGAATCGTAGAGGTGCTATAAGTGGAGATTACGCTGTTCTTGTATGCCGTTGGAGTTTGGCTGGTGTTTCTTGTTTTGGCGATCATAAACGGAATCATCAGAAACTCTGTGTATGCTCCAAAACTAAGTGAACACAAGGGGCATGTTATCAGTTCACTTATTGCTGTTGCTTATACGTTGGCAATAACGTACCTGTTCGTTAATAGCATATCATCAACGGTGACATTAGCAGATTTGCTGATGGTTGGTGCTTTTTGGTTGACGATAACTGTGATATTTGAGTTCGGTTTTGGGCACTACATAATAGGGCATTCATGGAGCCACTTGATCGCAGACTACAATATAATTAAAGGAAGATTGTGGAGCGTTGTTCTCTTAACAACATTTGCTGCTCCAACGTTTTGGGGAATCATTTTAGGTTTAAACTAAAAAATTTATTGCGGTTTCTTTCGGCGCATAACAATCACCAGTATAGGGGCAATCAGAACCACCGCAACTAAGATAACAATCAGGGTTTCTGTGCGTAGAAACAGTTCGGCAGCATATTCTACGAAGGCTAAAGGCGGATAAACTGGAAGATTTTCATCAGCTATCTCCAAGTGAATATAAGAAAGGTTAGCGGGCAGAGTTAACTGTGACTCTTGAGGGCACGCGCTTGAATTGAACTGTGTAGAAGTGGATAACCATCTGAAAGTTTGGGAAACAGCGTAAAGATCAAGCGTTGAAAGCGGTTTAACAGTTTTCCTGTAGTAGACTTTGGAATACATGACGTCGCCAGAATGGTTGGAGTGCGACAGAGCAAAGTTGTGTCCTAGCTCGTGGACAACAATGTTTTGCAGGTCAACTTCATTCATGACATGACCGCTTGGGGCTTTTGCGGCAAGGCAAATTGTGCTGTTTATTATTGTGCATGGTGAAGTGACACGTGCTCGGGTTTGTCCGATTGTAGTTTCGCTTTCACATTCTGGTATCCATCCGAGGTAAATGTCAAAGCCAGAAACGTTTTGATGGTTTATTGTTGGAACCAAGCTGACGCCTGAAAGATACGTGAAGTCTGTGTAGTTTGATGCGAACTGTTGGATTGCGTCGTTCCATTGGGCTATGGCGCGAAGCGTGGCATTAAGGTAGGACTGATCCCACCATTGTTCGTTCTCTGGGGGTAATATGCTAATGCTTATTGTTGGATGATCCCATGTGTATGTATTGACGTCTATGTGGTAGACTGCTTGTGCTTTTGTTGGGCATGAAGCAACCAGCACAAACGTTGAGCAAAGAAGTAACAACAGAATGGAGGTTAATGCGAGTTTTCTCACATTTGACACTACATATACAGTAGGGGTACACAAACTTATGATTTTCTATTTAAACGAACCCAGAACCTGTTTTGATAAACAGATTAGATATGGATTAACTTTTTAGTTAAGGAACACAGGTATTCAGCTTCAGACAAATGGAAGTATATTTCAGGTGAGTTTCTTTAATCCCCTACTCGTTTTTGTTGTTTCAATCATCCTGTTTGTTGTCCTGATGTATAGACAAGTAGGATTAGGCATCTCACTGACTCTAGCGGCATTTCTGATGGGTTTTTTGTCTCTAGGAATCTGGGAAACAGGAACAGTATTACTTCAAACAAGCATGGAACAAACAACCTTGACGCTGGTCTTCGCCAGCTTATTCATTATGCTAATGAGCATCCTCTACAAAGAAACAGGACTAGTCAACGATTTAACCAAAAGCTTGGGAGCGTTCATCAAAAACCCAAAGGTCACTGCCAGCGTGCTTCCAGCGGTTATCGGGTTGATGCCTGTTGCTGGCGGAGCTTTGATGTCGGCGCCTATGGTGGATGCTGAAGCAGACAAACTTGGACTTGACGAATCAAAGAAAACATTCATCAACATCTGGTTCAGGCATGCAATCATACCTGTTTATCCTGTAACCCAGTTCATCATCTTAACAGCTGCATTAACCCAAACAAGCATAGACGCGCTTATTGTCCGACAAATCTTTGTTGTAATGGTTATGATTGCAGTTGGATATGTCATAGGATTAAGAAACACTCATAACCCAAAAATAGATGACGAAAAAACACAAACAAACCCTAAAGCAAACTTCAAATTGTTGCTGATTTCTTTTTTGCCCATAATCATCACGGTTGTTTTGACTGCGGCATTAAACGTGAACATAGCAATCGCAACAATGGCAGGAGCAGCCACAATTCTGGTAATAACAAAAACAAAGGCATCAGTAATCAAAAAAACTCTGAAAAACAAGCCAATCTGGGAAGTAACATTAGCCGCTTTTGGCGCGTTACTGCTCAAAAACGTTACAGTAGCGTCTGGCGCCTCAGACATCATCGGCAACACACTAGCAAACACCAACATGCCCGCAATAGTACTGCTATCAGTTGTCCCAGCAGTTCTAGCGTTTCTTATCGGCTCCACCTCGGGTGCAATTGCACTCAGTGTCCCGATTCTTGCACAAACCATAACGTTTATTCCTAAAACTGCGAGCCTGCTCTATATTTCAGCGTATCTGGGCTACATGATTGCCCCAACACACCTGTGTCTTGTGTTCACTGCCCAGTACTTCAAGTCGTCAATGAATAGTGGTCTTAAATATTTGATACCTGCAACAGCAGTTTCCATGATTGCGGCGATCATAACATACTTCATGTTTTAAAAGCTCACAAAACTTAATGCATACAACACAAGAGGGGTTAACTGCGATGAACTCCACTAAACAGATTGCCCTGCAACGGGTTCACACACTTTTTGGCTTAGCCAAGCAAGTAATCCATGAAGACCCAGAACAGGCACAGCGCTACATCAAGATTGCACGCAAAATAGCCATGAGAACCAGACTGCGGCTCCCAAAAGAGTATAGAAGCCTCATTTGTAGAAAGTGTAAAAGCTTTATCTTGCCGGGAGTAAATTGTCGTATCAGAATACAACAAAGAAGGGAGCCTCACATGGTAATAACATGCTTAAATTGTGGCGGACACTCCCGTATTCCATTAAAAGGCAGGAAAAAACAGTGTTAACCCCCAAAATGAAGCGTCGAATAAAGATTGCACTCAGCACTGAGAACCCAACAGTGCATATTGGAAAAGAGGGAGTGACAGCCCAGATAATAGGCGAGGTTGCCAAGCAACTTGAAGCAAGAGAAATGATTAAAGCAAAAATACTGAAAACCGCACTACATGAAACAGAAGCAAAAACTATTGCAACAACAATTGCAGAGCAAACAGAAGCAGAGCTAATTGATGTGCGCGGACACACTTTTCTTCTCTTCAAGAGCAAGAAAAAACAGTAAAATATACATCAAGTTTGTTTTAGCAACCACGAAACTAATATAAGACAAGCCTTTTCCCTTACTGAATGAAAATTAGGAAGAAGAAGCATTGCCGACACCTTATGACATTCCTGCATCAGTTCTCATCGAGAAGCTAGCTAATCATCTGAAAGAAGAAGTGGATGAAATAAAGCCACCCGCATGGAGTTCATTCGCCAAAACTGGCGTTTACACTCAAAGACCACCAACTAACCCTGACTGGTGGTTCGTCCGATGCGCCTCTATTCTACGTAAAATCTACGTGAAAGGACCAATAGGCATTGAATTACTCCGCCAAGAATACGGCGGCAGAATAGATAGAGGAGCAAAACCAGAACACGCCAGCAAAGGAAGCGGCGCCATCGTTAGAAACGCGCTAAAACAACTTCAAGCAGCGGGTCTTGTTAGACCTCAAAGAAACGAAGGAAGAGTAGTAACCAGCGAAGGAAGACAGCTACTCGATAGGATAGCAACCGAACTGAAAAGGGAATTAGAAAAAAGTTTACCCGAACTCGCAAAATATTAGGTGTAAAGTGTGAGCGAAGAAGAACTTGATGCCCTCAGAAAAAGAAGAATGCTTGAGCTGCAGCAGAGGATGGTAGATGAGCAAAATCAAGCTCAAGCGCAGCAGCAAGTTGAGGGACAAAAACAGGCTCTACTTCGCAGAATACTCACTCCTGAAGCTAGGAGGCGCCTAACAAACCTGAAAATGGTTAAACAAGAATTTACTCAGCAGCTTGAACTGCAGTTGATTCAGTTGGCTCAGCAGGGAAGGATAAATATTCCCATAACTGATGAACAGCTGAAAGAGCTTCTTGTGAAGCTCCAGTCAGGCAAACGAGACTATACAATTAGGAGAGTATAAAAGACGGCAAGAAACAAACCAACCGCCAAAAAATTGAGGCTCGCCAAGGCTGGAAAAGAGAAGAAACCTGTTCCAACATGGGTCATAGCCAAAACTGGTGGACAAGTTAGATCGAATCCGAAGCGGAGACGCTGGCGGCAGAGAAAGATAAGGGCTTGAGGGATAATCCTGATGGAAGAATCTGTTGATGTACCTGAAGAAAAAGTAGAAGATTTAGAGGAAACTGAGGAGAAAAAAGAAGAGTTAGAGTCTGAAGTTCCTGAGGAAGAGGATGAGGAACTAGAAGATGAACTTGAAGAGGAAGAAGAGTTCGTAGAAGCAAAAAAGCGGAGCATACGAAAAGAAAAGGAAGAAGATGAGGACATCGTTGAGGAAAGGTTCTACACGATTCCTCTAAGGAACGCCTGGATTTCTCCGAGAAAGAAACGTGCTCCGAAGGCAGCAAGAATTGTGAAAAAGTTTGTGCTAAAGCACATGAAGATACGTTTGGAAGCTGACGAAGAAGAGGAACCAGAGAAGCTTGTTATAGATAATGAAGTTAACGAAAAGCTCTGGAGCCGAGGAATTGAAAAGCCTCCAAGAAAGATCAGAGTCCGCGTAATTAAGGATACAGAAGGGGTAGTCACGGTTCTCCTCGCAGAAGGAGACTAACCTTGACTCTTTCCTATTTTGATGTCTTTGGTAATGCCAGTATAGGAGTTTACTCACTTGTCAACGATAGAATCGCAATTGTTCCTCCACAGGTTCCAGAAACCAAACGAAAAAAGGTTGAGGAATGGTTGAAAGTTAAAGTCGTTGCAACTACAGTGGGCAAAACATTGATCAATGGTGCCCTAGCCTGCTCCAACTCTAATGGAGTTATTCTTCCTCCGTTCGCCGAGGAGGATGAGGTTAAAGCAATTAAATCTGCAGTTGACATTAAGGTGACAGTCATGAACACCAAGAAGACGGCGTATGGAAACATGGTTTTGGCGAACGATAAAGGCGCTGTGGCTGATCCTAGGCTGGAGAGAGGAGTTGTGGATGAGATAGCGGACACATTGGATGTTGAAGTTGTTCAAGGTGATGTGGCTGGGCTGACGTATGTTGGGTCTCTTGCCACCGCCACGAATAAAGGTGTGTTGGCTCATCCTTTATTAAAAGAGGAAGAAAGAAAAGTGTTAAATGATGTGTTGAAGGTTCCAGTGGATGTGGGAACCGTTAACTGTGGAGTTCCCTATGTTGCTACTGGCCTTATAGCTAACAGTTATGGGGCTGTGGCGGGGTTCTTAACTACAGGACCCGAAATGTTCATAATTGGACAAGCACTTGATGTGGTGAAAGACTAATGAGTGAAGTAAAAGTTTTCCGAGTGATTGGGAAAATTCGTAAACCCAATTTTCAAACAGAATTCCGCAAAGAGGTTCGCGCCTTGAAGCCGGAGGATGCAGTAGAAAAAGTGTATATGCTACTGGGAAGCAAGCACCGAGTCAAACGTTTCCAGATGACAATCTCTAAGGTGGAGGAGGTAGCTCCATCGGAGATTGAGGATTTGATCGTGAAGAAGTTGACTCTAGGAGCGGAAGAGTCTGTCCAGTGACGAAGAGGTTTTCCGCAGGTTAGTTATGGAGTCACGTTATTTAGAGGAAACAGTTAACGAGTTGCAGTCCCGAATCAATATGATTAATTCTGCGTTAGCAGAGATGCGGGTTTCAAGCTTGACCCTTGAGGGTTTGGAGAAGGAGAAGAAGGGGGCTGAGCTTTTTGTTCCTGTTGGTGGGGGTTCGTATGTTAAAGCCAAGCTTGAGACAACAAAGAATGTTGTTGTGGGTATTGGTGCGGATGTTGCTGTTGAGAAGAGTTTGAAGGATGCAAAGGCGGAGCTTGAGACGCGTATCGCTGAGATGGATAAGACTAGAGAGGCTTTGGGGCAGCAGTTTAATCAGGTTGTTGGCAGGATTCAGGAAAACAGGGCTAAGATGGAAGAGGTTTCGGCGAAGCTAAGAGAAGGAGAGCAGACTGGTGTTCGACAGGCTAAGAAAGGGGCTTAGCAGCGCCGTTAACAAGATTGTTGTAACTGAGCTTAAGGCGGAGAAGCTGCGTCCTATTTTAGATGAGTTTAGGTTTAATCTTATCGAAAATGATGTTGCGGTGCCTGTTGCCTATTTTATTACTGATGAGCTGGAAAAAAGGCTTGATGGTGTTCAGGTAAAACGAATAGGTGACCGCAAGGACCTTGTGAAGGATACTCTTCATGAGGTTTTGATTGAGATTTTGACGACAAAAGAGTCAATTGACTTGGTTGAGCGTATTGAGCAGAAACGGAAAAGTAATGAGCCGTATGTGATTTTGTTTGTGGGAATTAATGGAACAGGCAAAACCACGAGCATAGCTAAGGTTACCCACTTTTTGATGAAGAAGGGTTACTCTGTTGTGCTTTCTGGCAGTGATACGTATCGTCCGGGGTCTATTGAGCAGCTTGAGCAGCATTCTAAGCGTCTTGGGGTACGTATGATTAAGCATGATTATGGTGCGGATCCTGCGGCTGTGGCGTATGATACTATTAGTCATGCCAAGAGCAGGGGAATTGATGTGGTTTTGATTGACACGGCTGGTCGAATTCAGACTGACCGCAACTTGATGAGTGAGTTGGCTAAGATTAAGCGTGTTGTTGAGCCAGATTTGACGGTTCTGGTTATTGATGCTTTGATTGGTAATGATGCGGTGCTGCAGGCTGAGGAGTTTCATAAGAGCGTGAGTGTTGATGCTAACATATTGACGAAGGTTGATGCTGATGTTAAAGGCGGAGCATCGCTTAGTGTGGCGCATGTGACAGGAAAGCCCATCATATTCATTGGTGTGGGACAAGAGTACAAGCACTTAGAGGCTTTTGAGCCTGAAAAGTTCACCAAGATGATACTTAAGCTGTAGAGTAATCAACTTTTTTAGGCTGATAGGCGATTCATTTAAGTTAGGTAACGTAGTTTCTGCGTTTTTGTGTTCGAGACGGGAGGAAACAGTGTTGAAGGTTGCGATGGCTCAGGTTAATTCTACTGTGGGCGATCTGGAAGGAAACGTAGCGAAGATTCGGCGGTTTCTTGTTGATGCAAAAAGTAAGGGTGCCGATTTGGTTGTGTTTCCTGAGTTGGCGGTTACGGGTTATCCGCCTCAGGATTTGCTGCTTGAGAACGGGTTTGTTGAAAAAAACAAGAAGGCGCTTGAGGAGCTGATAGCGGGTAACACTGTGGATGTTGTTGGGGTTGTCGGCTTTGTTGACTATAAGGGTAAGGATTTGTTTAATGCCGCAGCAGTCTTCCAAAAGAACAGAGTTGTTGGCATAGTTTACAAGACGCTGTTGCCCACCTATGACGTGTTTGATGAGGACAGGTACTTCAAGCCTGCAAGAGAGGATACAATTTCTCCAGTAGCTGTTACGATAAATGGAAGGCAGGTCAAGTTGGGTGTGGAGATTTGTGAGGACCTGTGGGACACCAACTATGACGTAAAGGTGACCGACCTGCTAGCAGAAAGGGGGGCAGATTTGGTTGTTAATGTTTCTGCTTCTCCGTTTCTTGTTGGGAAGCATCTTGAACGAAACAGGTTGCTTAAAGAGAAGTCAACCAAGAATGGTGTACCAATATTTTATGTGAATCTTGTTGGGGGACAAGATGAGCTGGTTTTTGATGGTCAGAGCATGGCAGTGGACAAAACGGGTAAGTTGATAGCTGTTGGTAGGCAGTTTGAGGAAGAGCTGATAATAACAGACATAGACGAGGTCAAATCCAAGAGGGTTCAAGCTCCCGTGCACGATAAGACCAAGGAGATGTTTGGGGCTCTGGTTTTGGGTATACGTGACTACTTCAAGAAGACAGGTTTTGAGAAAGCTGTTGTTGGGATGAGCGGCGGAATCGACTCTTCAGTAACTGCCTGCATAGCCGTTGAAGCCCTAGGAAAAAAGAATGTTATCGGAGTTTCCATGCCATCCAAGTTCTCTAGTGACCACAGCAAAAGCGATGCGGAGCAGTTGGCTGAAAATCTTGGAATATGCTTTGTCAAGGTTGGAATCCAAGAGGTTGTTGACAGATTCCATAAAAGTTTGGAGGAGCCGCTTGAGCACATACGTCGATGCTTTGGTGTAACAAAAGCGGGTGACGACGCTGTTGCCGACGAGAACATTCAGCCCAGAGCCAGAGGAAACCTGTTGATGGATATTTCTAACAGGCTCAAAGACCTCAAAATTTTGGTGCTGAACACAGGAAACAAGACCGAGATTGCCCTAGGCTTTTGCACATTGTATGGGGATATGGCTGGAGGAATCGGAGCAATCGGCGACGTAAGCAAACTTGAGGTTTACAAGCTTGCAGAGTACTTTAACAAGAAGTCGTCAAAGCAGGTTATTCCCAAAAGTGTGCTGCAGAAAAGACCCTCGCCTGAGCTTAAGGAGTGCCAGTTTGATCCCTTCGACTTTGATGTAGTCAGTCCATTGGTTGACGAGATTATAGAGAACCGTAGAAGCAAACAAGACCTCATAGACATGGGCTACCCCAAAGAGGCAGTCGAAGACACCTACAGACGAGTAAGAAACTCAGAATACAAACGACGACAAGCAACACCATGCATCAAAATAACCCCAAAAGCATTCGGCATAGGCTGGAAAATGCCCATGGTCAACAAATACAAAGGATAAAAACCAGAAGCATCTTCCGAAGCTCTGCATTAACTATCTAAGCTCTAAAAAATCTAACCTGTCCTTATCGTTAATCCTTTACCTGCTTAAACATTGAGCGTATTAGTAGACTAATAGAGGTTCATTGTTGAAAACAGTGTTTTTTCTGTTTTCTTGAGCAAAAGCACACGCGCGCATGTAACTTTTAGTGTAAGTCCCTGATTAGCTTGTGCGTCCAAGAGTTTCGCAAAATGTTGTTGTTTATGTCCAAAGCATTAAATATACACTAGGCGATTTTACGTAAATTATGAGCTTTAAAGAGTGGATCATACCGCAGGACAAGGTTTTCTTTAACTTTTTAGAAGAACAGTCAGAATTAGTGCTAAAAGCAGCTACATTGTTTAAGGAAATGCTCAATGACCCAGAAAACTTTTCAGAGAACATCAAAAAAATGAAACTCATAGAACACGAAGGCGACGAAATCGTACACAAGATGGTACACAAACTCCACAAATCATTCATCACACCAATAGATCAAGAAGACCTCGCAAAACTCACCTCCTTGTACGATGACGTTCTAGACTACATTGACTCGGTTACAAACAGAATATTTCTTTTTGAAGTAAAAAAACAAGACGAAGTAATCAGCAGATTTGCCGAAATAATTGAAAAACAGGTCATGGAAGTAAACGTAGCTCTAAAGCAGATACGCAAAATAAAGCAAGAAGAAATCGAAAAAAGCTTCAAAAAAGTTCACAGTTTAGAGAACATAGCAGATGATCTTCATGACGACTCGATGGTTAACCTCTTCAAGGAAAAGGATCCAATCAAAATAATCATCATGAAAGAAATCTACGATTTTCTTGAACAAATCACAGACAAATGTGAAGACGTCTGCCTAGTTATCCAAGACATAGTTTTAAAGAATGCCTGATCCCATGATAGACCTAATCGTACTCTTTGCCTTATTACTAGCAATTATCTTTGGGTTTTGGACAGGCTTCACTGACGCAGCATACTCAACAGCAGGAATAGTCGCAACAAAAGCCGTAAAAACCAACCAAGCCATCCTCATCTCCACAGTCGGCTCTTTAATAGGCATGACAGTTTTTGGGTCAGCAGTCGCTAAAACAATTGGGACTGGAATCATCACAGAAGGGTTTGCTTCAGGAGAAGTAATTATCGCAACCCTGCTTGGAGCTCTAATTTTCGACGTTATATTTTCTTGGGTTTACTCATTGCCTATTTCTGAAACCCATGTCCTAATCGGTGGACTAGTAGGCGCTGGAGTTGCAGCGGGCGGATGGGAAATCATAGAACTAGGCGGAATTGTAAACAAAATAATTATTCCGTTAATCACTTCACCATTTATCGCAATCATCATCGGCTTTTCTATTACAGGCGTAATCATCAGAGCATTCAAAAATCGCCCAGCAAGCAAAATGAATAGACGCTTTAAACGTCTCCAAATAGTTGCAACGTTCTTGTTTGCTATTACTGACGCCACAAACGACGCCCAAAAAGTCATGGGTGTAATAACAATGATTCTGTTTTATTACGGTTACATATCCGAGTTTGTAGTGCCGTTTTGGGTCATCATCCTCTCATACATAATTTTGTCATCAGGTGTCGTGTTTGGAGGCTGGAGAGTTGTAAAAACAATGGCAACAAAAATAACTCGTATCCGCCCATACCAAGGATTCGCAAGCGATTTATCCAGTTCTCTAATCTTGGGTGTAGCAGCTTTCTTTGGAATTCCAATGAGCTCCACCCATGTTGACAATGGAACTTTAATAGGTTCAGGATTGACCCGAGGAAAACGAGCAGTCAAATGGGGAACAATGCGAAACATTATCTGGGCTTGGATTTTATCTGCTCCACTATCAGCAGTTTTTGGATACATCCTCTACAACGTGATAATTATTTTTGTCTAACCAAAAAGATAGCAAGCATAATAAAAGCCAAAAAATTTGAGCATATTAGCAGACTAATAGCAGAACATTGTTGAAAAACAGGTTTTTCTAAAAAATCTACAGCAGGCACCAAAAAGCTGTTTACCCTAACAGTTTTGCAAGTATCGCCTTTGCCGAGTGTAGTCTGTTTTCGCTTTGTGTGTAGATTACCGAATTAGGGCTGTTTATGATTTCTGCGGATATTTCGTAGCCTCTGTGGATGGGCATGTCATGCATTATCAAGGCACCATCATTTCCCTTCATTAGCTTCTTGTTAACCTGATACGGCAGCATAGTCTTGATGCGCTTCTCTTTCTCCTTCTTGAACTTGGAATCCAAAAAGAACTCCATATCCACCCAAGTGTCCGTGTAGACCACATCACAGTCTTCCACAGCAGCCTTAACATCCAAAGAACTATGATACAAACCCGTACCTTTAGCAGCATCCACCAAATCCACATCAACCGAAGCCTCATTCACTACAGGCGTAACCGTCGTTATCTTCACACCAGCTTTTGTGCAACCCTCAATAAGCGAGTTACAGATGTTATTGTGCACCCCAATATACGCAAGCTTAAGCCCCTTCAGAGTTCCCTTATTCTCTTTAACCGTCACCAAGTCCGCGATAATCTGGCAGGGATGATATTTTTCGTCACAACCATTAATCACAGGAACACTAGAAGAGTCAGCCATAGCAGTAAGGTCAGAGTTTTTTAGCACACGAGCCATAATGGCGTCAACATAACCAGAGATAGACTTTGTTTCATCTCCAAGGTCAGCCAAAATTAGATTTGTGCTCCTCCAATCCATATAGGCAGAATGTCCACCAAGCTGGGTCATAGCCACCTCAAAAGAAAGCCGTGTCCGCGTAGAAGTCTTCTGGAAGATCATAGCCAAAGACTTGCCCTCCAAACAGAACTCGTAATCCTGCGGATTAGTTTTAATTTCCAGCGAATTATCAATTAATTCTTCAACATCATTTGAAGACCAGTTCTTAAGAGTAATCAGATGCACAAACGACCTCTCCACAGCATTTCTCTGCAGATACTTGTTCACGTCAAACCGTTATATAAATTATCAAAAAAGACTAAAAACCCAAACTTGTAGGGTGAATCTGAATGCACAACAAGGCTCTCCACCAATGACCAAAGCCAACAAAAAAGCCTACCAAAACTTTGCGGAAACACCTACACGACAAGAAAGCGATTCCCCAATTTTAGCAACACTACTGCTGACGGCAATAGCAGCAGCTACAACAATAACAACACACACCTAGGTTCAAAACTCCACCACAACCCAGATGACTCAAGCGAGCAGTTTTTGATTTTAGAAAATGTGCACTTTGATGAAAAACAAAGTTGAGATAACTGCAAAAAAAGTTCTAGGTTATACTAGATACTAGTCCCCTCGTTAGGGTCTTTCGCAGCTTTCTCAAACTCCACAAGTATCCTCTTTGTAACTGGACCCGGCTTGCCAGTTCCAATCACACGCTTGTTTACCTCTCGTATCGGCGCAACCTCCGCAGCGGTTCCAGTGAAAAACACCTCATCAGCAGTAAACAATTCGTTGGGGGTAATGTTGCGTTCTATAACTTCGATGCCCAGCTTCTTTGCCAACCGGATAATCAATGCGCGGGTTATTCCATCCAATGCACCAGAAGAAAGCGGAGGAGTCAAAAGTTTGCCGTCACGCACTATGAATATGTTTTCGCCGACGCCCTCACAAACGTAGCCTGTTTTGTCGAGGCAGATGGCTTCGTCCGCGCCGATGTTGTTTGCTTCAATTTTGCCTAATATGCTGTTTAGGTAGTTTAGGGACTTCATTTCGTGAGTGGCGCTATCCACGGGGTTACGTTTTACCCACGTTATGACCGTGTTTATTCCGTTCTCTACCTTCTCTGCCGAGTGTAACTGAAGCAGTGGCTCAGTGATTATGATGATTGTGGCTTTGGGGCATTTTCTGGGGTCAAGTCCCAAGTCTCCAATGCCTCTTGTGACCACTAGGCGGATGTAAGCGTCTTTTAGATTGTTCTTTTTGAGGGTCTCCAGCACAGCTTGGGTGAGTTCAGCTTTAGTTAGGGGGATATTCAGGAAGATTGGGTGAGCAGACTTGTAGAGCCTGTTTATGTGCTCTTTTAGTTTAAAGACCACGCCGTTGTATGCTCGTATTCCCTCAAACACTCCGTCTCCATACAAGAGACCATGATCGTACACAGAGATTTTAGCCTCAGACTTGGGATAAAACTTGCCGTCAATGTAAACTAGAAGCTCTTTTGTCAATTCAAACTATCCTCCGAAAGCAAAACTTCATCCATAAACTATTTACTATGTATTTAAATTTTGACTTTTACGGTACCCAATTCACGGTATTACAAATCATCCCTCATCTAAGAAAGGGATAACTGAAATAATCCACTAACCAGTTAGAGCAACAATTACGAAACCGCGTTAGAACGCAAACTGGGGACGTTTTGACAGCATCTTCGGCAACGTCAAAGGCTTAAAGGGCTTATCTGCAGTTTTTTCGTTTATTTCAACTATTAATTCTTGAAGTTTCATGGTTCTAATCTGTTTTCCAACAGTTCTGTCCCTGACAGGCAAAACATCCGAGTTAGCTTCTTTCTCGCCAAACACTAAAACGTAGTTTATCCACTCTTTCTCGGCTGCTCTAACTTTCTTTCCTAAACTCAAAGACCGGTCGTCTACGTCAACTCGTATGTTACTGCTTTCGATCTGTTTCATCAGCTTTTCAGCGGCACCCAAGAACTTCTCAGACACAGGAACGATTCTCACCTGAGTAGGAGCCAACCACAAGGGAAGTATCGGAGACTTGCCCTTAAGCGAGTCCCTGTGAGCCTTCTCCAGCAGAGCATACACTCCACGTTCGATACCACCGCTTGGACTACAATGAAGAACCAGAGGATACTGCTTCTCGCCGTCTTCGTCAACATAGGTCATGTCATAGTGTTTGGCGTTCTCTATGTCAATTTGGTCAGTTGAAAGAGCAGAAGCCTTGTTTAGGTTATCAATGAAATTGAATTCCCACTTCAAAACAAAATAGAAGAACCGCTCTTCCCACATCTCCAGCAACACAGGTTTGCCAATCAACTTAACCATGGAAAGAACGAAATCCTTGTTTTCTGCATAGAAGTCCTTTGTTACCCTAATAGCCAACTCATAATCAGATTCCTTGCTTAACTCTAACCCATTTTCCAGAATTCCCATAGAAAGCTTGAATCTAACCAAAAACTCCTCTTTTGCTTGATCCAAATCAGCAACCAATGCGTGGCAGTCAGGCATAGTGAAGCACCTGAGCCTTCGCAATCCAGTTAATTCGCCGCTTTTCTCCCTTCTAAAGGCATATCGAGTTAACTCGTAGATACGCAACGGAAGCTGCCGATAACTAAACTGGGCATCATGAACCATAAGAAACTGACCAAAACAGGCGCTGAACCTCAAAAAGAAGTCCCGTTTATCTGAACACAACAGATACTGGCGAGCAGGAAACCGTTGAAGATAATGAGCAATTGCGGGATGCTCAATATCATACATGACTGGAGTTTCAACCTCCATACCACCATAATCAATCACCTTTTCGGTTACATACTGCTCAAAAAGCGATTTAATCAAACGCCCCTTAGGATACCAACGAAGATTTCCAGGGTCACTTCCAGGCTCATAATCAGCGATTTCCAGCCGTTTCATCAGTGAAACGTGAGGCGGAACCTGCTGAACAGCCCTAACCTTCTTGATTTCATACTTACATAACTTCTCTAGGTTTTTGCGTCCTTTAAACCGATAATCTTCTACTGGAATCAATTCTCCATCTGGATTTAGGATGTACCAAAAGGATTTGAGTTTCTCCTCTGCTTTTAGAGCTTCACAGACAACTTCTTCCTCAACGGAGTCAGGGGTAACGATTCTAAGGTGCTCCGCTAGAGGATGTCCCTTAATTGAAATAGAAAACTTTTTGCACCACCCAAAAGGTGTGGAGTATGTTTCTAGCCCCAGCTCTTTGGAGATGTTTTTCATTTCGTTTAGAACTTTGAGGGCACCAGCAGGTTTAGCCAAAGTGTTGCTTAGATGAGCGTATGGATAAATCAGAATCTTGTTTACTTTAAGTTTGCATAATGAGGCTTTGGTGTTTTCCATTGCCTTTCTTGCAACGTTTGCGTCGTCGCCCTCTTCGACTGCAACAAATAATACCGCAAGTTCTTCGAGGCGGTCATGCTTTTTTTCTGGCTCCTCGGCTAAGTCTATCTCTTTTTCTACAGCCTCGTATTCTATGAAGTTTGAATGTAACTGGAGAATTCTCAATATGCCCAGCCAGCTTTACAGTTAATTGTTGAAGAAAACAGTGAACAAAAACGTAAACTAAGTTTGGGCATCAGCCTTTGTGCCTCCATTTCTCAAGAAGCTTATCCTTTTTGCTGCCTTTCTTATATTCCTTGTAGTGGTCTCTACATAGGTAGGAGCGCCTAGTTCCATCGACCTTCAAGCCAGCTCCGCTCACCTTATCTCGCGGAAGAGAACGAGCCGCATCTTTATCACAACCTACTACGCTACATTTTACGCCCTTAGCTACCCGACCCAAAGCAAATCACCAATCCTTCATGTTAACAGTTGATTTCATTGCATATTAGACCAGCACTCATTTAATTCTTTTTAGCATAAACACAAAATGATGGAAAAAGTAACAGGGTTTGCTGAAGCTCTTGCACGGGTAATAGAGGAAGAAGAAATGAACAAAACTCTGCTATAGCTTTGATCATTTTAATTTTCCGTGCGAGCCTTTTCAGCCCCTGTTCTTCCAATGCTTTTACTCCCACAAAAAAAAGGGAGGGAAAATGTTTGTTTATTTCCGTTTTCGTAGTGCCCAAAAAGCTGCGACGCCGATAACGCAGGCTACTGCGACTACGGCAATTATTGCTACTTCTGTAGAAATCAAAGGTGCTTCTGCTGTTGGGGTTTCAGTGTCTGGAGTTTCAGTGTCAGGTGTTTCTGTATCAGGTGTCTCAGTGTCGGGGGTCTCTGTGTCTGGAGTTTCAGTGTCAGGCTCTATTGGAGTTGACGCCGAAGCTGCATCCACTTGCACATATGTTGTTTCTGTGGAACCATAGTATGCTTTGGAGCCCTCGAAGGTCGCAATTACCATGTATGTGCCTTCAAGTTCAGGCTTAAACGCGAAACCGTAGTTGCCATACGAGTCACTTGTGGTTGTGCCAAGGTTTTGGTAGTTGCCGTTAGGGTCAATTGCTTCAAGCTTCACTGTAACACCGACCGCATTTGCTGGGCGCTCAAACTGCATGTAAACGTACTTCATCCAATCGTTCATGCTATCATCAGATACTGCTGCAACACCATTCGGGAATCGTATCGCCAAAGCGGCATCATCGGTGCCTGGAGAAACATCCATCACGGTGCCGGTTACCATTACGCTGCTTCCCAAGTTTACGACATCGTTCTTGACTGAAACTGTGGTTGAGCTTGCTCCTTTGCCTAGTGCATATACTTGTTGATCATACGAATTGTACAACGCTATTATGCTATCTCCGATAACTGCAGTTCCACCCCACTGGGTTCCACGGAAAGCACCATCAATTCTCCACACCACATCTCCATTCTCTACGTCAAGACAAAGGAAGGGTGAACCACGAGGTTTAGGATCGATTGGAGAGTGCTCATCGTGAACCATGTAGATTTTGCCATCAGTAATGAATGCAATGTTCATAGGCCAGCTGTTGCTCCACAAGATTTCTGAGTACGTATCATCCGTGTCGTAGGTCCATAGAAGATCGGTTGTTGCAACATCATAACAGTACACAACTCCAGCCATACCTACTGTGAAGAGTTTGCCGTCAGCGACAACTACTGCACGAGATATAGCCCGTTCTTCACCGAGACTGTAGATGTCCAAATATGGCGCCGGTTCAGTGGTCCACAGGTAATCGCCGCTATCAATGTCAAAGACACAAAGTTGCCTGAGTTCTTTGGCAGTTATAACGAAGATTCCATCGTCTACGCTTGCAGTGCCCCATAGCATGGTCAGTCTGCCTTCAGGTGGTTGCCAAGTTTCGGTCCACAACAGTGTTCCTTCTTCTCCGGGTTCCGTGCTTAGTGCCCAGAAAGTAATTGGATTATCTGCTAAGCCTGTCCATGAAGGAATGTCTGAACCAAGGATTCTGTCTTCAAGAGCCACTTGGACTGATCCAGCTAATCCTGTCGGTATTGTCTTGTTCCATTCAATTCCATCACGTGCATCAAATACGCCACCACCAAGATATGTTCTCCAGCTTCCATGGTCTGAAACAACCCTGCTAGAGTTCCATAGACTCATCCAACCTGCTTCTAGGTCAAGACTGTAGATGTAGATTTCTCCTTTTGGACCATATATTCTTTCACCAGATGGCACATCAGTCATTGTATATTCTAATTCTGCAGTGAAAGCGTCATATGCATACCAAGTAGTTCCAGAGGTTACCCAAAGGTAATCGAAGGTTCCGTGATAGTTATATGAGTCCCAATAGAAGTTTTGACCAAAGGCTAGTCTTGTGTTGTTTTTGAACCACAGTTGCTCTCCAGTGTGTAGGTCTATTGCAATAACTCCCTGCTGAGCAGGACCGCCACTGAATCCAGTTGAATACCGGTGGTAGTAAAGAACACCATTTATGATAATAGAGTCTCCAAATTCGCCTTCGTATGCGTCTCCACATTCATAAGAATGGTCACCAAGTTCTCCTCCGACAAGACCTCCTGTCGTTAATGGAGTACTCCATAGAATGTGAGAGGTTTCTGGACCATCATTGTAGGGAGCGTATCGGTTAGCCGGAATTGCAAGCCAGTTTCCTGCGATGGATGTCCATTCCCAAAGTTGGGCATCTATTGGACGACTCCAGTATTCTGTTGGAAGTGAAGCTGCGGGGTAGTATTCTATTGGATCCTCATTTACAACAAGTTCCAGTGTTTCGCTAGTACTAGCTTCCATTATGGTGCCTCCAGTAACCCATCGGGTTCCAACTTCGGGCATTACTTGTTCAGGGAAGTTTGTCACTAAATAGTATGTGCCGACCATTGAGGGAGTGTATACAGCGCCGGTTCCACCTGTCGAGTCTGTTGAGAGGGGACCTATGGTTTCTTCGTGTCCACTGGGGTCAGTTACTGTTACGGTTAGACCTTCCCAGCTATAATCTACGCTTGGGGTTGGGTCTGTAATTCCAACGTGAAGAAGAACCGCTTGACCAGTACCTGTTGGATTAGGGGTTGCTCCAATGAATGGGAAAGTTGGTTTTGATGATTGTGCGGCAACAGATGGTAAAGCAATTAATGTAGCAGAAATAGTTAATAATAGAATCAAAGCGATGGTTGAAATTTTTGATTTATTTATTTTGTTCATTTTTTTCACCTATTTTTTTGGTTTTATTTTTTGAGGATGCGTAGAATAAGTATCGAAAAAATGTCTCATTCTGTCTTCCTCTATGAAAGGCAGTTTAAGTAAATATCAGGATTTAATGCTTTGAATGTCCCATTAGGACGGAAAATGCCTAAAGAATTTTAAGTCAATTGCACAATAAATTTAATTTTAAGAACCAAAGCTGGGGAAGACTTTGATTCACGAAGATAATGAAGTTAAAACGTTAATTAAGTTGGGGTTAACACGTAGGCAGGCTATGGTTTACCTATGCCTAATTAGATCAGGAACGTCAACGATAAAAACAATTTCAAAGGGTACAAACATAGCTCGACAGCACATTTACAAAGTGATATCTACACTTAACGAACTGGGTTTGGTGGAGAAAGTCTTAACTTCACCAACTAAGTTCAAAGCTGTCCCAATACAAGTCGGGCTCTATTTTAATGGACTATAAAAACAAAGAACATAACAAATTACAAATCCAAACAACCGAATTACTAAGGAACCTCAAAAGATATGACATGAAAACTGTGCTTCAGGAAGAGGAACCACAATTCGTTTTGATTCCTGGAAAAAGACCAGTTAAATCTATGTTAAAAGAAGCAACAAAAAACACGCACAAGACAATAGATGTTATTGCTCCGTGGGAGATATGTCAAAGTACATATTACCACTGGTCTGTTCTGTTCAAGAAATGCTTACATAAAGGTGTAAAGATTCGATACATCATAGACACACCGCCAGAAAAAAATCTGTTCCAAAACATTACGAAAAAATTTAGAGCATATCCTTGCTTTGAAATGCGATACAGCATGGCTCCTAGTTTAGTGGTAGTTTCGGTGTATGATAGAAAAGCAGTAGCCATAAGCAGCACAATATTGACCCCCATGGAAACACCAGACCTATGGATTACAAATCCCCCTCTTGTGGCGCTAATTCAAGATTACTTTGAAACTGTATGGACAAAAGCAATAGAAATAGACCGAGAAATAATCCATGTACAGTAACATGGTCTGGTTAAACATCTAGTTAAAACGAAGCTCACAGTCCAGTTTGACGTTATTCTTTAGAGGAGTTTATCCTGTTTCCCTCTGCAGGTGTATGTGTTTTTGTGTGCAAAAAACGTAAGGTATATGAACCGTTCTGGTGATACTTAATAACCCCCGTTTAATCTACAATAATGAGGAAAAAACATGCCAGTCAAAAGAAAATCCAGAGGCAGAGCAAAAGGAAGCAAAGGAAAAGGATCCCTAGTTCAATGTCAAGGTTGTGGTCAGCAAGTACCCCGCGACAAAGCCAAACGAGTATCAAAAAGAATTTCACTAGTCGACTCACTCCTCTACAAGGAACTGCGCCAAAAAGGCACATACATCGCCAGCAGCACCGAAACAAGATACTACTGTGTTTCATGTGCAGTGCATCGTGGCGTAGTAAAGGTACGCTCTAAAAGCGAGCGAAGATCAGGTCCACCTCCAAGAAGAGGAAGACGCTAAACAAAACAATCTTTACTTTTTATCTTATTGTGCGGCTTTGCGAAAATAGATTGCACGCTGAACCACCGTCAAGTTCGTGAGAACAGCAAGAACTAGGATGCTCCAGTTTAAAGCATCAATCCAGACATAACTGATGAAACTTGCTGCTGCCAAGATTACTATTCGTTCTGCGCGTTCAGCTAAGCCTACGGATTCCATTTTTACTCCTGCTGCTTCTGCTCTTGCCCGAGCATAACTGACGAGCATGGAACCCATAAGCGCTGCAAGCCCCCAGTGAAGTTCTGTTAGTCCGCCGATTATGATTCCGCAGAGAACAAGAGCGTCAGCATATCGGTCAAGCATAGAATCGAAGAAGCCTCCAAAGGTTGTTGCTTTTCCGTAAATTCTAGCTATAACTCCATCTAAGGCGTCAAATAAGCCGGAGATAAGCATCAAAACAGGTGCCAGTATCAAAAGAATTGGATTAAATTTCCATTGTGAATAAGTGATGGCGGCTAGTATAGAAAAGATTATTCCCATGATGCTTACATGATTTGGAGTTAAACCCAAGTTATGAAACATCTTGGCTGTAGATGTTAGCCACGTTTGGACCTGTTGCTTAAGTTTTGTTAGCATGTTTATTCTTCCACGACTTGTTCTCCCATCTTAATATACTGGAATAACATTAACGGCTCTTGTTTTCTTAGCAATTGTGGTTTAACAGCTTTTGTTAAGCTAGTAAGCCAAAGCAACTCTTACAACATTTACTGCCTGCTCTCCGCAAACAACACAAGCTCCGTCTACTTTGTCTTTGGTGTCTTCAGGAAATCCCAGCAACCGAGCCTCAACCTGCTCTTCCAAGCTGTGACCGCACTCGTCCTTACCGCACCATGGAACCTCAACAATACCTGCTTTGTGTTTCAGCAAACTTTTCGCTTCACCTAAGCGGGTGACTCTGTAGATTCGTTTTTTCATCCATGCCTCAGCGTTAGCCTTCAGGTCACATGATATCTGTTCTGCTAGCTTTTGCACGCCCGAAACAACATCATCCATCTTCCATGTTTGCTTCTTCAAAGTATCCCGCCTAGCAAGGGTCACAACCCCGTTGGCTAAGTCTCTTGGACCAATCTCAACACGAACGGGAACTCCACGAAGCTCCCAGTAATAGAACTTGTTTCCAGGCGTTAAATCGGCACGTAAATCTAGCTCAACACGATAACCCGCCTCTTTCAACTTGGCGGCAGCATCAGAGCAGGCTTGGTTTACTTCTTGTTCTTTTCCTTTGTATGGAACAGGAACAACAGACACCTGTGTAGGTGCAATTTCTGGAGGTAAAACAATGCCATTGTCGTCTCCGTGGGAGATTAGAACAGCTGCGATTCCTCTTCCAGAAATCCCGTAACTGGTCGTCCAAATATGCTCCTGAGCTCCGTCTTTAGTCTCGTAGGTTATGCCGAAGGCTTTAGCAAAGTTCTGCCCCAGATTATGCACGGTTCCAATCTGAAGAACCCTGCCGTCGGGACATAACAAATCAAAAGCTATAGTATACAAGGCTCCGGCGAACTTGTCCCATTCTGGTCTACGAGAAACAACGTAGGGAACTCCAAGAGAATCAAAGAACTGCTTGTAGAGCCCAACCGCCTGCTGTACCTGCTGTTCTGCTTCTTCACCTGTTGAGTGGCAGGTGTGGGCTTCCTTGAATGTGGCTACCTCGCGCATTCTTATGATGGGACGGGTTGCCTTTGTTTCGTGACGGAAAACGTTTACAACCTGATACAATTTCAGGGGCAAATCTGCGTGAGAACGAATCCAAAGCTTGAGCATCGGAGCTATAACAGTCTCGCTTGTTGGACGCAGTGCATACCTGACTTTTAGTTTGTCGTATCCGCCGTGTGTTACCCAGAAGCATTCACCTTCAAAGCTCTTCACGTGGGCAGCCTCTTGGGCTAGTGAAGTTTCTGGAATCAATAGAGGGAACAGGGTCTCATCATGTCCAGTATTATCCAGTAAATTGCGTATGATTTGGAGGACATTTCTTCGTATCTTAAAGCCGTAGGGCATCCAAACTCCGGAGCCCTTGATTGGATATCGGTAATCCATTATTCCCGCGTTTATCAGCACATCGCGGAACCACTCACCAAAATCTGCGCTCCATTTTTGTCTTTTCACAGGCAAACATTGCACCTTCAAACGTGTTGCTGTATATGGTTGACATTCTAATTAAAAACTGTAGGATATTAGGCTATTGTACAGGGATTTTGTTTGCAGCCCAACTGACGTCTAATTCGTCTAATGCACTCTGTTTAGGAACCCCATGTTCAGTCCAGCCCATCATGTCATAGTAAAGAAGCTTTGCGTTCTGCAATTCTTCGGGGTTAACTGCTGTATCACTTAGTGCACCAGTCGTTCTAGGTTTGAAGAATCTGGGAGGAAGCCAATCGTCCTTTTCTGTGAAGCCTTCCCTGAGGTTGAAAATTCTTGCAAGTGTGTTTCCCCGTTCCACAACTTTCATCAACTCAAAGGCTGTGGTGTTCCATCCAGTAACCGAACGCACAATCTCAACCTTTTGCACAACACTCCACGGCGTAAACAGGCAAGTTACAAGAAAGTTGTTAAGTGTACGCCATTGTCCAACATACTTGTATAGCCGCACTTTTTTGGGTCCAAAATCTTCAACAGGCACCGCTTCTAGGATGCCTAGACTATTGTAGCTTTTTGGCAGCTGAGGATAAAGGAAAGTGTCATGGATGTTGTGAACATGATCTGCACCTGTCGGAGACACCGCATATCCTAGAGCTTCACCCCTCTTTAGGCGGGGGTCATGCATCGGAACTTCCTGTCCTTTAACGTGAACCGCAAACTCTTCAGCGCCTTTTCCTATTTTTTGTGCAGCACGCTTTGTGCCCTCAGCCAACAATGCGCCTAAGCCCTGTTTTTCGCCAATCAATTCAACCAGTTTAAGCATAGATTCAGCGTTTCCGAAACTCAGGTCCATGCCGCCTGTTTCCTCTTTTGTTAGTAAGCCATGCTCGAAGCATTCCATGGCAAAACTGATTGTAGTTCCTGTGCTTATCGTGTCTATAGAGTATCTTTGGCACAATTCGTTTGCTTTGCAGATTGCCTTGAGGTCAGATACTCCGCAGTTGGAACCAAAAGAGGCTAAAGTTTCATATTCAGGTCCGCCATACTCGGGGTCCACATTCCAAGGTTTAGTTACTTTGACCTCTTTTTTGCATGCAACAGCACAAGCAAAACAGCTTCCCATACCAACACCAACAGACTTTTTCACTGCCTCAGCCGAAATAGAGTCCACTTCTGGGAAATCGCCGTCCCTGAAGTTGCGAATTGGAAGGTTACCAACCTCTTCACCAACATCCATTTCGACACCTGTCCCATAAGTGTGCAAAACACGAGCAACACTGCCCACATTCTGGGCCATCCACTGGGCAAGTTTTGCTAGCCGTTTTGGTTTACTGACCAGAACCTTTGTGGTTCCTTTAACTGCAATTGCTTTGAGGTTTTTTGAGCCCATAACGGCGCCCATTCCGCCTCGACCAGCCGCGTGTTTCATGTCGTTGATAATACATGCGTATCGTACCTGTTTTTCTCCGCCTGGACCAATCTGAGCTACTTTCACTGTTTTGTTGTCTAATTCGTTTCGAATTGTTTCTTGAGATTTTTTGATTTCAAGTCCCCAAATGCTGGAAGCGTCTCTAAGCTCTATTTTCTGGTCATTAATCCACAAATATACGGGACTGGAAGCTTTGCCTTCAACAATGATGGCGTCGAATCCTGCCTGTTTTAGTTCTGCTCCCCAGTATCCTCCTGCTTCGGCTTCTCCGTATGCTTGTGTGAGGGGAGATTTGGCGCCTACACTGTTGCGTCCACTTCCACTAAAGGGTGCACCAGTTACAGGTCCACAGGCGAAAATTAGCTTGTTTTCGGAGCCAAGAGGGTCTGTTTTTGGTTTTAGTTCGTTGAGCAAAATATATGAGATTAGTCCTCTGCCCCCAAAATGGCGGCGGTAAAAGGTTTCTTTTAGGGGCTCAATAGATGTTTTTTCTTTGGTTAGGTTCACGCGTAAGATTTTGCCTGTAAAAGTGTGTTCCATTGTGCATCTGTATTTGGTTTTCTCGGCAAGCCTATTAAATTCTTACATTTTGGCAAAAAATCGGTGTTTGTGGTTGTATCTTCAGTTGTCATCTTTTAGATATGTTTATATCGGCGCCTTGAAGTTGCTATGAGAACTACGGTGGAATATTCGTGGAAACTTTAGTCTTAAGCATCGTCGCATTGGCGGTGAGCCTATTGATACTCTACTGGGGCTCCAAGAGAGTTGTTAGAGGTGCTTCTGGGCTATCTTCTTGCTTGAACATAAGCAGAGTAGTTGTGGGAACAGTGTTTGTTGCTTTTGTGACAGCTTTACCCGAACTGTTGAGTTCCCTGTTTGCGGTCGGTTTAGGGTCATCGCACTTAGCGTTGGGAAACATCATCGGCTCTAACATATACAATATTCCACTCATCATAGGAATCTGCGGCATAGTAGGCGGGGGACTTAAGATAAAGAACTCTTCCATTAGCAAAGAATGCATTTTCATGATGGGTTTAAGCATCTTGCTGATTGCAACACTAGCAATAACTCACACAGTAACTTGGTGGATGGGCGCAATTTTTGTTTCGTTCTACCCCCTTTTCATCTATTATTCTATACGCCATGGAACATGCAGCGCCCCCGAGGAATGCACAGGACCTAAACCCAGCGGAAAAATGATAGCAAAGGACATACTATTGGGCGGCGGCGCTCTAGTTGTTAGCACATTTCTGTTAGTATACAGCGCCCTTAACATATCCACAATTTTTGGATTAGACCAGTTCTATGTAGGACTCACAATAGTAGCCCTTGGATGTGTTGTTCCAGAAGTAGCAGTTTCTGTGGCTGCAACTCTTGCGGGCGAACAAGACATAACGATTGGCAACGTGATAGGTGATAACATGTTAACGCTTACGCTTGTTTTTGGAACTGTTGCACTGACATCATCATTCACGGTCTCATTATCTGAAATTTTGTATACTGCACCATTCATGGTTATCGCAACATTCATGCTGTTTGCAATGAACAAGTTAGGTCACAACGTCAACAGAGCATGGGGCGTCATGATGTTAGCTACAGCATTTGTAGCATTCGTTTTCCAAACATCTTACACCATAATATAAGAACAAAAAGGGCGAAAGCTGATTCGCTAATTTCGCAGAACTTGTTTTCAGCATAAGGTCTTTATTTTTCGGCGTGTTTTCCGAAAAAAGTTAAAACATCATTTGATAACATGAATGCCAGATAACCATGTTGGAGAGAGTGGCTGTTTGCTTGAAGAATGGATTATGAATCTCGCAGAGCAATTTGTGAATCAGTTTGGTTATCTTGGAGTCTTCATTATAAGCTTCATCGGCTCTGTGTCGGTCATATTTCCAATACCATACACAATTGTGATCTTTTTTCTAGGAAGTACTTTAGATCCCCTTTTTGTTGCAGTCAGTGGCGGACTAGGCGCTGCCTTCGGCGAATTCTCTGGATACGCGCTGGGATATTACGGAAGAGCAGTAGTAAGCGAGGAAAGACGCAAAAAGATGGATTACATGGTGAAAGTTTTTGACAGGTACGGACCTGCTGCAATCTTTCTCTTTGCATTAACGCCCCTACCAGATGACCTGCTGTTCATTCCATTGGGCGTAATGCGTTACCCGTTTTGGAAAGCTTTCATACCAGCACTTTTCGGTAAAATGTTGATGACTTTTGTTTTAGCGTACAGCGGTCAGCAGTCAATTGAATTAATTTTGAACCTATTTGGAGGGTCAGGGTTGCTGGGAGCAGCTATCACATCGATTCTGCTGGTTGTTATTATTGTTGCGATGATTAAGATTGATTGGGAGAAACTTTTTGAGAGGCGTATGAAAGCAAAAGATGCTGATTAAACTTGGAGACTTGGGATAACATACTTTTTTTGTTATACATAGCGTTGCATTCTGTAGATTAGTGAAAAACTGAGCCGAAAAATATGGTTATATTTTTGCGATGTGGCAGTTTAATCTGCATTAACGTTAAAAACTTGACGCCATATCTTAATTATGTTACAATTTGGAACAAAATTTAAATAGATGTATGTGCTTTCACAATTCTTCTTGGCTGGTGGCAACCACGGTTAACAAAGCAAAGGGTCGGCTCTTCAAAAGAAAAGATGACAAATATTTAATTTATGTACCTGTAGACTTGGCTGAAGACAGCATGTTCCCATTCCAAACGAGTTCTGCAGTTCCAGTGAAAATCAGCTTCTCGATAGGAGAAAACAAACTCACGGTAGAGAAGTGGAACGAAGAAATCGAGTGAACAGATACAGGTCAATCAACAAGAATGAATTAATTCTATCTTTTTGGGCACCATATAGTCTATAAATATTGTTCATGAAATAAACCTGTTGTAAAACTTTCTGACAACAGGAACAAATTATAGCCTAGTATAAATAGCAGCAAGACGTATACTTTATACTAGTGGAAGTTCAACAAAGAGAACTGTTAAAAGGCATACACAGTGGTTTGCGTATTCTCTTTTTATTCTACTAAAAAATGAACAAAACAAGAAGGTCATGAATTGTCCCTCTCTGGATTTCAATTCAAAATGCATTACAAAATTCTAAGCAAATTCCGGAAAGCCGGGGCTGTTTCAAGGGACAAGGCTGTGACAATTGTAGAAGCAGATTTAGATTATCAAGAGCAAATGTGGTTAGACTATTTTGCGGGATCATTTCTTGGCAGAATAAAGAAGACAGACGACCGCAAATATTACATCCAATAATGATTGGCAGAAAAAGCGGTTTCTAGGTTTTAGGGAAAAGTTTAGCCCCGACAAAAACAGGGGCAGCAAAGCTAGATGTACATCGGATTTAAACTGTAAATCTGATGCGTAATTAGAATGGAATGCGCGGGTTTTCAAATTGCAATTCAGGTCTTGATACTTCTAGTTCGTCGAATACGTGAAGTGCATTGTTTATTTCTTTGACGTTTCGCAGTGCAGTTAAGCCCAAGTCTGTGATGGCGTAGACTTTTCGGGTTTGCCTTTTTTTGTTAATTGATTGTTCTTTGATTAGATTGCGGTCCATTAGAAAATCTAGGCACTCTTTTAGGGCACTACAGTTTACGTTAGCTTTATACGTAATATGGGTCGGCTTTAGTTTTCCATGATAAGCCAGAGCCCGAAGAATAGCGATGTGGATTTCCAATTTTGAGCGTCTCATAGTCTGTTAACCAAGTTCCAGTATAGGCGTGAATAGTTTATATCCTTTGAGAAGTGAAAATAAGAATCAAGGTATGATTTTACCAATTAGCATTGGCTCATAATACAGTTTCTATTGAGCACAGATAAGTAGTATTCATATTAATCCATGGCTCATAGAGATTCAAAAATTAACAAACCATCAACAACAAGCCAGATTTATTGAACTAAACGAGAAACAAATAAAAACCGCATACTATTTCATCGAAGAAAAAACCAAAAAATCGTTTTTGTGAACAATAATCTTTTCGTTTTTTCTATTTGTTTATGGATTCTCTGGTCTTTTCTTCATAGCTTGATGAAAACTCCGACAACCATTTTGGAGTTAAAACACACTCCAAAACCCTCGAATACTCAAAATATCATTTCACACCTTCCGACACTGGAAAGC
>PIXT01000165.1 GCA_003096235.1 Candidatus Bathyarchaeum sp. | reverse complement strand
TATCGAGGAGCCCTTGGCTCAAAGACGTGGAAACAGCAATTGTATCCGACATCGTCCACAACATAACATACACCGCACAAAAGAACAAAGGCGCATTCAAGAACGACAAAAAAATCACACCATCAAAAACAGTTAATCTGGAAGACGCTGTGATCGGCCTTGACTTGAACACCATCAAACTAGAAGAGATCGTAAGCAAACTAGGGAACCTGTTCAAGGTCGGGAAGCATTTCCGACACTTTGGAGCCAACGCCCAAGAAATCTGCTACGTTGCAGACGGCTCTACAGACGCTTTCATCGACGTTAGAGGAAAACTGCGGGTAACAGATATGGTTGCATCATATCTTATTCTCCGCGAGGCGGGCGGAATCATTGTTACTCCAGAGGGGGAAGAGCTTAATGTTGCGTTATCAGCCACCCAACGGCTATCATTTATCGCAGCTTCAAACAAGAAGCTCTATGAAGCAATCAAAGATGCCCTAAATAATGGGTAATAGTCCAGTTTTTAACAGACAAAACCACAGATTATACTGTGATAGCTTGACGAGTATACAGCCTGTTCAGCCACACCCAGCCCTGCTACTGCAAAAAAACAGTGAGCGAGCACTAGTTATTTCTGACCTTCACATAGGATGGGAAAGACTGCTAAGCCAAAGAGGAGTACACGTTCCATCCCAAACCCCAAAAATCAAGAACATGCTACTTAAAATAATCAAACAATCCAAACCCACGCACCTAATAGTGTTGGGAGACGTAAAAGACGCCATAACCAAAGTATCCATGGAAGAGTGGAAAGACATCCCAGAATTCTTCGAGGAGATGCAAGAAAAAGTTTCAAACATACAGGTAATCATAGGAAACCACGACGGAAACCTTGAGCCGCTTCTTCCCGAAACCGTAAAAATCGTCCCCGCAACAGGCACCAGCTTTGGAGACGTCGGACTGTTCCATGGACATGCATGGCCAGCACCAGAACTACTAGAATGCAAAAGCCTAGTCACAGGTCATGTTCACCCCACAGTAGCTATCCGTGACCCAATGGGATTACGGATGACAAAACAGGTTTTTGTCAAGGCACCATGCGACGGAGAACAGCTAACTAAAGCCCTACTCAAATATTTGGGAACCAAAACTGACACAAACTGTTCTGGAGCTCTTAACACACAGTATAAAGTAGGACTGAAGGTTTCGCAGCTTTTCATTGTGCCCTCCTTTAACCAGTTTCTTGGAGGACGACCAATCAATGAACAAAAAAGAGGAAAAAAGAAGACTGACTTGTATATTGGTCCAATATTACGTTCAGGGTGCGTAAACATAAACGAGGCAGAGATTTACCTATTGGACGGAACATTTCTGGGAACAGTTAACCAGCTAAAAACGCTAAGCTAACACAGTTACAGCCCAAAACGTGGCTTAGAAAAGCTTTAAGGAATTCCAATACGTACGTACTTGTGAAGGTGAAAGCGAATGTCAGGGGACGATTTGCCAGAATGGTTTAAAAAAAGAAAGAAACGTAACCCATTTTTTGGAAACTGGTTCTTCGGGGACATCGAAGACATGATGAGAGAAATGGAAGAGATGATGGAACAAAACTTTGAGCAGTTTAGAACCAGCATACCAGAAGAGATGAAACGTGAACGCAAGCTTCCTGACGGCTCAACTGTGCCAGAGTGGGGACCATTCGTGTATGGCTACAGCATGACCGTTGGACCAGACGGAAAACCGAAAATAAGAGAATTTGGCAATGTAAAGCCTTCAAACGAACCCGAAGCCTGCGGAGTAAACCAACCATGCCTTGATGTAAAGCAAGAGCGGGAACCGCTTGTGGATATTGTTGACATAGATTCTGAAATAAAAGTCATAGTAGAGTTGCCTGGGGTTGAAAAAGAAGACATTAAACTTTCTGGAACAGAAGATGTGTTAACGATTTCTGTTGACACTGCTGAGCGCAAATATTTCAAAGAAATTGAAATTCCAACGAAAATTAACCCCAAGAAAGCTAAATCATCATACAAAAACGGAGTACTAGAGGTTACTTTACCCAAAATCGAAGAAAAAAAGAAGCCTAGCGGAGAAACAATAAAAATCGAATAGGGCAACATCACTGAAGGCTACAGTTTGAAGCATACCGCCAGATGTAGAAAAGTCCACAGAAGGTTCAATGGAATAAAAAAGCTATGAAAACACCCAAAGAAATCAAGGTACTAAAAAAAGTCTGCGAAGAAGCAAAAATCGAGGGAAAGTTAACAGATGACCACATGGCTCAGCTTTCAGAAGCGCTTGGTTCACGTTTCACCAAAGCATGGGACACCATAAAAGAGGAGAGGGTCAAAAAATACGTGTTTAGCCCTAGCCGAAGGATTGTGTGGATTGTTGTGGGCAGAGAACGTGAATACCAGATTATGCCAGCCGCGGGTTTTTGTTCGTGTGACGATTTCTATTTCCGTGTAATGGATAGAGAAGCAAACACATGTTACCATCTTATTGCCCAGAAAATTGCAGAAGCTTTGGAACTATACGACAAAATTGAAGAAGAAGATAGGCTCTACGACTGCCTCATGGAAGAGTGGAAAAAGGTGACAGCTTAAATATTGCTCATTCAAATATTAGACGAAGGAGAGATTTAGATGACTGTAGACGCATACTTCGCGTGGATACTTGTCGCTTTATCAGTTTTGATTTTCATAGCTTTGGTTCTAGGCTTCCTGTACATGGTTTATGGCAAAGAAGAAATCGACGAAGAAGAGTAGCTTCTTTTTTACTGTGCCTTTTTTTGGGCACAATAAACAAAAAAAATAAACCAATAACAGTTAAACCAGCAAAGAACATAGACAATCCAAAAAAACAAAAGAAGCATACCACTAAGCGATAAACAAAAACTGCTCACCATCCAAAACAATAACCTAAAGACGATTCAGTGAAGCACAATGGATTTAGATGAAATCATTAACCAAATCATATCTTCCCGTTCTGACATTAAACGCGAAGAAATTCTACAAATGATCGAAAACAAAAAGAAAGGGGCAGGAGATTTTCTAACCAACGAAACCGCGGCGCGAATCGCCGCTTCAGAGCTTGGCGTAAAAATCGTCAAGAAGCCATTTCACCTAAAAATCCAAATCAAAGACCTTGTTTCTGGATTAAATGATGTATCATTGACGGGGCAGGTTGTATCTGTTTATCCACCTAAAACATTCAAACGCAAAGACTGGACAGAAGGAAGGCTTGCCAGCATCATCGTTTCAGATAAAAGCGGAACATTGAGAGTGGTTCTGTGGGATCAAAAGGTAGACTTTGTTGAGACAGGAAAGATTCAGCAGAAACAGACCCTCAGGATTTCACATGGATATGTACGCGAAGGGCTGGATGGAAAACCAGAACTGCATCTAGGAGATAGAGGGAACATCGAAATTGTCGACGAAGCAACAAAAAAGTTGGCTGACATAACAGAGATGGGTGGACCAATAACAGTTGAAGGAACCGTTGCAACAGCCCCAGTTGTTAAGGAGGTCACCACATCAAGAAACGAAAAAGTTGAGGTTGCTTGCTTCCAGTTAGGCGACTCCACAGGAAAACTCAGGGTTTCAGCTTGGAGAAAATTAGCAGAAGACGTAAAAGACTTGAAGGTGGGGACGAAAATCAAGATGCACAACATTTACGCAAAAAAGGGATACGAAGATAGAATGGAACTCTCTTCTCGTTATTCAACAAGACTAGAGGTTCTAACGCAGCCAAAAAAGTAGGGGCATCACGCAGAAGAAGACTCTTCGTCAACTTCTTTGATAACGTCTCCGATTATCTCTAGGCTGTCGTCCACCAGTTCCCGTGTTATAGTTAATGGCGGAACCAACCGAAGAGTAGAAACACCACAAGTTACGATGGCTACTCCACGTTTCCAACAACGAACCATAACTTCGCTAGCCTGATCAACTCCAGCCTTTTTTGTTTCCTTATCTTCCACGAACTCAACACCAATCATCAGCCCCTTGCCTCGAACGTCCCCCACAATTTCCCGTTCTTCTTTAACGTCCTGCAGCCACTTCATTATATAACCGCCCTGTTTCTCGGCGTTTTCAAGAAGCTTCTCCTCTTTAATCACATCAACAACAGTCATTGCTGCGGCACAGGCTAACGGATTACCTCCAAAAGTGCTGGCATGTGTACCAGCTTCCCAATCCATCAGTCGCGCACGAGCCACAGTTGCGCTTAAAGGCAATCCTGAAGCAAGTGCCTTGGCTACACAAATAATGTCAGGCTCAGTCTTCCAATGCTCAATAGCGAACCAGCGTCCAGTTCTCCCGATGCCCGATTGAACCTCGTCAGCAATCGTTAGTAATCCATACTTGTCTGCCAGTTTCTTGATTCGCTGGAAATATTCAGGAGGAGGAACAACATATCCGCCTTCGCCTTGGATAGGCTCAAAGACAAATCCGGCGACCTCTTCAGGTGGAACATATTTTTGCAGAACCTGTTCGTCTATGAAGTCTACACAATGGTAGTTGCATTCTGGATATGATAAACTGAAGGGACAACGGTAACAATACGGGTAGGGCACATGGGTTATGCCTGGAAGTAACGGAAAATAGTGTCTTTTCTGAGTTGGTTTGCTTGCTGTAAGAGATGTTGCGCCACATGTTCTACCATGAAAGGCGCCGATAAATGCTATAAACTGGTGTTTTCTGGTGTGCCACTTGGAAAGCTTTATCGCCGTTTCCACAGCCTCTGCTCCGCTGTTCCCAAAATGCACCTTCTTTTGAAAGGTTCCGGGAGTTATTTCAAACAGTTTCTCCGCCAAATTCACGGTTTGTTGATAATAAAAGTCTGTGTTAGAGTAATGAAGAAACTTGTCACATTGACTCTTTATTGCATTGACAACCTTGGGGTGCAGGTGCCCCACGTTTAGGCACGCTAATCCGGAGTTGAAGTCGATGTACTCGTTTCCATCCACATCTTTCACGATACAGTCATGCCCAGAATCCACCACAAGAGGATAATAACGAGTGAACGAAGGAGAAAGCGCAGCTGAATCTCGTTTAGCTAACTCTCTAGCTTTTGGACCAGGAGGACGAACAACCATTTTAGGATAGTTAGTCAATTGGCTCACCAACAGCATTCCATTAAATCGCAGTACTTTTATAGATATCTGAAACCCATGAAACAATCTCGTTTAAGAATCAGGCGCGAAAAAATTTTGCGTAAATAAGTGAGAACGGCTAAAGCTTAGAATCTAATTTTCTTCTTGAATCTGCTTTGGCTGGGCTTTAGCGACAATTATTTCGATTGTTGAGACGTTCGATCGTTGGCCTTCAACTCTAAACAGCTCTTCGGTGCTTATTTCGATGGATTGTACGTCCAAATTTTTAACAAATGCGCGACGAAGCAACTCGATAGTATCCACCGCTCTGCTGATTGCTCGCCCTCTTGCCTTAACAATCACATGTTTTTCGCCGCTGTTGAAAAATGTGATGCAGGCAGTCACATAGTTCATTACAGGTTTTTTGCCGATGAGAACAACATTCTCTATTTTGGTTGTTGTCTCTTCAGGTTTTACTCCATTATTGGCCAAAGATTATTACCCCAATTATTAATAAACAACATCCGTCACGGATTAAACTTTAGATTGTCATATATACTCTTAAATTTTTTTCAGATTTATTTCACAACAAATTCATCTATAATGCATACTATTCTGTTATCTGTAAAGCACAGACCGCCTCAAACACAGTGTTAACGCGATGAAGCGGTGAATAGAAAAGAATTACAGAACAGTTTTTCCCAAAAATTTAAGAACAGCGGAAACTTGTATGTCCTACTTTAACGTTAGTTACGTGAGATGCTGTTTGGAGGAAGTTTATTGACCCTCAAAGAATTTAGATGGCACGGACGCGGCGGTCAGGGAGCTTGGACAGCAAGCGAGCTTCTGGCAAGGGCTGCAATCCATGAAGGAAAGTATATCCAATCTTTTCCAGAGTTTGGTCCGGAAAGGATGGGAGCACCCGTGAAGGCGTACACACGCATCAGCGACGATCCCATAAGGCTTCATTGTGCAGTGTATAACCCAAATCTTGCAGTGGTTATGGATCCGACCCTTTTGGCAACTGTTCCGGTCACAAAAGGTTTAGACGAAAATGGAATACTCATAGTAAATACAGCAAAAGAACCAAAAACGCTCAAGGAAGAGCTGAAAATGACGCAGGGAACTGTTTGGACAGTTTCCGCTACGGATATAGCTATGAGGATTCTGGGAAGAGCAATCACCAACACTGCTATGCTTGGAGTAGTCGCCCGTGCAACAGGGATAGTGAAAATGGAAAGCATACAAAAAGCTGTGAAAGACCGTTTTCCAGAGCCGCTTGCAGAAAAGAACATGGGAGTTATAAAGGAAGCTTACAAGGAGGCAAACCCTGAATGAGCCCACAACCAAAAAACTGGAAAGAGATCCCCCTTGGTGGGGCATGCTGGAAATCTAGCACTGAATACAAAACTGGAGATTGGCGTTCATACAAGCCAATATGGAACACAGAAAAGTGCACCCGTTGCATGTTCTGCCACATTTACTGTCCAGAAGGCGCAATAAAGTATGACCCAAAGACAAACGACATGGTTTATGATTATGATTTCTGCAAGGGTTGCGGAATATGCGCCAACGAATGCCCCGCAAACGCCATAGAAATGGTTCTGGAAGGAAAGGAGTAGACGAAAGATGGCTAAAGTTGAACAAAAAATTGTGCCCCTAAACGGAGACAACGCAGTTGCATATGCAGTTAAACAATGTGACGTGGACGTTGTAGCAGCATACCCAATCACCCCGCAAACAATAATTGTTGAAAAATTCAGCGAATACGTCGCAGACGGCGAAGTAGACACAGCGTTTGTCTGTGTAGAATCAGAACACACAGCCATGACATGTAGCATAACAGCATCAGCAACAGGCGCCCGAACATTCACTGCAACAGCATCAGCTGGTTTGGCTTTGATGCATGAAATGTTGGGTGTCGCTTCTGGCTGCAGGACACCCGTTGTTATGTCAGTTGTGAACAGGGCATTGTCTGCTCCAATCAACATTCACTGTGACCACTCCGACGCCATGTGTGAGAGGGATATTGGCTGGTTACAGCTTTATACAGAAAACAGCCAAGAAGCATATGACTCAATTATTCAGGCATTTAAGATAGCTGAGAACTTGGATGTAATGCTCCCCACAATGGTTGGCTTAGATGGATTCGTTTTAAGCCACACACTAGAGAACGTGAGTATTCTCCCAGACGAAGTTGTGAAAAAGTTTGTTGGAATACGTCAAGTTCCACGAGTAATGAATCATGAAGGAGAGCTTGTTCCGTTCAAACTTGACCCAGCTAACCCCTTGACAATTGGACCTTTAGACCTTCACGACTACTATTTCGAGCACAAAAGACAACAAGAAGAATCAATGAGAAAAGCTCTTGACGTCATCAAGAAGGTTCATGACGAGTATGCAAAACAGAGCGGACGCAGCTACGGAAACGGCTTAGTTGAAGCATACAGACTCGACGACGCAGAAACAGCAATAGTTTGTATGGGCTCAACTGCGGGCACAGTGAAAACTGTGGTAGATGAACTACGCGAAAACGGAGTCAAAGCTGGACTGCTCAGAATAAGGGCATTTAGGCCATTACCAGTTCAGGACATAGTCAGTAACCTTTCAGGCAAAAAGGCAGTTGCAGTTATGGATCGTGCATGTAGTTTTGGCGGAAACGGAGGACCACTGTTCCATGAAATCCGCCATTCAGTCTATGATGTGCCAGACAGACCAAAGCTAGTGAACTACATTTATGGTTTGGGAGGCAGAGACATGCAGCCACACATGATAGACAGCATCTACAAGGAACTTCAGAGGATAACTAAAACAGAACAAGTAGAGAACACGGTTCAGTTTATTGGTTTAAGGGAATAGGGATGGTGAAAAAGGTTGTCAGAATGGAAATTTACAAGTAAAGAATTCTCTCAAATACCTGAAAAGTTTGCTTCTGGACACAGAGCTTGCGCAGGATGTGGTCCAGCAATAGTTCTTCGTCTAGTAATGAAAGCGGCTAGAGGACCAATAATAGCCACAAACGCCACAGGATGTATGGAAGTAGTTTCAACAATCTACCCATACACGTCATGGAAGATACCATGGATGCACACCGCCTTTGAAACCGCAGCAGCCAACGCTTCTGGAATAGAATCTGCAATTAAGATTCTAAGAAAAAAGGGGCGCATAAAAGATGAACATGTTGACGTTGTTGCATTCGCAGGAGACGGCGGAACATTTGACATCGGCTTCCAAGCATTATCAGGCGCAGTTGAGCGAGGACACGACTTCCTCTACGTGCTCTACGACAACGAAGCCTACATGAACACGGGAATACAAAGAAGCGGAGGCACACCACATGGAGCATGGACAACAACTTCTCCAGCAGGAAAAGTTATCCCAGGAAAAGCTGAACACAAAAAACCAATAGCGGACATAATGGTTGCCCACGAAATGCCCTACGTTGCCACAGCTAACATCGCATACTGGAAAGACCTTGTAATAAAAGCCAGAAAAGGAATGGAAGTAAACGGACCAGCCTTTCTGCACACTTTTGCTCCTTGTCCAAGAGGATGGAGAAGTGAAAACGAGAAAACAGTTGAAATCGCTCGGTTGGCAGTTCAAACATGTGTTTTCCCATTGTGGGAAGCAGAATACGGAGAATACAAGCTTTCGGCACAAAGCAAGGCTATAGCACTAAAGCCAGAAAGAAAGAAGCCAGTAGAGGAATACTTGAAGACGCAACGAAGATTCAGGCACCTGTTCAAGCCTGAAAACAAGCACGTTCTAGAAGAGATTCAAAGCGAAGTTGACCGCCGCTGGAAAAAACTGCTTAAAGCATGCGAAATAGCATAAACAAAGCTGAAGAAGGGCGAAGCAAATTTCGCCTTTATTTTTATTTTTTTCAAGAATAGGTTAACAGGTTTTTTTATCCGCCTGGGGTTCCGTGGAATGGAACGTTTTCCCACATGACATCCCACCAGTCAGCATCTGTTATGGTTTCTCCTCTAACAAGAACATCTAAGACTTTCTCTAGGAGGGCGTGATGTCTAACCTCATCGGACAGTATTGCGGTTAGGAGAAGCTTAACTTTCTTGTTTTGGACAAAGGGAAGCACTTCTTGGAGTTTATTGATTATTTCTGCCTCTAGCTGGATGTGTTTCTCTATAAGTTCTCTTTGTTTGTCAAGGTTCTCTTCACTCAAAGCTTGCGGGATACTGGTTAACAAGCTAATGGCAGAAGAATACATTTCAGCGTGCTTGGTGGAATCTAAGGAAATCCCCTTCAAGACGCCCTTGACTGCTGGATTCTTGATCTCAACTAAGCCCTCAGCAACTGAATCAACAATTGTTTTCTCGATTTTGATTTGATTCTTGAACAAAGTAACTAGTTCATCGTTTGAACTCAAAACACAACCCCTCTACAGTAAGAAAGAGAACCAAACAACAATAAGCTTTCGGAAATTTGATGGCTTAACTCATTAGAGCAACAATAGTAAAAGCAAAGTCAAACAAAGAGAAGCCGCTGGAAAGAGGAAAACTGCGACCCGTTTAACACACTCGGTTGTTTTGTCAGCCAATACAGTTAGTTCGGTTATCTGCTTTTCTCCAATGATTTTAACGTCAGAGATTGTTTCGGTGCGCCACGACACTGTTGCAGGCTCAAGGTTACCCAAAGCAAGAGCTGTTGCCTCTTTGATGTAATCAATAAGCTTTTGGTGATCGATTGCTTCACCCACCAGATTGTAGCCCCGAGCGCTACGTACCATACCGCACACGGAATGAGTGTCAGTTGTAAGAACCTCGCCGTCGTCTATTCCCATCTCCTTTATTGACGAAAGAATCTTTTCTCTCAAACCAGACACCATGTTGTTTCCGTCGATAGTCACATACGCAGCCTTTTTGCCATCAACTTCAGTTACAATCACGCTTATGCCGCCAGCGCCCATGCCGTCCCGAACAGTGAAATCTTGAGGCACAACATTTGAGGCGCCAACCTTGAAAGACGAAGTCTTACTTTTCAGTGCCTCATCAAGGCAAGCCACAGAAGCGCCAGTAAAAGAATTTACAGCAGCATCTAAATCGAATTGACCGCCCATACTGTTATGGGCATCGATTGCAAGAGCAGAAAGCCCCCGTTTTTCAGCTTCGCCAACAATAAAGGAATCCAGCTCTGGCGGAAGATCCTCCATTGTTTTCGGAGCAGTAGTCAACGTCAGAAGAGCACACCCCCCAAATATTTGGCAACTAGCTTTTGCATCCCCGCTTTCGATTCGCACCATTGGGGTGGCGTTAGAGTGGCTGGATGATAAACCAACAAAGCCCACAATACTGTCCACAACTCGTTGATTTTGAGACTGCGAAGCAACATCTAATTCATGACCCACCAAGCCGTGAGGAACACAAACAACACAACCAAACTTGTCTTGAATAGCAGTTTGAATCAAAGAAGGAAGAAGACTGCTTCCAAGATTCTTGAATGGACCTGGATGAAGGGCTGGAACAACAACTGCAGCCTTTAGTTTTTCACCAGCTCTGAAAGTTAACAAAGAGACTTTGATGTCCTCCAGATTGCCAAGTTCTTCAAAAAAAGTCTCCAAGGGCGCAACAAGATCTTCTGACCAATTGGCTAAGAAGGCTTTGAAGAGAACAGATGAGGCAATGCCTAGGCTTCCTGTACCTACGCGGTCCATGAAGTATTTGAAAATAAACACTGTTACAAGAGCAGCAGAAACAGAAACTGAAGCTAACACTAGAAGCTGCATATGTGAGGTAATCCCAAGTGTAGAGCTCATAAAAATGATGGGAATTAGAATCAGGGCAGGCTGCAGGATGGAAGAAAAGATTGCGCCTCCAAACCCCACAAAGGATGTGACAGATAAAACTAGCAGTCGAAGAATCAGGGCTCCACTAAAACCCAAAAAGAAGAATCGTACCCAAAGGTGTGGCGCTCCAAGAAGTGCGGTTATTAAGGCGCCGAGAAGAAGCACGCCAAACCAAATTAGGGAAGAAAAGAAGGAAAGCCCGAAACAGCGTCTAAAATTGAAGATAAGGTCATTCCTCAATGAAGTGTAGCTGACAATAAAGTCTGAAAGTAAGGTTAAAAGGAAAAAAATTGCGCCAAAGCCTAGACCAATAACAAAGTTTTCCAAAGACAAATTCAAGGGCAGTACTGACAGTATTCCGCCGTGCAGAGTCAAAACGGCAAGATAAACCAGAAGTTTGCGTTGAGAAGGAAGCCCAAACAGTTTAGAATAGCGCTTCACTACCTTGTCAATGTATTTGTCTGTTGAATCGTCGGTCAAGTTGATGCCTCTTTAATCCCTCTTTCTAGGAAAACTCTCAAAAATATTAATGTTATATTTCTGGCTCCTTAGGTCTACTTAAATGTGCCGCGAAAACGGTAACACAGAACCATTTTTACATGAACGGGAATATAATACGAAAAGTATATCGACACTTTTATGAAAAAACATTAACAAACTGGACGCCAACATCAACGGAAAACTCCGAAAAGTATGTTTAAAATCATAATTTTGAGGTGTAAAAGCTTTTATGGCGATTACAAGTTAGATTGAAAGGCTATGTCAAAAGCCGGACCCCCTCCTCCTTCTGTATTCCAGATTCTCGAACGGCATGTTGGACGAAAGATGATTGCCATCTTGGATCCGTCATACGGGTTTGAGGGCACATTAGCCGCAGTAACCAGAGAACCCCCTGGAATCTGGCTTTCTGACGCCGAAGTTGTTACACTACGATCTACAATAGCTCAACCTGTACCACAGATTGTAAGTAGAGAAGACAGAAGCGAAGTATTCGTTAACTTGAGTTCTGTTCAGCGAATCGAAGTTTTGCACGAAAAGTAGAAGCTATACGAAAAAGGCTGTCCCCAAAATGCTGGCAACTATAAGACCGATAGCCATGATAACAGCTAGTTCAGGTCTAACTTTTACGCCTCTGGTGTCCTCTTCAAAGAATCGTAGAAGCCCAGCGCCTTGAGCGGGCATTCGTGCTCCGTCTCTCTGTTTTTTCTTGCGGACACTCATTTTGGTTCATTTCATACAATTTCAGGAGAAGTTAATTAAAGTTACGCATCTTGTTGGAGAGTTGTATTTGCGCGTTTTGTATTATTTTTTTGGCTTGTTTTTGTTGCCTTTGTTGCCGATGTGCCTAAAACAGTCTTTAACGTATATAGTTATACTCAGAAGGTTTAAATATGTCTTCATAGTCCATCAGTGTTCTACAGGAGAGCTATAAAATGAGGGATAATATTTGGCATCCGCAAACCCAAACCGCCAAAGACTCCACTTACCAGACAACTGAAAATTAAAAAAATATCCTTCAGCAAACCTCCTCTAGAAATATTCTCAAAATTATACAACCACTACGAAAACGTATACATTCTAGAGTCGATTGAAGGACCAAAGAAACTATCACAATACTCATTCATAGGATTTAACCCAGAATTAACAATCACAATCAAGAACGGAGAAGCAACTACACACAACAAAAGAACCGACGAAAAAGACAAAGAAAAAGCTAAGGAACCACTAGAGGTAATCGCGAAAACACTCAGGAACAGACCCGGATTCAAAGAACAAAGATTCGTCGGCGGAGCCGTGGGATACATCTCCTACGACGCGGTTAGATATTGGGAAAAACTGCCCCAAAAGGCGATTGATGACCAAAAATTTCCTGACGTCAAAGTAGGAATTTTTGATGACGGCATCATATACGACCATAGAAACAGGCAGGCATTCTACTACTACTTACACGAGAACAGGCTAAACGAAATCAACAAACGTCTACAAGAAACAGACGACGACCAAGCGTTAGAGCACAAACAACTAAAAGTCAACACATCAAAGAAACGTTTTGAAAACTCAGTAGAGAAAGCTAAAGATTACGTAACTGCTGGAGACATTTTTCAGGTTGTTCTCTCCAAACGTTACGATTTCCAAATCAGAGGCAACCTTGTTGGCTTTTATCGCAACCTCAGAAAGATAAACCCGTCACCTTACATGTATTTCCTGAAATCTGGCAAACACCAGATAGTGGGATCAAGCCCTGAAATGCTTGTACGGGTCGAAAACAGGAATGTTGAAACTTTTCCAATAGCGGGAACAAGACCACATGTAAAAGATCCCACAGAGAACAACAGATTAACAAAAGAGTTGCTAGCAGACCCTAAAGAACGCGCTGAGCATGTGATGCTGGTTGATCTGGGCAGAAACGACATTGGAAGAGTTTCCAAGTTTGGAAGCGTTCATCTCCCAGAATTTATGAAAGTACACCAATACAGCCACGTGCAACACATCGTTTCACGCGTTGTTGGCAAGCTCAGAGACGAATATAATGCGTATGACGCGTTAAGAGCTGTGTTTCCAGCAGGCACAGTCTCAGGAGCCCCTAAAGTCCGCGCAATGGAGATAATTGAAGAACTTGAACCAACAAGAAGGGGACCATACGCAGGCGCAGTAGGATACTTCTCCTACAACGGAAACGCAGATTTCGCCATAACAATCAGAACACTTGTCTGCAATGGAGAAAACGGCTACATCCAAGTTGGCGCGGGAATAGTAGCAGACTCTGAGCCAGAAAAAGAATGGTACGAAACCGAGCATAAAGCCCGTGCATTAATCAAAGCGCTGGAAGTTTCAGGAAGTGAAAACAGGTGAAAGTGCTGGTTATCGACAATTATGACTCATTTGTCTACAATCTTGTCCAGTACATCGGAGAGCTTGGAGGCGACCCAATCGTTTACAGAAATGATCAGATAACATTACAGCAAGCCATGGAACTAGACCCCCAGCGCATAGTTATCTCTCCGGGTCCCGGAACACCCGAAGACCCACACTATTTTGGTGTTTGCTCTGCAGTCCTGCGCGAGATGAGTTGCAAAATTCCCACATTGGGAGTTTGCCTTGGAAATCAGGGAATAATCTCGGTTTTTGGCGGAAAAGTTGTAAGGGCAAATCGGCTCATGCATGGAAAAACGAGCAAGATAAGACATGATGGCAAAGGCTTGTTTGAAGGAATTAAAAATCCGTTCACGGCAACACGTTATCATTCCCTTGTTGGAGAAAAAACATCAATTCCCTCATGCATTGAAGTAGCCGCCAAATCCACTGATGATGGCGAGATTATGGCGGTTCGTCACAGAACGTATCCAATTGCAGGGGTGCAGTTTCATCCTGAATCTATACTGTGTGAGGATGGAAAAAAGATAGTCAAAAATTTTCTTGAGGGAGGGAACGAAAAATGATTAGGGATACAATAAAGAAGCTGGTAGTGGGCACCGACTTAACCCACGAAGAGGCTACAGTAGCAATGAAGGAGATTATGTCTGGCGAAGCAACAAACGCGCAGATAGGGGCATTTTTGACCGCCTTAAGGATAAAGGGCGAGACGTCTGAGGAAATCACAGCATTCACCACAGTGATGAAGCAATGTTGCCGACAAATTCACCCAAAGGTAAAGGGGAGATTGGTTGACACCTGTGGAACAGGAGGAGACAAAGTTAAAACATTCAACATCAGCACCACAGCCGCTTTTGTTGTTGCAGGAGCAGAGATTCCTGTTGCTAAGCATGGAAACAGGTCTGTTACAAGCAAATGTGGCAGCGCTGACGTTTTAGAGATGCTCGGTCTCAACCTTAATATTGAAGCTGAAAAAGTTGAGAAGGCTATCGAAACGGTTGGTGTGGCTTTCATGTTTGCTCCCGCATTTCACCCAGCAATGAAGTATGCTATTGGACCACGAAAAGAGTTGGGAATCAGAACAGTATTCAATGTTCTTGGTCCGCTAACAAACCCCGCAGACGCCAACGCCCAGCTGCTAGGAGTTTACGACCCCAGACTAACAGAACCTCTAGCCCATTCATTGAAGAGTCTTGGTTGCGAGGAAGCGATGGTTGTACATGGTTTAGATGGGTTAGATGAAATTTCCACAGTTGGAAAGACACGTATTTCGTGGTTAAAAAATGGAGAAGTTACAACAAAGGAAACTGCGCCAAAAGATTTTGGGGTAAAGCAAGCCAAACTAGAAGATATCATGGGAACAACACCAGAAGAAAGCGGCGAACTTGCATTCAAAATCTTGCAGGGAATAATCGCCTCAGACGACCCTAGAAGAGAAATCGTACAAGTTAACGGTGCAGCAGCAATTATTGTTGCGGGCATGGCTGAAGATTTTGGTTACGGAATACAAGCCGCCAAAGAATCTATCGAAAGTGGTTCCGCATACAAGAAGCTCAAAGAATTGGTCAAATTCTCTGGCGGAGACATTTCTAAGCTTGAAGAGTTGGAGACAAAATATGCCTGATTATCTTGATACACTAGCACGGGACGCCAAACAAACCGTTGCTCAAGCATATTACGAAAATCCAACGCGTAACTCCGTACATTCGATTAGTCTCAAAAAGGCAATTAATGAAAGTAGACAAAACGCTGTAATAACAGAAGTCAAAGCAGCTTCACCCTCCAGAGGCACAATTAAAACCGACTTTAATCCGGCAAAAGTCGCGAGGGAAATGGAAAAGGGCGGAGCAGCAGGGATATCTGTTCTGACAGAGCCAAAACATTTCAACGGCTCACTTGATTACTTAGCGAAAGTCAGAGAAGCGGTAAAACTTCCGATCCTAATGAAGGACATAATCGTCGACCTAGTACAGCTTGAAGCGGCATCAAGAATCGGCGCCAATGTTGTTCTTCTGATAGAAGCTGTTTTTGAGAGGGGATATTGTGAAGTTAGCCGCGACGAGATGATCAAGCAGGCACACTTGAAAAATCTTGAAGTGCTGCTAGAAACCCACAGCGAAGACGAGTTCCAACAGGCTATAAAAACAGATGCTGATTTGATTGGAATCAACAATCGCGACCTGCGAACACTCAAAGTTGATTTGCATATTACAGAGAAAATATTGAAGAAACATGAAAGCATCAGTAAGGTTGTTGTCAGCGAAAGTGGAGTAATGTATCCCGCAGATTTGCTTTTTTTGCGTAAGTGTGGCGCCCAAGCTTTTTTAATTGGCTCATCAATCATGATGGCTGACAATATCGAACAAAAAGTCAAGGAGTTTGTTACAGCCCAATGAGAAGCGTCAGAGCGAAGGTATGTGGGTTAACAAGAGAAGATGATTTGGCTGTAGCTGTGGCTGCGGGAGCGGATGCGGTTGGTTTTCTTGTGGGTGTTCCTGCGTCACCACGAAATTTGACGCTAGAAAGGGCAAAAACGTTGCTAAAGCAAGTTCCAGTTTTTGTTGATAGTGTAGTGGTAACGGCTCCTAAGAGCATCGAATGGTTAGTCCAAGTCTGCGAAGTGTTGAATCCGTCAGCCATCCAGATTCATGGAAAAGAGCAGCTTGATTCTTCAGAAGTTCATAAAAAAATAAAGGATACCAAGCTGATCAAAACCGTTTATGTAACGGAAGATGCCCTGAACAAAAAGGTCATAGAGGATTTGAAAACGTTTGATGCGGTCCTGCTGGACTCGTTCAGTAAGGGACAGTATGGTGGAACAGGCAAGGTTCACGACTGGACAATAAGCAAGCGAATCAAGGAGGCTGTTGCGCCTATTCCATTGATTTTGGCTGGAGGATTAAAGCCCGAGAACGTCAAAGAAGCGATTGTGGCGGTCAAGCCATACGCGGTTGATGTTGCCAGCGGCGTTGAAGCCAGTCCAGGAGTTAAAGATCACACGAAGGTCAGGGCTTTTGTTGAAAATGCAAAACAAATCAAACTAAACAACAATTAAGGTGAATTGAAAGTGAAAAAAGGAAAGTTTGGAGAATATGGCGGACAGTACGTGAACGAGATACTGATGCCAATTCTGATTGAGCTGGAAGCAGCGTTTAAGAAACATTACCCGACACCACAATTTCAAGAAAAACTCAACACTTTACTGCGGGATTACGCGGGAAGACCAACCTCACTGTATTATGCGAAGAACTTCAGTAAACTTATCGGATGCAAAATTTACCTTAAAAGAGAAGACCTAGTTTGTGGAGGTTCACACAAACTCAACAACGCAATAGGACAAGCGCTCCTGACAAAAGAGATGGGAAAAACGCGGATGATCACAGAAACAGCGGCAGGACAACATGGACTCGCAACAGCAATGGCAGGAAACATCTGCGGACTCGAAACAGAAGTCTTCATGGGCGTGAAGGACATCAAACGCCAAGCAAGCAACGTAAAACGCATCAAACTATTAGGCGCAAAAGTAACCCCAGTTGATATTGGAATGGGAGTTCTAAAAGATGCAGTTTCTGACACTCTGCGGAAGTGGACTGCCTGTTCACAGACAAGCCATTATCTGATGGGGTCAACTGTGGGTCCACACCCATATCCAGAGATTGTTGCAACGTTTCAGAGCGTGATTGGAAAAGAAATCAAAGAGCAGATACTCAAAAAAGAGGGAAGACTGCCAGACACAATAGTTGCTTGTGGAAGCGGAGGAAGCAACGCCTTAGGAGCATTCAGGCCATTCATAGACAATAAAGATGTCAGGCTAATTTTTGTTGAGGGAGGCGGCGAAAGCCTAGAAGCCGACAACAGCGCCGCAGCATTCAAGATAGGCAAAAAGGGCATTTTGCATGGCGCAGTAATGCAGGTTTTGCAGGATGAAAACGGGCAGATAAAACCGTCAAGAACAAGAGCCGCAGGACTAAACTACCCAGGAAGGGGTCCAGAAATCTCAAGTCTGGTTAACAGTGGAAGAGTAAAGTCAGGCTGCGCTTTCGACAATGATGTGTTTGAAGCAGTTAAAGTGATGGCTAGAACTGAGGGATTGATACCTGCCCTTGAAACAGCCCACGCCATCGCTTACATGTTGAACAATAAAGAAGAGTTTGCGGAAGAGGAGCTTGTAGTTTTGAACTATTCTGGAAGAGGCGACAAGGACCTAGAAACGATTATGAGGTATTTCAATGAAGCTTGAAGACAAATTCAGAGAACTTCAAAGTAAACAGGAGGGTGCACATATGCCCCACGTGTACTATGGTGACCCCCACGAAGAGTTTTCACTCAAACTACTAGAAACACTTGTTGAAAATGGCGCAGACATCCTCGAGTTTGGGATTCCGTTCTCTGACCCCACAGCTGATGGACCAACATTTCAGGCAGTATGTGAAAGGGCGCTGGAGAACGGCATAACCCCCAGCAGGTGCATCGAAGGCATAAAGAAGCTAAGAGCAAAAGGCATAGAAAACCCGATTGTGGTCACCACTTACTATAACATCCCTTACGTTATGGGCGTTGGAAACTTCCTGAAAAAAATAAAGGACGCAGGTGCCCAAGCGATAATCGTGCCCAATGTTCCAGTTGAGGAAGCAGATGTTCTACTAGCTGAAAGCAAAAAAAGCGGAATACACCCAATATTCCAGATAGCGCCAACAACAACAGAAGAAAGATTAAAGAAAATCACCGATATTGCATCAGGATTCCTTTATGTCATAGGCGTTGAAGGCGTCACAGGAGTAAGAGAAAGCTTAGGCGACTCAACCCTAAAACTAGTAAAAAGAGCACGAAAACACACAGACATGCCCCTATTAGCAGGATTTGGCATCTCAACCAGAAAACAAGCCGCAGCAGTAGTTGCCGCAGGAGCAGACGGCGCAATAGCAGGAAGCGCATATGCTAGAGTCTACGAGAAGAACCTCGAAAAACCCGAGGAGAAGCTGCAGGACATTGCCACGTTGGTCGGACAAATAAAGCAGGGATGCATAGAAGGCTACAAACAACGAAGCTAACGCCAAAACCTGCTGTTTCAAAGTTAATGACAAGAAAGGTCTTATTAGATTTTAGGACATGACACAAACCAAGTGAAGACCACGAGGGAAACCCAAAAGTGCACATCCATGAATTTCAGAAAATGATGCGTCAACTATACTTTGAAAGAGACTCGGAACGAGGAACAAAAGGAACACTAGATTGGCTTGAAGATGAAGTAGAGGAGCTACGAGAAGCCCTCGAAGAGGGGAATATTGAAGCCGCTGAAAAAGAATTTGCTGACGTTTTGGCTTGGTTGGCGTCTCTGGCAAACGTTATAGATATAGACCTAGAGAAGGCAACATTATCAAAATATGCCAACAAATGCCCCAAGTGTGGACTGTCTCCCTGTGACTGCAGATTTTAGGTAAAATTAAGTTGCCAGTTTTTGTTGACCCACACCAGTTAATCTCCAAATGTAGAATCGTCTGCCACTGTGGCTTAGGATTTGCTCTGCTTCAAGAAGATGAAGATGATAAAGAGCGGCTGCATAGTTCAGTTGTGTTTCTTGGCAAATCATTCTAGTTGTAGATGCGCTTTTCTCAAGAGCAGATATTATTTTTGTTCTAGCCGACAATCCTGGTTGAATGTTTCGTTTTAGAGCCAAGAACGCTTTAGGATGATATGGTAACCTGAACATACGCCTCAAGATAGTTTAGAGTTTAAGCCAAAAAAGATTTCCAGCCTAAAAAGTTACGAAAACAATGTGAGACTTATCTGCCTAGGTTTTTTGCCCTCAAACAAGGTCAAGATTTCTTCTTCTACAATAGAGAGCCTCTGAGCATAATACTCAGAAAGACCATATTTTTTAACAAGTTGAGTCGCCGCTGGCAAGTACTTCTCAATTCCCCCACGGTAAACGGTAAGGATCAGATCGCTCTTACATGAAGGACACTTACCTAGAAGAGGCATTCTTCTGAATTTTTTGTTACAGCCTTTGCAACGAAACTTTTGAGTTGTAAAGGCTCTTAGATTTCCAGCGATGTCACGAACAAAATGTGTTGTTAAAACCTTTCTAGCGACTACATCGGCGTCGACAGCTTCGATCTTTTCTGCCAAAACGAGTTGGCTGTGAAGCTTGTCGGTCATCTTCCCAAATTTTTTGTATATACTTTCGGGGTTGCCCATGTTAACGTTCGAAACAGGAACCGTGTATTTGAAGCCCTCAAATTGTGCAGGAGTATTTAATCGGTCTTCAATTGTGTCAATTATTGTGCTTGTTTGTCTGGGGTCTGCATTCTGCAACGTTTTTTCATAAAACAGCAAAGGATACTGTCCTGCAACGTCAACTTCGTGAGCTTGCCGCTGCACCTCCATAGGATTTACGATTGGGATAATCAAGATTGGAGCATCCATTATTCCTC
>PIXT01000164.1 GCA_003096235.1 Candidatus Bathyarchaeum sp. | reverse complement strand
TTCACCGATTTTAGCCAGCCAAAAATCTCGGTAACCCATAGGGTCTCTTGTACTACCTCCCAGAATGTAACTTTCATCAGCGGTAAGCAATAATGAAGTGTGGCTATGATGGGCAGAAACTGCATAAGTTTGGTTAAGTCCCAAACTGCCAGAGGAATCGACAGTGAATAACCAAAAAACGCCATCACCAAAAGTGGGTGTTTGGGTAATACAAGCTAAAGTGTAACCGCCATCACTAGAAATAACCATTGAATCACAGTAATCAGCTATTGATCCGCCGTAGGTTTGGTTCCATTCCAAATTTCCAACAGAATCAACCTTAACCAACCAAACATCTGCACTGCCTGCACCAAACGAACTTGTGCTACCAGCCAAAGCGTAGCCACCATCAAGGGTAGCCACCAACGAATTGGAATATTCGGTACCTGATCCGCCATAGGTCTGGCTCCATTGCAGATTTCCAACTGAATCAACTTTAATCAACCAAAAATCTGCACTACCCGCACCAAAAGAAGCTGTACTGCATCCCAGAGCATAGCCTCCATCATTAGTCTCGATGAGAGTAGAAACAGAATCTAAACCACTTCCTCCGTAGGTTTGGTTCCACTGCAAATTACCAAGAGAATCAACCTTAACCAACCAAACATCTAAATTGCCAAAAAAACCTAAAGGCGCACCTGCGTCATCTGAAGATGAAACAAAGCCAAGCAACGCATAACCGCCATCACTTGTAGCAACTAATGAACGGCAGGAATCGTGATCTGGACCACCATAGGTTTGGTTCCACTCCAAGTTACCAAAAGAGTCAACCTTTAGCAACCAAAAATCAGCATCACCAGAACCAAAAGAGCTTGTAATACCCGCTACCGCATAACCACCATCATCGGTAGCCACCACAGAATAAGCCATGTCATTAAACGAACCCCCATAGGTTCGATTCCATTCCATGGAACCAGAAGAGTCCGTTTTGATTAACCAAACATCATATTGACCAGAACCAGAAGAATTGGTCATCCCCGCAAAAACATAGCCATCAACACCAACTTGGACACAAAGAGCTTCATCGTCACCCATGCCACCAAAAGTCTTTACCCACTGAACCGAAGGCTCTGCAAACACCACAGGAGCCGAGACAACAAGAGCCAAAAACATAAAACCAACTAAAACTAGACCCTCAATAATCACCAAATTTTGGCGCATTTTTCCACCTACGGATTCAGCTAATAATGTGGCTCCATATAAACTGCTGTTTTTGGGGCTAAAAGTTAACCCAACCAACTGGATTAAGGATAACCGTGAAGAGTGAACAAAAATGAAGAAAAAACAGAATGACTGCAGGGCACCCAAGTAGGTGTTTAGAGTTTGGATGCTAGTTTTTTGGCGTCCATCATTATTTTTTGCAGTTCTTCTTTTGTGGGTTTTCCTCTGATGTCTCCCATTCTGCCTTTTGTGCTGCGTTCCTCTGAGCCGTGAAACTCGCTTAGAACATACCATTCATCCAGAACTGTGAATCCGATGTGTTCAAAGAATTGACCAATATACTTGCCGACAGGCGTTGCTTCACGAAGCCCAGTGTGGGGTCCAGAGTATGTGCAAAATATTAGCGCATTTTTTCCGGGAACTGTTGGGGCGCCTGTTTTGATTTTTTCCTGTTTTCGGTGTTCGTTAAATTTTTGGAGCAAAAACTCTGTAACCTGTTTAGGGGGATGCCATTGAATAGATGGGGCGCCAACACAGACCAAGTCATAATCAAAGTAGTCTATGTTTGCTGCTTCAGTTGTTTTGAGTAATGAAACGTTCATGCCTGCAGCTTCTAAGCCATCTTTTATTGCAAGAGCAACTTTCTTTGTGTTTCCGGTGCTGGACCAGTAAAGTATCACTGCGTTCTTCAAGGCAAATTCACGCTTCTGTTTCGGGTAAAAATGGAAACGAAAGACTGGGTTATGCTACTTTTTGTTTTCAAGTATAAGCATGGTTATGGTTGAGCGGACTTCGTCGAGGCTACGCACTTTCCATGTGACAATGTCTTTGAGTTTTTCCATTGTTTCTGCTTGTATTTTGGCAACTACATCGTAGACGCCGTATAAAGGAAAGATTTCCACGACAGAATCAAGTTTTTCCAAGGTTGCTACAACGTTTTCCATATGTTTTGGTTCAGTGTTAATTAACACATAAGCCATAGGCATACAAATCGTCTCCACACTTTACTCGGAGGAATAACCTAAATAATGTTTCTTTTTGGGTGCGCCACACGAATAAACAGTCTCAGTTAAATTTCCAACGAAGCAAACAAAAATGAATTAACTAGTCATTCAGGTATAATCAAATATCCTTTTTTGGATACCACCATCTTTTAGCCCCATAAAAAATTCTATCACATCGTTAGGCTCTTTGAATCGCAGATTTATGAGACTCTGAAAGCCCCAATCCGAGCATTTAATACGGGAAATGGTAGATGCTGCACCAACAGACTTGACGAAATCCTCAGTAAGATTGTACGTGGCAAGAAAAGCTCCACACCACACATCCCCTGCACCAGTAGTGTCAACAACACGGTCCGGCGGCAAAGTCAAAGCAGGAACCATCTGCAAATCAACATCTTCTCCGCTGATTATGGCACCCAAGTTTCCCAAGGTGACAACCAGTCTTTTAGCTTTCAGAAGCCTAACAGCAGAAGATATGGAATCAGTTTGGGTTAACGCTTTAGCTTCAGTGTCATTTAAGATAAAAAAGTCTGCCTTCAAAGCAACATCCTTGAGAATTTTCCTGTTTCTTCGGCTGTCCCTGATGTAATCTATCCACGTGTTAACCGAAACCTTGGTGTCAGGAGACTTTTTCTTTATCTTGTCTAAAATTCGGGCAACCTTTGAGGGCTGCATCGGTGAAATGTGAAATATGCTCTTGTGCCTAAACCACTGGTCTGAGATTCTGCGGGCGGTTATTCTGGAGCCAGCCCCGTGTTCAGCTTTGAGGTAATGGGCTTCCCATCGGCGGTCATATCGGATGTGAAATCTTGTTGAGGGTTTATCGTATATTTTCACGTCCTTGTAGGGCAAAAGATTCAAAATGTTACGGAACTGGTTGTCTTTTCCAGTAGCCGAAATTAATGTAACATTTTTGGACAGGGTTCGAGCTGCCATTGCAGCGTATAGGGCTGCGCCTCCGGGCTGAACACGTGTACCATTGACGTTTTCGACTTTGTCAACAGATATGTGACCAACAAACACTAGCCTTTGAGCTGGCAGCCTTTTTTTCCCACCTAGACAATACGAGACACTGTTTATGTCCACACACATAGTCAAGTTCGCTTTGAATAATCTTGCCCTTCAACGCCACAGCATAATTAGGTCAAAGAAAGTAAGGTACGACTTACAGACTGCAAAGTCGGCAGATTACAATCAATAACAAAATAATACAGCTATTTGACTGAGTTACGCGCTTTCAGAAGGGTTTAGCATATAAAAACTTAAAACACTAGAAACATCATTTCACATAATATTTGAGGGACTCCTGTTGGTGCAGCATAAACGTGGGATTTTAGCTCTTGTAGGCATTGTGTTAATTGCTATTATAAGCGCAGTATTACTGTCGTCACTTTACATGATGCACCCAAATAGCAGCATCACTGTTAATCCGTCCTCAACCAACTGGTCCATGTTTCATCACGACCTTACCCATTCGGGTTACTCAACCAGTACGGCTCCTATGCTGGCTAACTTGCTGTGGAATTACACAACCATACCCAATTATCCTGATGGTTCAGGCGAGGGGGTATCTTCTTCGCCCGTAGTTGCTGACGGCTACCTATACTTTGGTGGAGAAATCAACGTGTATTGTCTTAACGCTTCCAGTGGAGAAAAAGTATGGATTTACCTCACTAGTGGTTATGGAGGCGCCACACCCGCGGTTGCTGGCGGATACGTGTACGTATGTGTTGCGGCGATGTATCAAGATTTTCCGTCTAACACTAGTGTTGTTTGTCTTGACGCCTTAACTGGCTCCAAGGTATGGAATTTCACAACCTCGGCACTAGCTGTTCAATCGTCTCCGGCGGTTGCCGACGGCTACCTTTACATAGAATGTTACGACGGAAACATTTACTGCCTTGACGCTGCGACAGGCAACAAAAAGTGGAGTTTTCAATCTTGGGGTTGCGGGCTCTCTTCTCCCGCGGTAGTTGACGGCTTTGTCTATGTTGGTTCTGGAGATGGCAATGTTAATTGTCTTAACGCCAGCTCGGGGGCAAGAATTTGGAATTTCATGACAGGAGGAGATAAACCGTGGGAAGCGCATGCTGTAGTTTCTTCTCCAGCAGTTGTCAATGGTTTTGTTTATGTGGGGTCACTTGATGGCAAGGTTTACTGCCTGAGTGCTGCAAACGGTGAACAAGTATGGAATTACACAACGGGTTCAGGAGTGCACTCTTCGCCTGCTGTTTGTTCAGGTTACGTGTATGTAGGGTCAAACGATAAGAACATGTACTGTCTTAATGCGTCTAGCGGAGATAAAGTATGGAGCTACCAAACAGCACCAAAGGATGTTGCATACTATGGGATACAGTCTTCGCCAGCTGTTGCGAGTGGCTACGTCTATTTTGGGTCTTCAAACCGTATGTATTGCCTTAACGCTTTAACAGGAGACAAAGTTTGGGAATACGCAGCAAACGGTAACATAGGCTATAATTCTCCTGCAATCGCCAATAGCACAATGTACATAACCACACAAGACGGCTATGTTTACGCCTTCCGCTAACGGATTATGCATGCGCTCTGTTTATTGCTTTTAAATAAAGTTAAATTTCAATATTCAAATCAGGAAAGATAACTTTTATCAGCTATGCTACATTGGATAGGTCTACAATAAAGAGCGTAATGAACGTTGAGCACTAAACACGATTCTCTTCTACGTTTTCGGCTAAAACGCAATCTTGACAGGCTAGCAGCCAGAGAAGGCAGAGGAACAGAACTTGTCTCACTGTATGTGCCGTATGGGCGCCAAATCAGCGAAGTAGTAGCCATGCTCAACAACGAGTATGGAACTGCCTCAAACATCAAATCTAACACTACAAAAAAGAATGTTCAGGACGCCATAACAAGGGTTACGCAAAGGGTAAAACTGTTCAAGAAGGTGCCAGAAAACGGGTTGGTGCTCTTTTGTGGAGCAATTCCGCAGAATGGTCCTGGAAGCGAAAAAATTGAGTTGTATGTGATTTCTCCACCAGAGCCTATTCAGGTTTATTTGTATCGTTGTGATGCCAGATTTCACACTGAGCACCTGCAGGAGTTCTTGAAGGAAAAAGAAACCTATGGAATTATTGTTTTGGATTCCGCACATGCATCCTTTGCCACGGTTAGAGGAAAACATCTTGAAATAGTGAAGCAGATCACATCGGGGATTCCCGGAAAGTTCAGGGCAGGAGGTCAATCTGCCAAAAGGTTTGTGCGCCAAAGACAGGCAAAAGTGCAAGAATACTTTAAGCGTGTTGGAGAACATGCTAACGAAATTTTTCTTCCAATCGAAAACCTCAAGAGCATACTGTTGGGGGGTCCTGGACCAACAAAAGAAGATTTTGAGAAGGGAAACTTTCTTCATTATACCCTAAAAGAAAAGATTGCAGCCATAATCGACACTTCATACACGGATGAACATGGAGTAGAAGAGGTTGTGGATGGTTCTAAAGAGATTCTGCAAAGAATACGTTATGTTGAAGAAAAGAAAATCATGCAAAAGTTTCTGCGTGAAATCGGTCAGGACACGGGCTTAGCCACATACGGCGAAGAAGAAGTACGAAAGTACCTGAACAACGGAATTGTTGCTACTCTTCTTCTTTCCGAGGAAGTTGACTTAGTTCGGGCAACCGTGAAATGTGGTTCTTGCGGTCACACCCAGCAAGAAACAATGAAGATGCATCAACTTGCAGAGTTTGAACAAAAAACAAACGGAAGTTCGTGCCCGAAATGCAGTGTTCCAACCCTGTCAGTTACGGATAACCAAGAACTTATCGATGAATTAGCTGAGACCGCTGAGATGGCGGGAACAGATGTGGAAGTTTTGTCGGGCGACACTGAAGAGGGGCAGATGCTAAAGAAGTCGTTTGGTGGAGTAGCAGCGATTCTTCGTTACAAAGCCGCAACTTAATATTCTGCTACAAAACGAACATCAGGGTAGCCTTGAACTTCTCTGCCTTCTGCTTTAGCCAATAGGACTTGCATTTTTTCTATTTTGCAGGTTCCGGCAAGGTCTTCTTCTGCACTGCATAGAACATCTACGGTTTTTTTGTCTTGTGAGTATAGTGTCAGCTTCTGGATGGGCAGATTCAGGGGCTTTTGGTTTTCTGCTTTGTCTCTGCGGATTTCTCCCATAACAGCAACGATGAGGTCGCCACTTTTTTCGGTGTCTTTGTCAATCAGTTCTTTTTTGATTGTAGGCCATTTGGAAACATGGATGCTTTGGTGTTGTTTGTCGTCTGAATACATTATCTGGTATAGTTCTTCTGTGATGTGTGGAGAAACTGGAGCTAACAGTTGGATTATCCTGTAGATTGCCGTGTAGAGTGTGTACTGGGCAGCCTCCCGTTTTTGTGTGCCATACGTTTCTGGCTGATACAGCCTATGTTTGACTGCTTCAATATAGTTGTCACAGAAGCTGTGCCAAGTGAATTTTCGGATTTCATCTGTGGCTACGTTAAATTGGCAGCTTTCAAGAGCATCCGTTACATTCACGGTGACTTGCTCCATTTTGCTGAGCAGCCAACGGTCAATAGGTTCCAGTTTTGGCGGTTTACTGTCTGGGTTGTAGTCCTTGAGGTGCATTGATGCAAATCTGGAGGCGTTCCAAAGTTTTCTAAGGAACCTCCATGCATATTCTACGTCTTCCCATCTAAACGGAATGTCTGAGCCTGTGGCTCCGCCTCCTGTTGCCCATTGTCTGGGCGCGTCGGCGCCGTATTTCTGGAATACGTCGGGGGTTGCCACAAAGTTTCCTAGGGATTTGCTCATTTTTCTGCCGTCTGTTCCAAGAACCATGCCATTGATTAATACGCTGTTGTAGGGTTTTTGGTCAAAAAGGGCAAGACCACGAACCATAAGGTAGTACGCCCATGTACGAATAATATCGTAACCAGAAGGATGAACATCTGCAGGGTACAGTTTTGTCCAGTCAGCTTTGTCTGGCCAGCCTGCATGAACAGCACAGGTAATAGATGAATCAAACCATGTGTCCAGCACATCAGTTTCGGGAACAAAATCTGTGGCGCCACATTTTGGGCATTCGTCAACTTTTGGAGGCTGGTTTCTTGGGTCTATGGGCGCCCAGTCTGGTTCTGCCACTATAACTTCGTTACAGTTTTTGCAGTACCACACAGGGATTGGGGTTGCGAAGATTCTTTGTCGTGAGATTACCCAGTCCCAGTCTAGGCTGTTTGCCCAGTCAATCATACGTTTTTTCATGTTATCAGGATACCAAGTAACGTCAAGAGTGTTCTTTTTGACCTGCTCTGTAAAGATGCGAGTTTTCATGAACCACTGTTCATGCTCCAGTATCTCGATTGGTGTCTTGCATCTCCAGCAGGTTCCAACTTCGTGGCTGAGAGGCTCAATTTTTTCCAGAAGCCCTGCATCTTTTAGGTCTGCCACGACAGCTTTTCTTGCCTGCTTGGCTGTTAGCCCTGCATATTTTCCCGCGTTCTCGTTCATTTTACCTTTATCGTCGATTAAGATTATTGCTGGGAGTTTGAGTGTGGAGACCGCTTTTACGTCGGCTTTGTCTCCATAGGTGCAAATCATGAGTACGCCAGTTCCAAAGTCTGGGTCTACGTTTCGTTCAGAAATCATTTTGACTTTACGGTCTGCTATGGGGACAATGATGTTTTTGCCGATGTATTTGCTGTAGCGTTCATCTTTTGGGTTAACGGCTACGGTTACGCAGGCGGGCAATAGTTCTGGTCTGCTGGTTGCTATGGTCAGGTGGTTGCCGTCGTCTAGCATGAATTTGATGTAGTGCAGGGTGCCTTCTTTTTGTTCATGTTCAACTTCGGCGTCTGCGATTGCGGTTTCGCAGCTTGTGCACCAGCTTATGGGATGTGTTCCCTTGTAGATTAGCCCCTTTTTGTGGAGTTCTATGAACGATATTTGGGTGTTTTTCCAGTAGTTTGGGTCCATGGTTTTGTATTCTGTTGTCCAATCCACAGAGCAACCAAGCCGTATGATTGCCTGTTTCATTATAGCAATGTACTTGTCGATGACCTTTTTGCAGAGTTTAACAAATTCTGCTGGCGGCACATCTGTTTTTTTGATTTTGTGAATTTCTTCTGTTTTAACTTCTGTGGGCAATCCATGACAGTCCCAGCCCTGAGGAAACAAGACATTGTAGCCTCTCATGCGTTTGTAGCGGGCTATGGTGTCTATGTATGTCCAGTTTAGGACGTTTCCCATGTGAAAGTTGCCTGAAGGATAAGGAGGAGGCGTATCAATACTAAAAGAGGGACGGGCTTCATCTGCGCGGTTGAATCTGTAGATGCCCATTTCTTCCCAGTCTTTTTGCCACTTCTCCTCAATCAAAAGTAAATTGAATTTTTTAGGAAACTTTTTCATCAGTTAGCCTCAGTAAATGCTCGTTTTATCGTAAAATTAACGCGGAAGTAATTTAGCTTTTAGGTTTGCACAAGTAAGTGGAAGGCTTTTAGTCCTTCTTTGCTCAAGAAGTATCGGTTTTCGTGGTCTTGTTTAACTAAGTCGGTCAGGTTGTCAAGATGGTAATGGCATTTACCTAAACTGATGTGTAATAAGTTTGATAGGTCATGTGAACTTAAAGCGCTGTTAGACTTCAATAGTTCTATAATCCAGCATCGAATTGGATTGTTTAATGCAAAGCACATTTTTTGTTGGCTTGTCTGCAGAGTCATCAGGTTCACACTTTATGTGCTGATTGTTTTTTAGGGTTTAAACAATTATGAAGCAAAAATATTGATTGCCAACAGATTTTCAGAAAAACCCATTTTTTCAACAATAATCTGCTATTAGGCTTCTAATATGATGTGTTGTATTTGTTGTGGTTTATTTGTGAGCAACTAAGTTGGGCGATGAAAACACAGCCAAAGCTCGAGAAGCGCTAAGGTTTGTTGCAGGTGTAACAGTTGTTTGTGTGAATACACACTACTCCGCCGCATGTAGGGCATTTGCGTCTTTGTTGTTCGGTTTCCAAAAAATCTGGGACGCCCTTTGCTTTCATATGTTTGAGATTTTCAATCAAACTTATGTTGTATTTATCCACGTAGCGGCTATCAAGCGTTTTTAGTTGTTCACACGGAAAGCTTTGGCACTCAAAACAGTAATCCAATTGCTTAGCTGCCAGCGTGCTGCAACCTTTTTTGATAAATGCACAATTGGAACTTCTTGTCCTGCAGCCATTACAGGACATTTTTCTCTTTTTGCCAGCCATAGTGTAGCCAAAAAATGCAACACAAGTTCCGCAGTATATTCCACAAGGTGCAAGCAGTTGTGCACTAAATTTTTCGCTCATGGGCTTCACGTTTTAGGTCAGTTTTGAGTAGGAGGTCATTCATTTTTGAGTTGCCTGCACCATTCTACCACTTGTTCTTGTGTTTCTTTTTGATTGTCTAATGGTTTGGTAATGGCTAATCCTTTAACTGTGGGTTTAGCTTCGATGGTTTTTTTGATGTTTTCAAAAGTTTTTTTTGTTTTATTTCCACCCACCGTTACAAAAAAAGCGACCTGTTTATCTGAAAAATCGTTTGTAGCCAAAAATGTTCTTATGGCAGGAGCTATCTTTCCTGCCCAAACAGGAGACCCGACAATCACCAAATCGTAATCGTTGATGGGTTTGGTCACTTCAATTTCTGTAAGTTTTTGACGAATGGAGGCGTAGCCGCCTTTTAAGAAAAGCGTTTTTCCTTTTTTGTGATTCTTGTCAGTAACTTCACATAAATCAGCGTTAAGCTGCTCGGCAATCTTTTCAGCAACAAATCTGGTGTTTCCAGTTAATGAGTAGAAAGCAACCAGTTTTTTCAAAACATCCACAACCTAAATGACGAATATCCTGCAAGAATTTAATAATGTTTTACATCGCTGATTGCAGTTAACTGACCTGTTAGCTGGCTGGTTCTACGGTTCCGTTTTCTTTAAGGTCTAGTAGTTCTTTGATTTTGTGGATTTCGATGAGGTTGCTTGCGTGTTTTTGTTTTGTTCTGAAAGCTGCAGTGAATAGCACAGTGTCTTCGATGTCTAGCAGTTTCTTGGAGAACAAATTACAGGCTACTGCGAGTATGCGGTCGGTTTCTTGTCGGTAATCAACAAGCACAGGAATCACCCCGTAAACTAGCTCCAGCTGCCTTTTCGCAATCTTGCTTGACGTAACCGCGATTATGGGCTGTGAAACTTTGAATCGGGTTATCATTTTTGCGGTGTAACCTGACCGCGTTAAAGTAACAATCTTGTCCAACGGCATGTTTGTGCATATTCTGTGGATTGAGCGGCTGACAGTGTCGGAAATGTTAACGAACCCTTGGTCCTCTACACTGCTTACTGCCGCTTTTTCTGTTTCATTGGCTACCCGCGCCATCATAGCAACAGATTCTACGGGATAGTTGCCGATCGCGGTTTCTCCAGAAAGCATTGTCGCGTCTGTTCCGTCCAGTATCGCGTTGGCTACGTCGCTGACCTCGGCTCGGGTGGGGCTAGGCTGATGCATCATGGATTCAAGCATTTCTGTGGCGGTTATGACGGTTTTTCCTGCCTGATTGCATTTACGAATCAAAGACTTCTGCACAAGAGGCACGCGCTCGGTTGCGATTTCGATTCCCAAGTCTCCCCTTGCAACCATGATGGCTTCTGACGCGTTTAGTATCTGGTTGAAGTTTGTGATTCCCTCAAAATTTTCGATCTTAGAAACCACTGCGCCCTTGAAGCTTTGAGCAGCAGACCTAAGGTTTGTTACGTCTTTTGCGTTTCGGGTAAACGAAAGAGCCAAAAACTCGACTTGGCGCTCAGTTGCGAAGTCGATAATCTTGTGGTCACGCTGTGAGAGCGTCTGAACCTTAAGCTTCTTGTTGGGGACGTTTACGCCTTTGCCGTCAGCAATTACTCCCCCACGCTCTACATGCAGACGAAGAGTCTCTCCACTTTTTTCGGTTACAGATGCTCGGATTCTGCCATTATCTACCAAAATTATATCGCCGATACTCATCTGGTCAACAAAGTTGTGATTAAACCGAACCGCACCAGAGCCAACATCTAAAACGTCTCCAGAGTTAACAGTCAGTTCGTGGTCTGTTTTTATGCGTATTTCTGGTCCCTTCAAATCAACCATAACTGGAATGTCAGCTATTTCCCGAACAGAATCAACAATCAGTTTGTAGCGGTCAAAGTCTCCGTACGCAGTGTTTATTCGGACACAGTTCATTCCAGCATGAACCATCTTCTCTAGGGTTTCAGGCTGTAAGCTAGATGGACCAATCGTGCACACGATCTTGGTTTTCTTTGTCAACCAACGTCACCGTACAATAGTAGACAAGGAATTCTCAGCGTTTAAACTTTGAAAGAAGCACAGTTACTACAAGGGGAACAGCAATAACGCCGACAGCTACTTCGGAAGCCAAAACGATGCTTTGGTGCTCACTTTGGTTTACGATGATTCCAATCAGAGCCCAAACGACCACTAAATCGAAGGCTACATCTTTTCTAAACGCAAGCATAGCCAAAGACAAAGCCAACGCAACAAAGATTATCACAACAGCCCATGTTGCAGCCTCAATTCCAAACCCGTCCCAGCCAACAGCAGTCAAAGCCACAGACACGTTAGCTATGGTAGCGATGCTTATCCAGCCCAAATAGACGCTGAAAGGCAAATGAACAAACAAGCGCTCCTTAACAGAAACAGCAGCCCTGCCAATATCCAATCTTCGATAGATAAGAATCAAGCTAGACAATAGCCCAAGCATCAAAACCAGACTATACGTTATGAAGCCATAGTGCCACAACAGCAGCCAACAAACATTGCAGACGCTAGCCAAACCAAACAGCAAGCCAATCCCGCCAAGAAACGGCTTATCCTTGTTCTTTGGTAGCGCCTGATAGACTACAAAGACTGCTAATAGAATGTAGATGACGCCCCAAATAGCAAAAGTGAATCCTGCAGGAGTAACCAAAGTAGGATACATGTCCGAAACATCAGCGCTTGTCACCCCGCCAAGCAATGTTGTGCTTCCAGCCAGCCCATTAACAACAACAGTCACTACAAAGGCAACAATATTAATGGCTTGAAAGAAAACAGACCTATTCAACACCATAAAAGTACAATATACCACAACTTTTCATATAAAACTTCACAACACCCAAAAACACTAAAGGATGGTGCGGCGGGCAGGAATCGAACCTGCGAACCCCTATGGGAAAGGATAGCTCATCAAATCGCTGATCTTGAGTCCTCCGCGTTTGACCTGGCTTCGCTACCGCCGCTCCCAACGCAACAAAAAAAG
>PIXT01000163.1 GCA_003096235.1 Candidatus Bathyarchaeum sp. | reverse complement strand
GTATAGCCTATTTTGACTAATTCACATACTTCTTTCACGTTATGGACTACGCGTATATGATATTCCGTTTCTCTGAAGCTCACTAGTTATGTGTATAGTGTTGGCATTTGGGTCATACATTTCATTGACATCATAATCAGTAAAATAATTATTTCAGCCAATAGCATAAATTTTCCATCAACAACAGCAACAGCAAACTGCATTCTTGCTGTAGGCATCGACTCCACGGTCACCCAAGAATCGTCAGCAGCATAAGCAAAAGAAACCAGTAGATAATGACAAAACAGCAACACCCAACAATAGCACAACTATTGAGGGTGTGAAATGGTTCATATCAAACCCCTGTTTTTACTACGTTACTGAGTTTCTTTTTGTAACATATTACCACCAAAGGCACACCAATTGTTAAAGCAAAAACTGCCCATGAAGAAAATTCTGGGATGTAACTTGCAGGGGTGTATTGTTCATTTGCTGCAGAGGTAGGTGAGCCGATCCAGCCTTCGCGGCCTCCAATCGCGTATATTGTGTTGTTTATTACGGCAACACCTAGACCGTATCGTGCAGTTGGCATTGATTCTCCGGTGGTCCATGTATCTATTGTTGGGTCATAGATTTGGTTTAGGTTAACCGCATCAAGGTTTTGTTTTCCACCGATAACATAAATCCTTGGAGTTCCCTCAACTTCAACTACGGCTGCTGCTGCAGAGTCTACTCCTGTGGGTAATGAAGTTCCGTTGCTCCATGTATCTGTTTCAGTATCATATATTTGATTAAGGGTTACTTCCACAGCGCCGCCAATTATGTAGATTTTGTTGTCAACAACAGCAGAAGCATGGTAACCCACAGCAGTTGGTATTCGCTCTGCAGTGGTCCATGTGTCTGTTTCGGGGTCATAGACTTCTGTTGCAGGAGTTCCACCCCCGATGACGTAAATTTTTCCATCTACAACACTTGCAGATATCGCTTCCCTTTTTACATTCATGGATGCTTTTGTTTCCCATCTGTCTGTTGCAGGGTCGTAGACTTCGTTTATTTTGGTTAGAGTTTCTCCTGTTGTCCAGTTGCCGCTGTCTCCGCCGATTATGTAGATTTTGTTGTCGACAACTGCAAGTCCAAACCAAATTCGTGGAGTGGACATGGGCGTTTTTGTGGTCCATGTATCTGTAGCTGGGTCGTATTCTTCAACACCACAAGAGTCATAACTCCCACCCATGGCGTAAATTTTTCCATTCACTACAGCAACTCCAACGTAACCTTTCGCTGTAGACATGGGCTCTAAGGTCGTCCAAGAGTCTTCAGTAGCATACACAGAAGAAACCAAGAGGGGTGACGACAAAAAAGCAGAAACAAACAACAAGACAACGATTGGCAAACCCTTGTTCATATCAAACTGCCCCCTTGCTTGTGTTTTGTTTTAGTTTTTGTTTACCGATTACCGTCACCAAGGTTATGGCGCTTAGTATGGGCAAAATGATCCAGGTGGGAAATTCTGGGATTTTAGTAATGTCAAGTTGAGTCATTAATGGGTAGTTGTCTTGATTGTATTCATCAATAACATAGGGTGTATCTCCGATGCCATCACTACCGGATTCATCTTGATTTTCCCCAGAATACTCATCTTTGCCTTCGTAGTCGCTCCAGTAGTTGCCACCCGAAGGATAACCATCATCCACGGTAGCATTAGCTTCAGTCAAACTAAGTTGATATTCATTGTAAACAAAGTTATTGTAGGAAATTACATTACCAACAGGATTCCCATCCCCGATGCCAGAAATGTCGATGCTTCGTTCGTTGCTTGCTATATTGTTTCCAATAATTGTGTTATTTGAACCAGAGATTTTGATGCAGGTATTGTTGTTGTTTGTTAAGATATTGGCTGAAATGGTGTTAAAATCACCAGAAAGGGAAATTGCATAGGCATTGTTGTTTGATATGTTGTTTCCAGAAATAACCGTGTAGTTTGATCGGTAATCGTTGTGGATGCTGCCGTTATTACTTGTTAAAATGTTTTCAGAAATGGTATTAAACGAACCATAAACATCGATGCCCTTATGATTGTTTGTTATCACGTTTCTACAGATGGTGTTATTTGAGGAGTTTTTGAGGTTGATGGTTTCGAAAAAGTTCTGGAGTTTCATGTTTTTGATGGTAACGTTGTTTTGGTTTTCGATGAGTATTCCGATTATCCCTAGAATTCCCATGCCTCCGTTAGTTCCTTGAAAAAGAAAACCTGCGCCATCAAGTACAATGTCGCTTTTTTCAATTACAATGCCTTCAATTCCCAAACCACTAACAACAATATCTTCCAAAAAAGTGTAAACATCACCCTCTCTTTGTATCGCATCAGTTCCCTCAACCGAACCATCCTCCCTGATGAAAATTACGCCCTCTGCTTTCACTACTCCAATTTTTGAAATAGAAACAACGCTAACTGACAAAATTAGTACCAGAGTCGATACTGTGATTTTATTCATATTAGAAACACACATACTTTTATTATGAATATAAATAAAAAATTTTTTGTCAAGATTTCTTGACTAAAAAAAATAATGTAACATAAATTTTCAGTCAATAGTTCTTGACTTTAATCTTCACATGTAAAAAATGAGGTAACAAATAAAAAACGATGGCTCACTTAAGAGTGGTTTAATTTCCATCTAACTGCGTAGCTTATATTTTTTAATAAAAAAAGAGAGGGTTATTTTGTTTGAAACTCTTCATCTGAACCGATTATGAACTGAGTTTTCTTATTAGTAGACGTACATGTCATCGGTTCCGTAGACCTTCATCCAACCTTCGCCAGTACCATAATCAGGCCAAACTGCGTCAAATCCTGTGTATAGTTCGGTATTTTCCCAGTTGAGGTTAAAATAGTATTGTGAAGCTTCATCTAAAGCATCCTCTATTGTATAGTGACTGATAGTGAGGTAGTAAGCAAACATGTTAAGCCAGTAGCCGTATGTGACCCAATTATGATGTTCCGATACTTGAGTTAGAGGCATTGATGCACCTGTAAATCCTATGAAACAGTCATTAGCGTCAACTCCATGATGCCAAGCGTATGCCATTCCCACAGCTCGTCCGTAAGCGTCTGTATACCCAGGGTATGCATCTGCTTGTCGGCACGACCAAATTATCACAAAGAAGTGTTTGTTTTGGTCTGTTTTTGGGTAAACCATGTAGTCTCGAATTTGGCGGTAATCTTCGTATCCTTCGTCATCAAAATAGTCCCAGTGTTTAACTCCAGTAACCCAAACATAACCTCCATGTCCATAATGGAACGTTGCTACGTGATCATAGTCATCTTCAAAGTCTTCAGCGTTATCCAATACATCATCCTTTGTTGTTTGACTGCCAAAATAATCATATGTTGTATATCCAGCATAGGTGCTAAACTTAGATGCAAAAGAACCTGCTATTGTGTCTGCTTGTTGTTCTTCTTGCGCAGTTATGTTCAATGTTGAGCCATATATTGGCATAACATATGTGTCTGCTTTTACAGTCGATGTTGATGCTGTAAGAGAAACTATAGGGAATGAAATCATCAGGCATAACAATATTGCGCTAAGTTTTAACGAACGTGATTTTGGTGCTTTACGTGAATCGTGAGGAGCGTTTTTTCTTTTAGCATAACCTATGATTGCACCGATTACAACTGTAAGTGGCAGGGCAATCCACGCCATGGATGCCTGATTCAAATCGGTGTCACTAGTATCTGCAATGTTTTCATCAGCGGGATAATCTCCCGTCCACATCATGGGAGTTATATCATGGACTTCTCCAGTATCTGCCCAGATTCCGATGTCTAACCCATAGACTTGACCAGAATAAAGCTTGTCAAAGTATAGTTTGATTGTCCATCCTGGATATAGTGTGAGCGGGTCTCCACCACGTGACTCATTTTGGGTAACATAATTTCCAATTGTTGTGGTTGTTTCGCTCACACCTACTATGGTAAAATCAGTTACGGTTACTGAAGGATTATCGCTTCCCATGCTCACATCCCATGAATAGTTTTCGACTGCTTTCATGGCGATGCTGATGGCTTCGTCTTCAGAAATATTTAGGTCAGTGCTACCGATGTTGTAGATGTGCCATGTATCAACAAAGTACTTTAGGAAACCATTTTCAAACTGTAGTGCTACGCATTTTAAGGGGGCTTCTATGCCGTTGGCTGTGTACGTCCACCTAAAAGATGTGCAATTTGTGGCAGTCATAACTTCAAGTTTCATGTTTTCAGAAGTTTTTGTTAAGTTTTTGTCTGCTTCAAGATCGTCCAGCATAGGTCGCAATGTGTCATAATATGACGCGCTAGAATACGCGTAATATTTGTCAAGGAAATCTTTAGCCATATCAAGGGCAGTATTGTTAACGGATTGGGCTGCAAGTGGTGAACTATCATGTGCGTTCACGCTCATTGAACGTAATTTATTATTTACAAAATTACATATCACTGAAACATTGTTGTTATCAGAATTGAGGGTGTATTTGATGCTCTCTTGAGGGAGGGATTCGTAATACAAGTCTTGAGTATTCAAATCCAATGTAGTGTTGTATGCTTCCATGTTGAGTCCGACTACGTTTTCTAATAGTGTTAACGTTTTTTCGGGTGCAGTTGATTCTTCTTGAGTGGTTGCATTACAAACTAAAGAAGTGTTTATTGTAAAAGTCGCCAATAGAACACACAGGAAAAAAGAACATATGAACAGTTTTTTATCTAATCTAATCATTCTGTTTTTCTCCTTTTCTTTTTCTGCACGGCTTTGTTCTCCGTGCTATCTCTTTTTGCCCTTCGCTTGGGGCTAGGCGGTGACGCACCTCCGCTGCATTTAGCCTCGGTTTAGTTTTGTGGGGAAAAATGGTTTGTAAGTTAACTCGCTTTTTTACTGAAAAAATTCGGTATGACATCCAAATGGTTGGCAATATAGAAATCGAAACATTTCTAGCCACGATAATCCCCCTTTTAACTAATTATCCTATCAAATTATTTAAATTTTTTGATTAATTTTATTTATATGTATATTCACATCATTATAAATTGATAAAAAATGTACTTTTATCTATTTTATTTATTATTCATTCTAAACCTGTATCGGAGTGGATTTGACCCTCATTTTTGAAATTATTAGGTTTCAAAGTGAGTTTTATGAATATAAAATTTAAAACACGTTTTGTTGAGAAAGCGCAAAAAGCAATGATGCCCTACTTTTTCATCTACAATAAAGCCTTAGTGTAGTACACATTTTCTGTGTAAAACAGGTTATTTGGAGATTTTGCATGAGATAGGATTTACTAATTCAAGAGTAAATCTAGATATTTTTGACCTTTGCAAGTTACTTAATAGACTCCTCTGGAAACTCTTTTGATGTTTTTGTTTTTTAACAGACACTGAAGTTGGGATTTGAAGGTATTTAT
>PIXT01000162.1 GCA_003096235.1 Candidatus Bathyarchaeum sp. | reverse complement strand
TTGAACTTAACGTTAGTCAAACAAAATTTAAGTCTTTGGATGGATTAACCATCCATAAACTGTTAGTTCCAGAATCAACACATGAATCATTTGTTTAGAACCCTAAACCAATTTCTAATATTAATCACAATCCCACAACAAAAATCACTAAACCCGTCAGTATTTCCATATGCCTTTCAGTTCTGTGAAGTTTCAAAATGTATTGTATTTGCATGTGCAATTAGCGTGAAAGTTATCCTGATAATGTATTGCTTGCAAGTAGAGAGATTCCGCTTACTCCCATTGAAACGGAGATATGAATTACTCCTGCAATAAATGTAATTCCAGCCATCCTCTTATTGACCATTTTTGTGTTCTTCCAATCATAGCCAATGGTATCTCATGGTCAGGAACCAAAGTGTGAAGGATTGCCGATGCGACTGCAGATGGCATCAAAACTACTGTGGGGTTCATAGCTTTTCAGCTTCTATTTGAATCCTTTTTTGTTTTTGAAGTTAGGATGTCTATAATTTGTTTGCGTGCTTGACTGATGGTGAGGGGGAGTTCTTTATTGATTGGCAGTTTGTCTTCCTTTTTCAAAATCTCAAATAGATGAGTGATTCTGGGAGACCGTAAATTCACTTTTCGAATCAAATCACTATCAGAGAATATTTTGTTAGGTGAACCTTCAACCACAATCTTGCTTTCACTTAGGATACAGAGTTTATTGGCATATAGCGGAACCATGTCTACGTCATGAGTGGCCATTATCAAAGTAATTCCAGACTCTTTGTTTAGTTTCAGGAGTAGATGTAGTAATTCACTTGACGCGATTGGATCCAAATTCGATGTAGGCTCATCCATTACAATGACTTCGGGGTGCATCGCAAGCACTCCAGCCAACGCAACACGCTTTTTTTGACCTAAACTCAGAAAATGTGGAGGCTTATCAACAAATCTGCTCATTCCCACAATCTCAAGAGCTTCATCAACTGAGGCTTTAACTTCGTCGACAGGTAGCCCCAGATTCAGGGGACCAAAGGAAACATCCTGTTTTACTGTAGGCGCAAACAGTTGATCGTTTGGATCCTGAAAAACGTAGCCTACACGTTTTCTTAGACTACGCAAAGCGTCAGCCTTGTAATTTAGTGGTTCATTTTCAAAATAGATTTTTCCTGAAGTTGGTTGTAGTATTCCATTCAAGTGCAGAAGAAGAGTGGTTTTTCCAGAACCATTTGTACCTAACAGGGCTGTTCTTTTTCCCTTATCAAAACAGGTGGAAACTTCGTTGAGAGCAATTGTTCCATCTTCGTATCTGTGAGACAAGTTTTCTATTTTAAAGGACATCTAAAAATCAAAAGCTCCATGAATTAATTGTAAATATTGTAGCCATTACAAGTAATATATCAAAGAAAACAATTCCGATAATCGACCAAGCTTTAGGCGTGGGCAAATCATCAAGTGTTCGAATTTCGCCGTCATATCCTCTTGCACTCATTGCAGTGAACGTGCGTTCTCCTTGTTCCAAAGTTCGAATGAAAAGATTTCCAGCCAACAAAGCTGTAGACCGAATCTTGTTCTTCCAACCTGAATGCCCGAGCCGTAACTCTTGCGCTGTGTTCATCTGTGTAGCGATTTCTAGCAAAAGAAAAATGTAGCGATAAATCAGTAAAGACATCTCAATTAAAATAAGAGGAACACGAATTCGCCGAAGCGTAATCAAAATATCTGTCATCGTGGTTGTTAACACAAGAAAATACAGACAAGAAAGCCCTCCTAACACTCTAAAAAACGTGGCAATAGCCATTGTAACTCCACTTTTGAAGACAGTCAAACTAAACCAAGGAGATACTATGTCAAAAAGGGGTTCACCATAACCAAAGAAAAATGCAATAAGTACGCAACTTAAAAGAGCAGTTGCAAGTGGATAAAGTAACATTTTCCCGTAGACTTTAACTGGTATTTTAGCATAATTTAGAATCAAGATTGTATTTGTTAAAAAAATAAAAAGGGGAATTATTGGGGATTGAGCCATTACGCCGATTATGAGCACCGATAGTGCAAAGATGATTTTTGTTGCTGGTGCAGTTTTAGCCAAGTTGTTGGTGTATGCGTATCTGTCGATTTTTGCACCTATCTGTCCGAATGGTATACTTAATCCTCCATCTGATGGTTGACTAATCCATTTCGTCTTTGGGGGCTCTTTTTCCTTTCTCATACCCAATAAAGTATCCGATGATTATGGCGCCTATGGCTGCTTGGGTTACAAACAAGAGACTTTCAATTTCGCCGCTTGGTGGCTCCCAAATCGCTTCAAACCATGGCTCATAACCTGTTTCTACAATCAGATCTTCTGCGGCACCGTCTGCGCCACCATACTCTGCGTTTGGTGCAATGATCAGCGGTGTAATAACAAGCACAACAACTGCTGCTAATAGTATGATATGTTTAGTATCCATTTGGTTATTTTCCTCCGTTAAATGGTGTAGGCAGATTAATGGTACCAATCTTGTTTAGCAGACGTCCTTTGTATTTGACTAGGAATTCAAAGAGGAATATTGCTAGTATGCCTTCTGCGATAGCTAATGGAATTTGTGTAACCGCGAAAACTGTTCCAAACTTTGTGAATGCATCAAAAAAGCCAGCCGATGTCGGAAATGCTAAAGCAAGCTGGACTGATGTGGCAACATAAGTGAGCAAGTCTCCTAATGCAACCGCAAGAAAGACGCCAAAAGAACTTGGTACTTTAGCTTTTTTGCAGACTACCCATGTAACATACGCTACAACAGGTCCTACAACCCCCATCGAAATGGTGTTAGCACCTAAAGTGGTTAAGCCTCCGTGTGCCAAAAGTAATGCCTGGAACGTTAGTACAATCAGTGAAAGAACAGAAGCGATTGCTGGACCAAATATTACTGCAGCTAAGCCTGAGCCTGTGGGGTGCGAACAACTGCCAGTAACTGATGGAAGCTTCAGAGCAGATAACACGAAGATGAAAGCGCCGACTAACGCGAGAAGTGGTTTTGTTCGGGGATTGTTTTTTGTAACAAACGAAATTCGGTAGATTCCATAAATCTCTATTGGGATCATGATTGCCATCCAAATTTCCCACCAAGGACTTGGTAGGAATCCTTCCATTATATGCATGATTTAATCACTTAGCTTGGATAATCCATCCAACGATATATAATTTTGTTTAACCTTGGTTGACTAATGGTTGAATGCATCAATGACGTTTGTAGACAAATTGTTTGGTAATTATTTTCTGTAACTTTGAGGCATTTTTTCTTTAGCCGTAAAGCACATTCAGCCTCTGTTAATTGCTTATTTTGTGTTTTACGCGAGGCTTCTAAATGCCATTTTTCCAAAGAAATATTGAAATTAGTTGATTCATTATTGTTTATTAATTGATTAATTCACAATATTTTTACGCTTCTATTCAACCCGAATTTAACTTAAGTTAAACGAAGTTTTATAAACGTTTGGATGGATTAACCATCCATGTGAGGGTTTGCTTTGAAAAAGAAACAAACACAACATCAGCCAAATATACACAACATAATACCAACACCACTACACTTTTGTCTAATCCGTGAACGCATACCTTCTGCAAGCTCTTTCATCAATTATATCACCGAGCAAACAGCCACAACCAAGAGGGAACATTTTTAATGCGCTGGCGAACAAAAACCGTTTACCCCTTCTCAGCCATTGTTGGTCAAGAAACCATGAAAATGGCGTTAATTCTCAATGTCATAAACCCCAAAATTGGCGGAGTACTTTTACGGGGAGAAAAAGGAACTGGAAAATCTTTGGCAGTTCGGGCATTAGCTCATCTTCTACCTGAAGTAGATGTGGTAATTGATTGCCCATTCCATTGTGATCCTGCAAACAAAAAGGAATTATGTGATACCTGCAGCACCAAAATGACTAATGGTGAAAAGCTCTCAGTTGCTAAAAGGTCAGTTTCTGTAGTTGATTTGCCGATAGGCGCAACAGAAGACAGGCTTGTAGGCACCATCGACATAGAAAAAGCAATCAAAACTGGAGAAAAACATTTTGAGCCCGGACTTCTTGCAGAAGCAAACAAAAACATCCTGTACATCGATGAAGTGAACCTGCTAGATGACCATCTAGTTGATGTTTTGTTAGATGCTGCAGCAATGGGCGTAAACTTTGTAGAACGTGAAGGTGTATCTTTCAGTCATCCTGCACAATTCGTTTTAGTTGGCACCATGAACCCCGAAGAAGGTGAACTTCGTCCACAACTATTAGACCGTTTCGGACTCACCGTGGAAATTAAAGGAATTCCATATCGAGAAGCTAGAGCTGAAATTGTACGAAGGCGTATAGCCTTTGAAGCTGATTCCGCCTCTTTTGTTGTTGATCGTCATGAGAATCAAGAACAGATTCGCAAAAAGATTGTTGATGCACGTAACCTTTTGTCTAAAGTCAAATTAAGCGACGAAATGTTGGATTTAATCACTCAAATTTGTGTCGATTTTGCTGTTGATGGGCACCGTGCTGACATCACAATTTACAAGACTGCTTGCACAATTGCTGCTTTTAGAGGACGAATAGAAGTCACAGAAGAAGATGTCAAAGAGGCAGCAGAATTGGCTCTTCCTCATCGTCTTCGTCGCCAACCTTTCGACGAGCCAAAGCAAGAGCAGCAGCAAATTCAAGATAATATTCAAAGATGGCGCAACAACCAAGAGAACCAATCTTCTACTGACGACAATTTCCCCTCTGACGATTCTTCTGATTCGCCCCCTGAACAAGAGGAACCTGAAAGAGAACAAGTTTTCGAGGCAGATCCTCCTCGTAAAGTCAAGCCACTTGAAACACCTGTCTTGGACCAGATGCAACGCAGCGGGTCAGGGCGTAGATCAAAGAGCCGAAGTAACTCCAAAACGGGACGCTATGTAGCTAGTGCCATTCCTAATGGAAACGTTAAGGATCTTGCTTTTGACGCTACCCTGAGAGCAGCTGCACCATTTCAAAATAGAAGAAAGAAAGATTCTGGAGGCCAGAAAACATTCTTTATCGAAAAATGTGATTTACGAGAAAAAATTCGAGAAAAAAAATTGGGTAACTTGATTGTATTTGTGGTTGATGCCAGCGGTTCTATGGCTGCTGAAGAAAGGATGTCCGCCACTAAAGGTGCCATTTTGTCTCTTTTGTTTGATGCGTATCAGCGTAGAGACCGTGTGGGAATGGTTGCCTTTAGGAAAAGTAGGGCTGAGCTTGTGCTTCCTCCCACCAACAGCATTGACTTAGCTCAGAGATGTTTGTCTAAACTTCCTACCGGTGGACGTACACCAATGGCTCACGGGCTAAAATTTGGGTTGGACACTATCCGCGATTATATGAAAAGAGACAGTGAAGCTATTCCACTTCTAGCTCTGGTTTCTGACGGGAGAGCAAACGTTGACCTTAATGGTGGAGACCCTGTGGATGAAGCAAAGATGATTGCTCGGGATATAAAATCGGCAGGAATCAAGTCTATTGCAATTGATACTGAACGGGATTTCATTACATTTGGTCTTGTGAAGCAAATCTGTGCTGAGATGGGTGGAAAGTATTTGCATTTGGAATCGTTGAGCGCTGCGCCTATTGCTTCAGCTGTTCGCGATAATTTGCCTCAAAGTCATGGAATAATGACTATGAACTTTGGAGGTGAAAATGCATGAGTAAAATGTTCAATAGTACGAATAAAAAAATTATCTTAGGTGTAATCCTTCTTGTGGTGCTTATTGGAGCTTCATATGGAGCTTATAGCCTCTTTTTTGCATCTGAACCTGAAACGACTGAACCTGAGAATACTGAACCTGAAACAACAGAACCTGAAGATACAGAGCCTGAGGATACGGAGCCTGAAACCTCTGAACCTGAAGATACTGTTGTTACTGTTGTAGATAAAACCGGTGCAGCGGTTAATGTGACTTTGCCCGTAGAGCGTATTGTTGCGATTGCTGGTATTGAATTCATTTGTGCGTTAGGTTGTGAAGACGCTCTTGTAGGACGCGCTGAATTAACAACCGATGAGCAAGCTATTCTTCCGTCTTCTGTTTTGGATTTACCTGTTGTAGCAGAAACATCGTTTAGCGTCAATCTGGAGTTAATTCTAGAACAAGACCCTGAATTAGTGATTGCTAGTGAGGGATTAGATGACCAGATTAGGGCGCAACTTGAAGATGCTGGTGTGGCAGTGTTTGAGGAAAGCACAACATATCCAAGACGTGAAACGTTCATTCAAAATCTTGGTTTGATTTTGGATGCAGAAGTTGAAGCTGATGCTTTCATAGTTTATGAGTCATATTACGAGGATATTGTCAAAGAGCGTGTCGCAAATTTAACGGAAAGCGAGAAACCAACTGTCTATTTTGAATGGTATATGCCTTGGTATAGCACTGGTGACAACGGATCATACAATGAGATGATTAGTACTGCAGGTGGAGTAAACATTGCTGCTAGCGAGTCGGGTGAGCCTGTGGTGTTAAGCGCTGAGTATGTTGCTGATGAGAATCCCGATATGATTGTTCGGATGTTAACTTTTTATGATGGTGAAGATTTAGCGTCGTATCAAACTTTGAGAAATACCCTGCTAAACGAACCTGCACTAAATGAGACTACTGCAGTCAAAACGGAACAGGTCTACATTATCAAGAACACCGCTTTAGTTGCACGAAGACCTATTGGTTTACTATACTTGGCAAAATGGTTCCACCCTGACCTCTTTGATGACATCGACCCTGCTGCCATACATGAAGACTATGTCAAAACGTTTTTTGGAAACGACCCATCAGGTGTCTTTGTTTATCCTGATGAACCCATAGAACCTGAACCCGAACCAGAAACCATTACTGTTGTAGATGCAAAAGGAAATCAAGTAACCGTAACCCTTCCTGTAGACCGAATTATCTGCCTCAATCCCGGATTAACTGAGCTTCTTTGCGCCTTAGGCGGCGAAAACAACATAATAGGTCGTGACGACGGCTCTACTTTTCCCAACTCAGTTTCAGAAAAGCCTGTTGTTGGAGAAACCTCCTACACACCCAACCTTGAACTGATTTTAGAATTAGAGCCTGACTTTCTATTTGCTGATACAATGCTATCATATAAGACCGAAGAATTGGAAACAATCCGAAGTGCTGGTATACCCGTTGTAATGGAATCTGCTAGTAACTTTACACGAATGCCCGACATAATCGAATATCTTGGTCTTATCTTGGACAACTCAGAGAAAGCTGAGGAACTCGTTGAATTCATGGCATACTACGAAAACCTAGTCCTTGAACGCGTTGAAAACTTAACCGAAACCGAAAAACCCAAAGTCTACATTGAATGGCACGAAGAATGGCTAAGCTTCGCTGAAGGAAGTTCAAGTCATGACATAATTGTTAAAGCTGGAGCAACAAACATCGCTGCTGGAACATCAGAGTCTTCTTCTCCTACATTAAGTCCCGAGTTTGTAACTGAACAAGACCCCGATGTAATTATCAGAATGGCAAGTTCTGGGAGCAACTTTACTGGAATCCAAACATTGAGAGATGAATTACTTACACGGTCAGGATTAAGTGGCACAACTGCAGTTACTGAAGACCAAGTCTATGTTTACGCTTCCGTAGTGTTCCAAGGCCTTAGGTATCCTATCGGTTTGTTGTATTGGGCAAAATGGTTCAATCCTAGTCTGTTTGCGGATGTCAATCCTAATGAAATACATGAAGACATGATTCAGGAATTCTTTGGTGAAGAACTTGAAGACGTTTATGCTTACCCCGAAATCGTTACAGTTATGGATGGAAATAATGCCGAAATAACTGTAAATCTGCCTGTGGAACGCATTGTTAGCATTAATTCTGGCTTGACAGAGATTCTTTGTGCTTTAGGGTGCCAAGACAAAATCGTAGGTCGCGACCAAAGTTCTACCTTGCCACCATCTGTTTTAGACATACCTGTTATTGGCGAAAACTCATACCTGCCAAATGTAGAGCTAGTACTGGAACTGGAACCTGACCTATTGTTTGCTGATTCAATGCTTCCTTACAACACAGAAGTTTATGACCAACTCAAAGCTGCTGGAATACCAATTTTCATTTCCGATCCATCCGACCCAGAACCAACTGCACACTCTAACGAGACAGTAATAGACTTCTCGTGCAAGTTAGTGAGCAAAATAGCATCAATCGTAGGCGCACAGGAGACAGCTAGTACTTACGTCGATTACATCCAGTATTACAATGAGCTTGTTCAAGAGCGTCTTGAGAATCTAACAGAGGCTGATAAACCTAAAGTGCTTCTTGAATGGTATTCGCCCTATGAGACTTTTGTTACCCCTGGTTTGGATCAAGCTGGTGGAATAAACATTGCCGAAAATCAGACAGAATATGCTCCAGTGTTAAGCACAGAGTTTGTGGTGGAACAAAATCCCGACATAATCATTCGCGCAATCAGTAGCTTGAATCATGAAGAAGCAGACTTTGTGGACATGCAAAATGAAATAATGAGCCGACCCGAATTAAGTGACGTAAACGCCATCCTAAATGGGCAAGTCTATGTTTATGATTGGGTTGCCCGTGGTGGAATACGTTGTGTGGTTGGATATCTGTATTGGGCAAAATGGTGTCAGCCTAGCCTCTTTGAAGACATTGACCCTGCTGCCGTAAGCTCGGAACTAAATCAAATGTTCTTTGGAACAAACATACCGGGAGTCTATGCGTACCCATGACCACAGCCGCTGAACTCGAAAAACTATATTCCAAAGGCAAGAGCCGAAAGGTTCTTGCAATTCTTTTTATTCTAATAGCTTTATTTGCAACTGCTGTTATCGCAGTTAGCCTTGGTGCTGGATCACCTGGATTTGATCAAGCCGTTAATGTGATTATGAGTAACATTTTTCCTTCTCTTAATTTTAATCCTGAATCAACAATAACCCAGATAATCATTCTTGACCTAAGACTTCCTCGTATTGCTCTAGCAATAATCGCTGGAGCCGGACTTGCTTCTTCTGGAGCTGTAATGCAAGGAGTGCTGCGAAACCCTCTGGTTTCTTCTTACATTTTGGGTATCTCATCAGCAGCAGGCTTTGGAGCAGCATTGGCAATTGTATTTCAGGTAGGTATTTTAGCGCAATATGCCAATTACGTGACCGTTGTTAACGCCTTCTTCTTTAGCTTTCTTGCTATGATTTTAGTGTTGGGTATTGCCCGTATACGGGGAATAACTTCTGAAACAGTGATTTTGGCAGGTGTGGCTGTTGGTTTCCTATTTTCTGCCCTGTTGTCACTGATTCAATTTTTGGCTCCTGAACACGAAGCTGTTCGAGCAGTAGTTTTTTGGCTTTTAGGGTCATTCCAAAAAGCATCGTGGGATAGTGTGCTGATTACATTTCCTGTTGTGGTATTTTCTATTATCTTAATGATGAAGCAGTCTTGGGACCTTAACGTTATGAGTTTAGGCGAGGACGTAGCAACAAGTCTAGGCGTTAACTCCAGACGAGTACTTTTAGTATCCATGATTTTAGGCACTCTTGCAACCTCTACCATTATCTCATTTACAGGAGTCATCGGTTTCATCTGCTTGATTTCTCCACACCTCGCTAGAATGATAATTGGCAGTGACCACAGATTCCTTTTACCTTGCTGTACTGTTATCGGTGCCTGTTTGCTTTTGGCATCTGATACTGTGGCGCGAACAGTCATGCCTCCCGTGGAATTTCCCGTGGGCATCATAACTTCACTGCTTGGTGTTCCATTCTTCATTTACATCTTGATAAGTAGAAGGAGGCAAAGTTGGGGTTGAAGCTTGAAATAAATAATCTTTCGTTCAGTTACAATGGATTTTCCGCCTTAGATGGCGTGAAACTAGAAGTGAGTCTTGGCGAAGTGTTGGGCATTGTTGGTCCAAATGGCTCCGGCAAGAGCACTCTTCTAAAATGTATGAACAGAGTATTAAAGCCCACACAAAATACTATCTTAATCGATGGCAAAGATGTTACAACGATTGGACTCAAAGACTTGGCTAAACTGATGGGTTACGTTCCACAAAATTCTAAAAACATCTTTCCTTTCACCGTCTTTGATGTTGTTTTAATGGGCAGAAGACCTTACATTCAGTGGAGTTTAGGTCACAAAGACAAAGAAATAGTTGCCCAAATACTAGAGTATCTTGGTATCGGCGACTTAGGTATGCGCTACTTCAATGAACTTAGCGGTGGAGAACAACAAAAAGTCATTATCGCCAGAGCCCTAGCTCAACAACCCGAAATAATGCTTCTTGATGAACCGACCAGTTCCTTAGATATTAGGCATCAGCTAGAAATCTTGTGCATCCTTAGGACTTTAGCTAAAAGCAACCACTGCTCTGTAATTATTTCAATACACGATTTGAATCTAGCAAGCAGATTTTCTGACAGGTTGCTGCTGCTCAAAAACGGGTCCATTTTTGCTGTTGGAACTCCTGATTTAGTTATGACCGAAGAAAACATAGAGTCTGTTTACGGCATTAAATCTAAAGTGACAAAATCTGTTGTTGGTTTGCCTCAGGTTACGCCGTTGGAATCAGAAACTAGGAGTATAGCAAACATACTTCCACCCAAGTTTGTTACAAAATAATGTGGTGCCCTGAGCTGAAGCTGCTGATACCCAATGTTGCGTTTGTAACAACAGTTCCTCCTGATGCTGTACCCTTTGTTGCAGCTGTAAAAGCGATAAACGAAAGAAATGGCGAGGTGTTGAAGACTTTTCTTCAAACTGGCGGAGACTTTAAAGACTTTGGTGATGTGGACGAGTTCCTACAATTCGCCACGAAATCTCATATTATTGTACATTTAATGGGTGAACTTGTAGCGTTTGCTCTTCAGGATATGGTTGAGCGGTTTTTGGAGGCTATTGAACATGGTTTGTGGAATGCCTCTGAAGCGATGAAAAATCAACTGAAGAACATTTACTTGGATATTGAGGGGTTACTTGAAAAATCAGGAGAGCAATAATACAAAACATAACGAGGGTATAAAATGGAGAAAAAACAAATCAAACTGAAACTAGAAAACGTGACCGCAGAGGTTCTGTACCATAAGTACCAAAACGTTGACGTGAACACTTTACTTGTTTCCTTTAACGAAAAGCGTCGACTTATTTCCACTTTGAACGGCTACGATGAAGTGCGTTTTGTCGCTAATTCATATCAGCCATTTGATTTGTCACAAATTATCATGAATGATTATTCAACTTTCGAAGAAAACTTTCCCAAGGTCTTGGGAGTCCCTCGTAATGAACTATCTTTTTTGAGCACTGGCGCCAACATGAACAATTTGGCTGTTTGTGAAAGTTCTTATCGTGACCGTATTGTTTGCTGTTTGGCTACTGGAGGAGTGGGTAATGCTCTTCGGTCTGGAGTCGATAAAGTTGATTGGGTTGAACAGGATGGAAAGTATGTGAAAGTGCTTGGAACAATCAACATAATTCTTTTGACGAATGTAACTTTGTCTGATGGGGCTATGGCTCGCTCTATTATTACGGCTACAGAAGCAAAGACTGCTGCGCTTCAGGATATGGATGCCCGAAGCTCAGTTTCACCTGAGAACCAAGCAACAGGTACCGGAACTGACAACATGATTGTTGTTTCTGGAACAGACTCCGACAAGAAAGTACGTTACACGGGTGGGCACACAAAAATGGGTGAGCTGATTGGGGCTACAACCAAGGTTGCAGTTGCCGAGACGATAAAGAAGCATGAAGCCATGATTGCCAAGGCAGCACAGAAGAATTGTGAACCGTAAAAAATGGAAAATAAGTGAATAGCATGGAGGAATCAACTGTTGAATGATATAATAGTAACCGAAAATTTAACCAAAAACTATGGTGGTGTAAATGCAGTTCAAGATCTAAATCTTAACATCCACGCCGGTGAGACATTTGGTTTCTTAGGACCAAACGGAGCAGGCAAAACAACAACCATTCGTATGTTGACCACTTTAACAAAACCTACATCCGGACATGCATACGTAAACGGTTTTGATGTCGTAGCTGAATCTGACAAAGTGAAACGAGAATTCGGGATAGCTCAGCAGCATATGAGCCTAGACCGGGATTTAAATGTGAGAGAAAATCTGGAATTGCATGCTCGTCTTCATCATATTGGATCATCTGAACGTAAACGCCGTATCGCCGAATTGCTCGATTTTGTTGAACTAACTGAACATGCTGACCGCATGTCGATGGCACTTTCTGGAGGCATGCAAAAACGAGTGATGATTATACGGGCTTTGATTCATCGCCCTAAAATTCTCTTTTTGGATGAACCCACTGTGGGATTAGATGCTCAGACTCGACGTCGTTTATGGGAGTTGATAAGGCGTCTGAATCGTGATGGTACTACAATCTTTCTTACAACTCATTACATCGAAGAAGCAGAGGCACTGTGTAATCGTGTAGGAATACTTCATCAAGGGAAATTGATAGCTCTTGGTAAACCTTTGGAGTTGCGCCAAAAACTGGGTTTGTTTGCTGTTGAAACGCTTTCAAACGACTTAAGCACCCAGTATAATTATTTTCATGATGAATCTGAGGCGAAAAAATATGTTCAGACATTGCCTCAAGAATTAAAAAGCATACTCATTCGGGAGTCAAATCTAGAAGATGTGTTTGTTGAACTAACTGGACAAAAAGTAACTGAGGGATAAAATGTGAACATGTTAACAGATATTTATTCTATCTTGTGGGTAGACCTACGAGTTCTTAGGCGCCGTTGGGTTCGAACTCTGTTTACGAGTCTAGTGAATCCTCTTTTGTATCTTGTTGCCTTTGGGTTTGGATTAGGACAAGGAATCAGTTTTGATGGCTATAGCTACCTTGAGTTCGTTATTCCCGGTATAATCGCTTTAACATCAATGTCTGTCAGTTTTGGTGGTGCTGGACAAAAACTCAATGTGGATCGCCTATTCTTCAGGTCATTTGATGAATGTTTAATGTCCCCCGTCAGCGTGTATTCAATAATAGTCGGAAAAGCGTTGATTGGAGTAGTTAGAGGCTTATTCACTTCTACTGCGTTTATGCTAGTTGGTTTTGCTCTTTCTCCATCATTGCACATAAACATCGCTTTCATAGCTGTATTGGTGCTTTCATGCTTTGTTTTCTCGTTCTTTGGAGTGCTTGTGTCATTTCTGGCAAAATCACATCAGGATATGAGCACTGTCAGCAGCTTAGTGTTGTTGCCCATGACTTTTCTTAGTGGAACATTTTTTTCGTTAAATCAAATTCCTGAAGCACTAAAATTTGTTTTATACTTTTTGCCTCTAACGCATTCAAGTGAATCTTTGCGTGCAATAACTTTGGGACAATCTTTCCCTTGGGTTTCTTTGTTTGCTCTTCTGGCATTTGCAGTGTTCTTTTTCGTAATGTCTATGGTGGCTTTAAGGCGGTCTAGTGTATGAAAAACCTTTTTTCTACACTCTTATCTACTGTTTGGATTTGAAACTGTAGCCTCTCGGCGTAACCAACTTGTTGTTAATCTTGTATGTTTTAGAATTTCCTATAACCACAACTGTTGCCATGTCTATCTCAAAGTTCAGCATTTCTTTTAGTGAAGTTATTGTAGCTTTTTCCCCATCCCTTTTTGCCTTTTTCACTATGCCCACATGAGTCTTCGGGTCGCGGTATTCTAGAAGTATCTTATGAGCTTTAGCTAATGGCTTTCTTCTTCCCTTACTTTGAGGATTATACAACACAATCGCAAAATCAGATTCCGCAGCAGCTCTTAATCGCCTTTCAATCAAGCTCCAAGGAGTTAAAATGTCACTCAAACTTATAGCAGCAAAATCTCCAACCAATGGCGCTCCCAATGTTGCCGCCGCTGCAGTGGCTGCTGTTACCCCTGGAACAACTTCTATTGTGATGTTTGCTTTTTCATATTCAGCAGTCTCCAATACTACACCTGCCATTCCATAAACTCCAGAATCTCCGCTGCTAACAACAACAACTAGTTTGTTTTCATTTGCTTTCTGTATGGCTGTTCTGGCTCTATCAACCTCTTGTCCCATGTTTCCGCTGATCACTTCAACATCATTTTTGATGATTTGCCTGATTAGCTTCAAGTACGTTTTGTAGCCTATGATGACTTCGGCGTTTTCTATTTCCTGTTTGGCTTTGAGCGTCATGTGCTCAAGACCGCCAGGTCCAATGCCGACTACGGCTATTCGCCCTGTGCTACTGCAACTGTTACGCCTTTTGCTTTCATTTTCTTTAGTATCAGTTTCGCTTTTTTTCCTGCAACTATCAATGCTGCTTGTTCGCATACTCCTCCAACTCCAATTTTTTGTTTAACTACTTTTGAATCAGCAGAAAGGTCTTCATGCTTGAAAGCGCCTAGTCTGTCGATGCTGATGAACTCAAGATTTAATCCTATTTTTTTGGCTGCGTTTAGCATACTTGGAGAATCCTTTTTTATTTCAACCGTAGCCAAATGGTCAACTCGCTCCAAGGGTATATTGACTTGTTTCAGCGCACCGCTTACCAGCTCAACAATATCGTCTTCACTAACAATTTTTCGTGAACCTATTCCAACTGCTATTGTCTGAGGTTTCAAAACTGTAACTGGCTTCTTTATTTTGTCGTGCGGTATGTCTTCGTTTGTGATTATGACGCCTGCATCAAAACCGTTCACAACCTCTGTTGCTTGTT
>PIXT01000161.1 GCA_003096235.1 Candidatus Bathyarchaeum sp. | reverse complement strand
GTGGGTCAGCTGGCAATGTTTGATGTGCAGCGGTTAATCGACATTTTTGGAAGAAAACTGGGAACTTACTTTCATAACGCCTCTTTAGGGATAGATGACGATCCTGTTCAGGAAAGAAGTGAACCCGAATCTGTGAGCCGAATTTCTACACTTAAAGCTGACACAAAAGAGCTAGAAGTCATTTTGGGTGAAGCGTACAGGTTATGTGATGACGTTCACTTTAGGCTACTGAGTCAGGGGCTACTCTACAGGTCAGTGAGCATACATGTTGTTGGCAGCGACCTTAGCGTTCACAGCAGGTCTAAAACTTTCGAAAACCCAACAAGCAGCTTGGAAACATTCAAAGAAACGGTGAAAGAACTTTTCGTGAAGTTTCTAGCTGAATCCGATGGTGAAGCAAGAAGAGTAGGAGTCAAGCTTTCAAGTCTAACCAAAAAAGAGGAACAACAAAAGCAGATAACAAGCTTTTTTGGTGGTTCAAACAATTAATTTTCTAGAACATTTTTTGTGGTTTGGAGAGGCTCGTCATGAAAGAAAAGAGATTTGATCTTAGTTTAGACGGCATTAAAGCTAGCTTAGTTTATCTTATGTGTGAAGGATTCAAGCTAAACATGTTGCTTGTTGGGTTTGAAGAAAAGCGCCGAGTTCTCTCCACTAAAGAGGCATACAAAGAGGTAAAATTTGTAGGTAACACTTACATTGATGGCGCTTTGTTTGAGCATGTACGAAAAAGTTTTGGAGAACGTTTGCCAGTTAACTTTGACTTGGGCATAGACCGAAAAGTGCTCAAGATATTAGGAATTGCTCCTGACGAGGCAGCGATTTTGAATACAGCCGTAAACATGGAGCATGTGGCAGTACACGAAAAAAGTTACAAAGAGTTCAAAGTGTGCTGTTTTGTTACTGCGGGAACAAGAGGCAATGCTCTGAGGACGGGAGAAGATACCGCAGACTGGACCGAAAGAAACGGAATTTATGCCAACCCGCTTGGAACCATCAACATAATTGTTTTGACAAACGCTAAACTAGCTGATTCAGCAATGGCGCGGGCAATTATTACGGCTACCGAAGCAAAAACCGCTGCGCTTCAGGATTTAGACATCAGAAGCACCTTGAATCCCAAAAAACAGGCAACAGGCACGGGAACCGACAACATAATTATTGTTTCTGGAGTAGAGTTTGATGAACCAATTCAATGCACTAGTGGGCACACAAAAATGGGCGAGTTGATTGCGGTTTCAACAAAAGAGGCAGTAACACAAGCAATGAAGAAGCATGATGGAACGCTTTCTGTTCGTTCGTTGTTTAGGTTCGCAAAAAAGAACAAACATAGAAGATAAACGATCACTCACGCATTCGTACATGTTGACAAAAATGTCGGACGCCAAAAAAGATGAGTTGGTCATTTCTTCAGTTTTATTACCGCTACTATGGCTACTATTCCTATTAGTGTGACAATAATTGCTATTACTGCTTCTGTGGACAAAGCTGATGTTGCAGATGCTGAATCTGGGTCCTGCGAGCCTGTTTCAGGATTTGTTGAAATTTCTGGATAATCCATAAGCGGGTAATTGTCCTGATTATTTGTATACAGAACCTGAACAGAATCTCCTACGCCGTCACCGTCAACATCCTCTCCAGCGTAATTGCTCCAGTAGTTTCCTTTAGCGTCATTATCCCAACTGTTCTCTGACAGTTGACCGGTGGTGGTTTCTGTGTCACGGACTAGTTCGGTGATGTTGATTAAGTAATTGCTATAAAACGTGTTGCCCGAAGAGGTGCCTACAAAGACGCCGTAATCGCTGTCCAATACAAAATTTTCTGAGAAGACATTGTTTGAGCAGTTAACCATAAGCAACAGTGTTCCTCCAAAAATGAGATTCCTGTAAATAGAGTTGTTTGAGGACATCCAAAGCATAAGTGCGCCCAGTCCATCCTCAAGGTCTGATATTGTGTTTTGGGAAACAACATTACCCGAAGATGCATCAATAGAAATTCCAGAAAATAGAGCACCTGTTATGTTGTTTTCTGATATTGTGTTAGCTGGAGCGTTAATGAGTTCAATGGAGCGCTCATTTTTTTCTAAAACGTTTCCAGAAACCGTGTTACCTGACGAATAACCATACACAGAGATTCCTACACGATTGTTTTCTATCAAATTATTTTCAATAACACAATTACTCGCATTTGCTACGCTGACAGCATATCCTTGCAGTTCTTCAAAGTTTGTTATCGTAAATCCAGTTATGTGAACATCGTTTGCCGTTACTATGAAACCCAATCCACTATGATAATAAACTAGGCTTTTTTGGTTGTCACCGATCAGAGAAACCGTCTTGTTTACGGAAATCCATTCTTCATTATATGTTCCTGCTTTAACAAAAATCGTGTCTCCACTGCTTGCAATGTTGATGGCTTCTTGGATTGTCTCGTAATCATCAGGGACAGTTATCGTGTTTGATGTAGATGAGGCACATGTGATGTTGAGTGCCATAGTCCAAGTTCCCAGTAGAAGCGCAGTCAAAAGAATTACTTTAGGAACGGTATTGTTTTTCATTTTGAGCTAAATCAGTTTAAGTTTTGGCTAATAAAACAGTTTGCATACATAAACATCTAATCGATCATCAAGAAAAGAGAACAAAAAAATCATCTATGGAAGTTATGTAACCCAATTGTGACCGCATAAGCAAAAAGAGTTTACTGACTGTTGTTGTTGCTCATTTCATTGTAGTTCATGTCCACGATATTTAGCGAAAATGTCATAAATTAGATGCATATACAATAAAGGTGGTTTACAGTTTGACTGATGAGCAAGGATTACGCGATGTTTCTGACGTATTCAGCGCCTTAGGCAGCCCTACACGACTGAAGATTATTGAACTTGTAAACGAAACAGAAAGACCACTACACATAAAGGCTGTAGCTCAAGTGCTAAAAAAGGACTACGCTGCAGTTTATCGGCACATTAGAGTACTAGAAGCGAGCGGTTTAGTGGGAGTTTACGAGGTTGGACGCTCACGGGTGATATATCTAAAGAACGGGGAACTTGTTAAAGAGTGCATTCAAATAGCTAACAAGATGCTCTGAACCCGCCAACATTAGTTACTAAAAAAGACATATTGTTTTACAAAAAACATAAATATGATTTAGCGTACACCATCTTCTTCTCTACAGGTGAAACACACTTGCAACGAATAGACACCAAAAAACTTGTCTTAGCCAGCATACTAGCTGGGCTGTCTGGCGTATTCGAAATAATACCTGGACCCCCATTTGACATACCCTTTCCACTTTACGACCGAGTCTCATGGGACCTAACCGGAATGCCCATGATTCTCAGTTTACTCTTCACAGGTCCAATAGGCGCAATATACACATGTCTTATTGGATGCTCATTCATTTTTCTTCGAGGAAACATTTACGGCGGCATATTCAAAATCATAGCCGAACTAGCAACAATCTTGGCTTTCGCTGCAATCCGCAAAGGATTCATACCAAAATCGATTTCAGCAATAACATCTCGGATTCTCGTAATGACCGTAGCAAATTATTACCTGCTCCCGACGTTTTATGGCATGCCCGTATCAGTTGTGGTTGGCATTTTGCCCGCATTAGCAGTGATGAACGGAACACAAGTACTAATCAACATCATTCCAGCACAAATCATCTACTCCAGAGTAGGTGACTG
>PIXT01000160.1 GCA_003096235.1 Candidatus Bathyarchaeum sp. | reverse complement strand
GCTACGACTCCGTGGGAATCGCAACCATCGATAATGGTCGACTTACAATAAAAAAAGACAGCAGAAAAATTGATGAAGTCCACGAAATTCACAACCTAGATGACCTTCCAGGACGCCTAGGAGTAGGGCACACGCGGTGGGCAACCCATGGCGCCCCATATCAGGTTAACTCTCACCCTCATACTGATTGTACAAACCAAATCGCTGTGGTTCACAACGGAATTATCGAAAACTTCTTGGAACTTAAGGCTGAACTAGAAGAGAAAGGCCACAAGTTCAGGTCAAAAACAGACACCGAAGTAATAGCACATCTTGTTGAAGAACACTTGAAAAAAGGCATTAGTTTTGTTGATGCTGTTCGTGAGTCAATAAAACAGCTAGACGGCTCTTATGCAACTGCCATAATTTCAACCCTGGAGCCTGACAAAATTGTTTGCGCCCGAAAAGAAAGTCCCCTTGTTCTGGGGGTTGGTGATGATGGAGTGTACGTTGCATCTGATATTCCGGCGTTCCTTTCTAAAACAAACAAGTCTGTTGTAATTGAAGACGGCGAACTAGTCATACTAAGTGACAAAGGCGTCGAAATCCGCAACATAGAAAGCTGGCAACAAATCAGCCGCGAGCCCGAAATTATAGAATGGGAACCTGAGATGGCAGAAAAACAGGGCTATCCTCATTTCATGCTCAAAGAAATCCATGAACAGCCTCTACGTTTACGGAACACTCTCAGGCTACAAGACCAATACCTAGAATTAATGACGACCTTTCTAGACCGGGCAGGCGAAGTGTTCCTTGTTGCGTGCGGCACTTCGTATCATGCTTGCCTTGCAGCATCGTATATGTTCTCTAAGCTTTCCTTTTTGGCAACTCACCCCGTAATTGCCTCAGAGTTTGTGGAACAGCACGGAAAATCTGTTAATATCGATAGCACACTCTTGGTTATTAGCCAGTCTGGTGAAACCGCAGACACTCTAGAAGCTGTTGAAAGTGCTCGGCTGCGGGCAGCAACTGTTCTGGGACTTACAAACGTGGTAGGTTCCACCCTAACTCGTGTTGCGCGAGTGTATATCTGTCAGCAGGCAGGTCCAGAGATTGGAGTTGCGGCAACAAAAACTTTCACGTGCCAACTTTCTGTGCTTTCTCAGCTTGCTGTCAGGTTAGCTAAGAAACGTGGAAAGATTTCTCATGTGGAAATCGAAGAAATTGAAGAGAAGCTAGATCAGATACCTGAAATTGTGGAATGCACTATCAAAAGTCAAGAAGAGAATGTCAAAGCAATTGCAAAAAAGTATCGAGGTAAACAGGCGTTCTTCTTTTTAGGGCGTGGAATCAGTTCTTCTGTGGCCCTTGAAGGAAAACTAAAACTCATGGAAATTTCGTACATTCCTTCCTTGGCTTACCCCGCAGGAGAAAGCAAACATGGCCCAATCAGTTTGATTGAAGACGGTTTTCCTGTTGTTTTCGTTTGTCCAAAGGGAAACACCCACAGGAGCATCATTGGAAACATCATGGAAATGAAAGCCCGCGGAGCCGCAATAATTGCAATCATTGAGAAAGGCGACGAAGAGATAAAAGCCCTAGCTGATGATTACGTTGAAATTGACTCTTCCCTTCCTGAAATTCTAACTCCTATACCCTTCTCTGTTCCCCTTCAGTTGTTTGCTTACTATATGTCCCTTGAACGGGACAACGACCCCGACAAACCCCGAAACCTAGCCAAATCTGTTACAGTAAAGTAAGCCCGCTTAACACGGGCGCCCTTTCTTGCTTTTTTCAAAGAAAAAGATACTAAAGCAACTTTTTGACTCTTAACTCTCTAGTTATCACGCCGGATAGACGCCCAGAAATGACTGACGCTAAGAGTTTTGACGTTCCAGAGCGGATTGTTTCTCTTTCTCCTAGTAACACCGAGATTCTTTTTGCAGTCGGAGCAGGAAACAGAGTTGTCGGAGTGACAGACGACTGCAACTACCCCGAAGAACTTGAGGCACAACTAAAAACAAAAAAAACCGTTACTGTGGGCGGTTACTGGAACACGTCAGTTGACGGGATTGTGTCATTGGAACCTGATTTGGTTCTTGTTTCTTCCCATACTTGCACCGTGAAAACAGACTACTGCAAAACTGGTTGCAGCCGCAGATGTGAAGAAGCTACAAAAGTCGCTAAAAAACTGAAAAACTTAGGCTTCAACGTTTTAACCCTGTCTCCCCACAGCTTGAACGATGTTCTTGAGAACATACTGCTGGTTGGAAAAGCAACTGGAAACGTTGCAGAATCTAGGACTTTGGTAAAAGACCTGAAGCAACGAATTGACGCAGTAACTGCTAACCTGAAGGGTGTGTCTGAAAAGCCAAAAGTGTATTTTGAGGTCTGGAACAGCCCTTACATCAGCGTTAACTCGAAGACTTGGATTGGTGACGTAATCCGTTTGGCTGGTGGAAAAAACGTTTTCGAGGACTCACCTACAGAGTGGCCAATAATTCAGCCTCAGGAAATCGTTAAGCGAAACCCGGACGTGATGGTGTTTCCAGTTATTCCTGGCGTTCCAAGGTTTTGGGGAAGCTTTGAAGCTGTAAAAATGAGAGGGGGCTGGCAAAACGTAGCTGCCATACGAAATGACCGGTTGTATGAGGTTCCCCGTGACTATATTTCTAGGCCTGGTCCTAGGCTTGTGGATGTGCTGGAGTTACTTGTAGCTATGGTTAATTTTTGTTAGTTCTTTATTTTTGTCGGAAGCTTTATTTGATGCTGGGATGGTTAATCCATCCTGTGAGGTGTGTTTGAAAAGTGAAAGCTGCAGCTTTATTTTCTGGCGGTAAAGACTCTTTGTATTCTGTTCAACTTGTTGAGAAACAGGGTATAGAAGTTAATAATCTTGTTAGTTTGCTTCCAACTCTTCCTTGGCCCTCTCCCCATGCAGAGAACATAGAAGCGTTGAAGAAAATTGCAAAGTCTATGAACAAACAGTTGACCATTGTTGACTGCAACGATAAAGAAGCCTTACCTGCTGCCCTAAAACGCCTTAATGTTGATGCATTGGTTGCTGGTGACATTGATGTGGAACAACATGTTACTGCTTTTGAGGCTTTATGCAAAGATGTTGGAATGGATTTGCTCGAGCCAATATGGAAAAGAAACACTACTGAGCTTTTCCACGAAATCTTTGGTTCAGGATACAAAGCGCTGATTACTGGCGTAAGCTTGAAAGCCATGGGCGAAGAATGGCTGGGATTTGTCATCAGCAAAGAGACCGGTGCCGAGTTCTTGTCAAAAATTGGAACTGTTGACCCGTTGGGCGAAAACGGCGAATTTCACACACTAGTTTTGGAGTGCCCATTGTATTCAGATGCTTTCAAAGTTGCTTCTACGGAAAAGAAGTCTGCTAAAGGCGTTTCATACATCAAAGTTTCAATTGTTTGAGCTTGTCCAATCTCTGATTGGACTTTTCTTGCTTTTTTTGGTCTTGTTTTTTGGGTGTTTTCGCAAATCTTATATAGTTGTATGGATGGTTAATCCATCCTATAGGGTGTAATAACCAATGGATAAAACTATCACATATATTATAGCAATTATCGCCGTAGTTTCTCTAGTTGTATCCGCTTACGGCTTCGTTACTTTCCAAGGACAAATCAGTGACTTGGAAGAAAAACTAACAACCGTAGACACTATTGAAGGACAACTCAACGATATACAAACTCAAATCACTGAGTATCAGCAAACCATAGAAGAACAGCAAGGCCAAATCAGCGAATACCAAGAAGTCACTCTTGTAGATGGCGCAGGAAACGTTGTTACCTTAACAGAAGCTCCTGAACGGATAGTTTCTTTGGCTCCAAGCAACACCGAAATCCTGTTTCTTATTGGAGCAGGAGACAGCGTTGTAGGAGTAACCGACTACTGTGACTATCCTTACAACTTTACCGCGTGGATTGAAGCAGGTAACATGACCAGCATTGGAAGCTACTATGGTCCATCCGTAGAGCCCATAGTTGCACTGGAGCCTGACCTAGTTCTAGCAAGCACTGGAAGCCTAGATGCGGCAGCCAGTCTGAAAAACTTGGGTTACAACGTAATCATAACTGAAGGACAAAGTCTAGACGAAATCCTTAGCGACATCCTCTTGGTAGGACGAGCAACATACAAAAACACTGAAGCCGCCGCAGTTGTTACTAACATGAGAACTCGAATCGACGCAGTAGTAGACGCAGTTGCAAATCAAGCAACAACCACTCCAACAGTCTACCACGAAGTTTGGTATGACCCAATCATGAGTGTAGGCCCAACCACCTTCATTGACGAGTTAATGGTTTTGGCAGGCGGAGAAAACATCTTCCACGACGCAGCAACCAGCTGGCCCGTAGTAAGCTCAGAAGCGATCATCGAAAAGAACCCTGACGTGATGTTCTTCCCAGACATGTACATGAGCACAACCAACTTCTACGAAACGATTCAAACAGTTAAAGAACGTGCAGGATGGGATGCCATCACCGCAGTGCAAAACGATGCGATTTACGAAATCAACGCGGACATAGTATCTAGGACTGGCCCAAGACTTGTGGATGCACTAGAGGCAATTGCTAAAATGGTTCATCCAGAAATCTTTGGACAACCCTAAAATACCCCCTTTTTTTATTCTTTAAAACTAATTTGTG
>PIXT01000159.1 GCA_003096235.1 Candidatus Bathyarchaeum sp. | reverse complement strand
GACTCCAACCCCGAAGAGTTCCTGCAAGAACTTTACGAAGGCGGTGTTCTAACACGGAACCTTCATGATAAACTCATTCACTGTCCATCTTGTAATTCTACAAAAGTTACTATTCATTATACTTGTCCTCACTGCAAATCCTTTGACATCAAGAAAAGTGCTCTAATTGAACACATTAAATGTGGTTACATCGACACTGAAGACAAGTTCCAAAAAAACAGCAAACTGGTCTGTCCAAAATGCAAAACTGAACTGATTAATTCGGGTATGGATTATCACAAAGCAGGTGTTTGGTGTAACTGTAACACTTGCACTAAAAGCTTTGACATTCCTGTTCCTGAACATTTTTGTCGTGATTGTCAAGCAAAATTTGGTTTTGATGATTCTATATACAGTGATGTTTATTCTTATGGTTTGACTCCAGAAGCGGAACAGGAAGCAGACTTAGACTCCATTATTACGGTTCCAATAACTGAACTTTTTGAAGGCATGGGCTTCAAAGTGGAATCTTCTGGGGTTTTGACTGGAAAATCTGGAACCAATCACAAGTTTGACATAACTGCTGTTAACAAAAAGACCAAAAAAGTAACGGCAATTGATGTTGCAACTGCAGACGATACAGTGTCTGAACAATCAGTAATTTCGATGTTTGCAAAAATCTTTGATGTTAGCCCAGATTGTGCCTGCCTTGTTGCTCTTCCAAAAATGAGTGAAAGCGGCAAAAATTTGGCAAAACTTTACAAGATAACTTTGATTGAAGCCAAAGACCAAGCAACTGCAATAGATGCTTTGCGACTTATGTGCGCATCTAAATCTGATTAGTTTATTGAAAAAACTGCAGTGTTTCCTCGTTCAGTTACAACTTTAACAATGTAGTTACCTGTTTGTAATCCAAAATCATAACGAACATAATCCTTTATCGCTGCAGAATTTATGAACACATCTACATCGTAATGTTGATGGCTAGTTGAGTTAATTATCCACAAGGAAACCAGACGAACTGTTAACGACCCACCATTTTTGAACGTAAATTGCTGGCCATCCATTTTCACTCTTACTCCCAGAAAATCTATATCCACAGCTGTTTGGTCATTATCTGCACCTTGATCCACTAGTTTGATTTTTATTATTCCTTCACTGTTAACGTAGCTTTGCCAAACACTCGTCAGATTCAAAGCATAATAATCCCAACCCATTGTTGGCCTGTGCCCGCTGGTGACATTAAATCCTGCGTCACTGTATGTAGAAGACGACCAATTGTATGCTTTCAGGTACCACTGCTCTAAAGCATCATACGCTTTATACCTCAACTGTATCTCAAAACTTTGAATATTTTCCAATGGATGGGTAGCTGTATCTATTATGAATGTTCCATCCATGTCCAGTTGATAATCCTGCGGACTCAATTCTACCATATCTGCTTTAAAGTCAAAACTTGTGCCCGTTGCTTTTGCTCCAATAATTCTTAACTTCCATTGACCCGAAGCATCCCTGAAATTACCGGGATTACTGGTTATGATTTGAGTTTTAGTTTCATCCGTGTTTGCTGTGGAGCTTGACACATAATTTAGGTACCCCTCTCCACTTGTTGGATACGCTCCAAGCGTGTAATCGAACAGTTGCATTGTTACCTCCACCGAACCAGTTGTCCAAGCACTGTTAATCATCCATGTTAGTTGACTCCAATCTTCTGTACCACTTGTTCCCTCAAACTCAACTCCCAATGTATGCTCTTGAGACCATACATGCAACAAAGCAGCGTCTATGTTCCAACTATCTTGAATGGAGTCATTTGCCTCTGAGACGCCTTTGAATCGTATCGTAAATATTGACGACTCTAAGTATGACGAGATGGATGCGTTGTTCCATCCGGTTGAGAGCTCTTTGAAAACAGTTTCCCAAGTTGAACCCGTCCAAACATCCACTTGGAGGTCTTCTAACCCCATTTTTCCACAGTATATGCATAATTCTTCGTTTGTTTCACTATGGTTCACTTTTGTCCACTGAACTTCCAAATCTAACTCGTAATTGGATTTACTTTGCAGAAAATCTGTTTCATAAAAAATCACCCAACGATATTGATTGGGGTGGTCATTATGGAATCTGAACCTCATTTGAGTAACAGATGCTTCATCAAATGTTACGTTTGTCCATTTTTCCCATGTGGCTGACCCGCTGTACACGTTTTTCCATTCTTTGTCTATGTAAATATCTACTTCTATTTGGTCGATATTGACCGTTTGGCGCTGCATTAAGTACCTGATGGTGTCTGTTGTTAATTCATTGTGTGTAAGCACCAAATAGTTACTCCAGCTACGTGCAGGAACCCACGCATATGCATAAGTCCCTTCGTTATCATCGTAGACTCTTGTTTCATAGTACCATAATTCTCCACCATTTTCGTGTCCTGTGGGTGAAATCCACTCACCCGAACCTCCACCTGAATTAGTTTCTTGAAGTGTATCCATGACTTTGTCTGGGCCAGACTGCTGAGCAGGGAAACTGCTGTGGGTTCCTTTATCTTCGGAAGTGTCTACATCAGATTTGTTATTGTCTACAAAATCTGAGCTATCTGTTTCCGAAGGGTAGCTTCTAAACGTCATATAATCGCCGTTATCTGAAACCAGATTGGAGACACTTCCAGAAACCAAACTTGTTGGCGCAATAAGAGCATATGCAGACGGGTTGCAAGGCAACGATGACGATTCTATTAACCGTTCAAAAACGCCGTCAACAGCTTGGGTGCTAGTATAGGAACCTGATACGATACTGCCCGTGTTTATTTCATACTCATTTTGAGTGTTAAACCACGAGAAACTGGTGACCTGTTCAACATTGGTGATTGTGACGTCTTCTTTCATTTTTTCCCAGTCTACTTGGTTCATTTCGTAGTTCCAAAGGACAATGTCGGAAACGATGGCCAGCATTATCACTAGGCTGAGGGCAACAACTATGATGTTGCTGACGCCTCGGCGGTCTTTTCTAAGGCGGCGAAATGTAATAGTCCACAACTTGGGTTCCTCTGCTGGTTACAACTTTAATTTCATATTCGGCGTTTGCGGTCCAAGGGTACATGATAACTAATCCCCCATGTTTTCCCTGTTCCAGTTCCAAAGAAGTAAATCCTTGGCTCACTTGGTTGATGTAAACGGCATCTATGCTGATTTTAATCCTGCCTACGTTACGAACATAAACTGAAATTTGGTTTGAATTAAACCAAACATCTTCAACAATAACGCGTTCGCTCATGTTGTCGTGCAAGCCATCAGTGATAACAT
>PIXT01000158.1 GCA_003096235.1 Candidatus Bathyarchaeum sp. | reverse complement strand
CTAAACTGGAACACAGAGGAGTTTCTGTGCCAAACAGCCATGAAAGCAGGTTTACCCCCAGACTCTTGGCTAATTAAGGATACTAAGATATACAGGTTTCAAGCGATCATTTTTGAAGAAAAAACACCAAGAGGCAGCATAGAACTAAAAGAAATCTAAAGGAGCCATGAGTATGCGTGTTCTTTTCACTCCTTCGGGTACGGGTTTGGGTCATGTTGGTCGTTGTATTCCAATAGCCAAGAGGCTTGAAAAGAACGGAGACCAAATTCTGTTTTCTACTTACCGTGAGGGATTCAAGTACGTCCAGCAGGAAGGCTTCCAAGCTGTAGAAGCTCCAGACATCGGAGTTCAGGTTAAGCCTGACGGAAGCATAGACTTCAGATTAACAACAGTTGATCCTGGACCCTTCCTAACCGTTTACACAATAATGAAACAGGTTGACGCCGAAATCGACTTTATGCAAACGTTCAAGCCTGATGTTGTGGTTTCGGATTCTCGCGCATCATCTCTTGTGGCTGCAAAGCTACTGGACATACCGCGCATATGTATTTTGAACCAGTTTCAGGTGTTTATTCCTAGACGAAACAGGTTCCTGAAGCTTGCCCGAATAGCAGATGCCACCACTTTAACTCTTGTCGGAAAAGTATGGTCAGATGTTAATCATGTCTTGATTCCAGATTTTCCTGCACCTTACACTCTTTCGACCAGAAATCTGCATATTCCAAAGGCTTACCACAAAAAAACCAAGCTTATAGGTCCAATTATTCCTGTAAGCCCAGAAGATTTGCCCGACAAAAAGCAGCTGCGAAAAAAACTTGGTTTATCAGAGGATAAGCCTATTGTCTTTGCACCAATCAGTGGACCCGCAAAAGAACGTGCCTACTTCACAGGCATTATCAGGCAAATTTTAAGCAGTTTTCCAGACGATTACCAGATAGTTATGTCTCTGGGTTACCCGACGGCATCAACAGAGCCCGTCAACGGCGAAAAACTGATTATTCATGGATGGATTCCAAACCGCTTTGAGTACCTGAAAGCCTGCGACATTGTAGTCTCTAGGGGCGGTCATGGAACATTGTCTCAGTCAATTTGTTACGGCAAACCAACTATTCTTGTTCCCACTCCAAGCCACACTGAACAACTCAACAACGCAAAAAAGGCGGTTGATTTAGGAGTCGCAGAGCTTATTTTGCAAAAAGACCTGAACAGGGATGCTTTGTTGAGGGCTGTCCGAAAACTGTTGGAGAACAAGTTTCAGCAAAGAACCCAGCAACTTCAAAAGGAAATCGTGCAGTGTAACGGTTTAGAAACTGCTGTAAAAATAATCACAGAAACTGCATAAAAGAAGCTAGAGTGGAGCTATTTCCAGCATTTTAAATCCTCGGGCACATGGGTTAAGCATCTCCGATATTTTGGTGCGCTCCAAAAGTTCTCGGTCACATTTTGCGTATCCAAACAACTCGTTTTCTGTTGGAATCAAAGACTGCAACTCAATTTGGTCTTCCAGTATTTTTGTTTGGCATTTGGTTGGAAGCCCAAGCCTCAATTTTGTTTTTTCTTTGTTTGCCTTCTCTACGGCGAAGCGGATTGCGTGGGCGCCTGAAGTTAGTTCAGCTATTCGAACGGGGATACTTTGCTTTCCGAACGCAAAAACGGTTACGCCGTAAGTTAGCAGTATGCTTGTGGCAGTTTTTCTTAGGTGAGGCAAAATCTTTAGAATCTGTGCACGTGTCTTGCCGGGTTTTCTCATGTTTGATATGGTTACTGCAGAAAATTCTTCCAAGCTTATGCCGCCCAAGGACAAGTCCAGATGCACAACATCGGCTTTTACTGTCTTTAGGAGCTGTTGACACAGTTCTAGCTCATGCACAATCAGTTGATATCCGCTGTTTGCATCGGCGAATATGGGCTCAGCTAAAACAGAATCCGCAGTTTTGTAAGGCGGCTCTGTCAGAATCGCTGATGCAGCCACAACCTGCACAGGCTCATATTGGTCGTCTAATATTGCAGCTCCAGAATCTGCAGCAACTACTCTCAACGCTGTTCTCTCCAAAGTCAAGTTCCAAGAATACTCCCGCCATCCAGCAGGGGCTCTCAAGCTGAAATATCAGCTATGACCGATTTATTGTTTTGTCTGCCTCCTGAACGGTCTAACTGACTAAGCAAAAATAACAAAAAAATACGTGTCAAAATCAAACACAAATAGGTCAACGTTTTGGTCTAAAGTTCATCCCAAGAAGATACAGTTCCGCACTCTTTGATCTGCTAGCTCTTGGCTTAACAAGCTTCACGAAACTGAAATACTGTTTTGCCTCTTTAACAAACTTGTTTGTTGTGCTTCCCTGAAAGACCTTAACAAAAAAGTTTCCTCCAGCCCTAAGAACCGAAGCCGCTACCCGAAGAGACTGGCTTGCGAGGTCAATTTGCCGTGCATGATCAAGCTCCCAGATTCCAGAAATATTAGGTGAAACATCTGAGATAACAACATCCGCTGAACGCGGCAAAAACGCTTGAATACTTTGAATCAGTTCATGTTCGCTGATGTCGCCGACTATTGTGCGAACATTTGATTCGTCAAAATTTGCTATCGGTTTGAGGTCAACCGCTAACACAAAACCTGAATCCTCAACAAGCGTTAGTGCAGCCTGTGTCCACCCGCCCGGGGCGCCTCCCAGATCAACCACAACGTAGCCAGGCTTGATGAAACCGTGCTTTGTTACTGCTTGAAGAAGCTTATATGATGCCCGTGAACGAAAATTTTCTTTTTTTGCTTTTCGGTAATAAAATTCTCTTTTTCGCTCATTCATCCATCCGCTAGGCAAAACTAGATTTCACCAGAATCTTCAATTTCCGGCTCTTCTATACCGAGAATCCACGCTGTCAGCCGTGGACATTCATGTGGAGAAATTGGACCCCATGCTCCGCATCGTGCATCGTTTGGGCACATTAAACATGGAGAATTAATGATGGAGTTGAGTGATGCAGGTTTTCTTTTAGGGAAAAGACGATACGTCCATCTTCCTTCATACAGTTCCTTTTCGCGGAGAATCAGACCTTTTGTTTCTAGTTTTAGGGCGATTCTGCTGCCTTCTCTGCTTGTTGCGTCCAGTTCTCGCCACAGTTCGGATTGAAGCACGCCATCGTTTCCGTTGTTGGAAATAACAGTTAATGCTTTGTATTCTAGCTCGTTGCGTCTTGGCATCTGATATCTGTCCTTCACGTATTCATATTATATGGTCACGTTAAGGCATAAAAAGATGTATGTTTTTTGCCCTCATTTACATATACTAGTAAAAAAGAATGTTACTTGACGCCACAGTTGAACTACGAAACGTTTTAACACCCCCAAACAAAATAAACTTCTCTGTAAACCAAAAAGCACAATCAACAGTTAACTGGGAGGACACAAAACTTGCCCAAAAATAAACCATCAGACTCTTACTGTCTAGGAATCGAATCCACAGCAGACGATTTCGGCGCCGCAGTAGTCTCTTTTGACGGCAGAGTTCTCTCAAACGCAAACGATGCTTACCTGCCAAAGGAAGGAGGAATCCATCCACGAGAAGCAGCTAGGCACCATGCAGAAGTTTCGGAGAAGGTTCTTGCACAAGCCTTAGAACAAGCTTCAGTGAAGCCTAGTGAGATTAGCTTGGTTGCTTTTTCTCAGGGTCCAGGGTTAGGTCCATGTCTCCGCACAGGCGCAACCGCAGCCCGCGCTTTAGCTTCGTATCTTGATGTTCCTTTGGTGGGCGTTAATCATTGTGTGGGACATATTGAAATTGGCAAGTTGGCAACTGGAGCCACTGACCCTGTTACATTGTATGTTTCTGGAGGAAACACCATAGTTTCAGCCTTTGAAGCAGGCAAATACCGTATTTTTGGAGAAACCCTAGACATAGCCATGGGTAACTGCTTGGACGTTTTTGCTCGTGCAGTAGGATTACAGCAAAGAAAAGGAGCACCTTTTGGTGCAGTTGTCGAGGAGCTGGCACACAACGGAAAGCAGTTTGTTTCTCTTCCGTACACAGTGAAGGGGATGGATCTCTCGTTTAGTGGTCTGCTTACTGCAGCGGTGCAGGCATTCCAATCAAAACAGTATTCGTTGGAGGATGTTTGTTTTAGTCTTCAGGAGGTCGCATTTTCCATGTTAACCGAAGTAACTGAACGGGCTTTAGCGCACACACAAAAGCCTGAAGTGTTGTTAACTGGCGGAGTTGCGGCTAACAAGAAGTTGCAGTCGATGCTTGAGGTGGTTGCCGAGGAGCATGATGCCCGTTTCTGTGTTGTTCCCTTGAAGCTTGCAGCAGATAACGGTGCCATGATTGCGTGGGCGGGAATTCTTGCATACAATAGTGGTATTTCTACTCCGGTGGAAGAGAGTTTTGTTAATGTGAAGTGGCGCTTGGAGGAGGTTTATGCGCCGTGGGTGGAGGAAAAGTAGTGTGGTGCTGATAAAGAAGGGCGCCGAAGCCAGCCTATACTTGGAGGATTGGCATGACCGCAAAGTGGTGATGAAGCGTCGGTTACCCAAAAAGTATCGTATTGCTGAATTAGATTTGATGATTCGTTCTCAGCGGACAATTCATGAGCCTCATATTATTCACAAGGCTAAGGAGGCTGGGGTTCCTACGCCAACAATTTTTATGGTTGATGTTGCAGATGCGAACATTGTCATGGAGTTTGTGGAAGGAAAACAGGTCAAAGAGGTTTTAGACACTCTTCCTTCTAAAGAACGACTGAGCCTGTGTAAACTCATCGGCAAGATGATTGGACGCCTTCACAAAAATGGGATAATCCACGGCGACCTCACAACCTCAAACATGATTTTAACACCATACGGCAAGGTTGTTTTTGTTGACTTCGGTTTAAGCGAAAGGTCGGTGGAGCTAGAGCCAAAAGGAGTTGACCTTCACCTAATGAAGCGGACTCTTGATAGTACCCACTACAAGTATGCAAAAGAGTGCTTCAAAGCAGTCATGAGCGGCTACGGTGAGGCTGTGGGAACTCAAGAGGCGAAAAAGGTTACAGTTAAGATTCGGGAAATCGAAAAAAGAGGACGATACGTCGCGGACAGAGACTGAAAGTCTGGTTTAGTTTGGATTAAATGCCTGCTTTTTTAGGATTGCTACAAACAGGGTAGCCATTAAGGATAGGGGCAGGATTATCCATGTGGGAAATTCGGGTATTACTGTGGGTTTCATGAGTGGAAAGTTGTCGTAGTCTGTAATGCTGTCTACAGTGAAATGTGAGTTGATTGTTATCGGGTAAGGCGAGTCTGCTATGTTGTCGTTGTTTGCGTCTGTTGCATTGTAGTCGCTCCAGTAGTTTCCTGTGGAGCCGTTATCAAAAATGTTTGTTGAATCCCAGCCAGTTACCTGTCTACTGTTGTCAACAAAGTTGTTTTCGAAGATTGTGCTGTAACCGCTGCCTTCCATGAAGATGCCAGAGTTGTGGTTATAGGCTATGTTGTTTCGGTGGATTGTGTTGTTTGACGATTGTTGAAGGCCTATTCCTTCTGCATTGTAAGTTATCTGATTATACGCTATGTTGTTGTAGTTGCTGCGCCACAAGTTTATGCCGCTGTAACGATTCTGTGTTATAGTGTTTTCAGTGATGATGTTATAATCAGAAGAATGAAAAGTTATGCCACAGGAATAGTCAAGACCTTCACTGTTTGTAACTGTAGTTCCAGTAATCGTGTTGCTTGAAGAAGTGTAGAGTTCAATTTCTACACAGTTGCATCCAACGATGCTGTTATTAAACGAGCCTTCAAGGTATAAGCTACCCGTGTAGTTGGATACTTTGCTGCTGTTTGTCCATAACAGTTGAATTCCGCCAGTGGCGATGTGCGATAAATCAATGTTTTCAGCGGTTATGTTTCTGCAGTTTGCAAGTATTATTTGTCCAGCCTCGTTATCGTCGATAAGTTGGTCTGTCACGGCATCTAGGTATACTAGAGGTTTACCGTCCACAAGATTGTCTGCAACACTGTTTTGGCTAGAGCGATAAATGTGAAGTGTGCATCCGATGAGAGTGTTGTTAGAAAAAGTAGTGTTGGTGCCCCAAAAATTGACTGCGCCTCCAGTGGTTGTTGAGGTTATGGTGTTTCCGGAAATAGTTGTGTGATTTGCGTAATTGTCAAGTCCTATGCAGCCCATATTGTTTGTGGTTATGTTGTTATCAACTATGACGGTGTACAATGATTTGCGGATGTCAACAGCGTTACCTGTAAGCCAGTCTATTTGCAGTTCTTGTTGTATGGTGTTTTCAGAGATTAGGTTGTTGTTTGAAAAATTTTTAATCTGTAGTATCCACGGTGGAGAAAATTCGAGTGTGTATGTTAAAGTGTTGCCTGTGATTTTGTTATCTGAAGAGTTGTTTATGTAGATGCATGGCGAGAAGTTAGTCACATGCACATTTTTGATGGTTACATTGTTTCGTTCCTGTAGAATTATGCCCTCTTTGCTGCCGTCGCCTTGAAGGGTATACCCCATTCCGTCGAGGATTATGTTGTCTTTTTCTATGACTATCGAGTTAGCGAGGTTTCCAGTGAAGCGGTAGAGGTTCCCTGTTCTTTGTATGTTGTCTGTTCCCTCAACGCTTCCGTCTGCCTTGATGTAGATTGATGCCCTATTTGCTTTAACCAGCCCGATGTTTAGACATGTAAATAATAAACAATAAACGAGTAACGAAAAAATAAGCAAGAATGTGACTTTCTTTGGTTTAGAAAGCATAACGATTCATTTTATAATTAAATACGCCTAAAAGGATTTTTGTAAAGGTTTCTTGACCAAATAAATGCATCATGCAAAAAATTTTAGTCAACTTTTCTTGACAACAATGTCCCAAGCATCCAATTCTTTGAAGAACTGTTTGCCAGTTTGTGTATGGTTAGGTATAAATTACAAGTCTCCAAATATGTTGTCAAACTGAAGTGTGAATTGTTGAGGTGGTTTGTTGAAGATTCTACTTGACGAGATGTTTGCTGGCTTGAAGGAGTATTTTGAGATTCTAGGCTGGGACGTATTGACAGCCCAAGATGCAGGGTTACGGGGAGCAAAAGACAGGACCGTTGTTGAGTACGCAGTAAACAATAATCTGCTGCTAGTGACCGAGGACCAAAAGCCCGCGGAGTTAATGAACCTCAAAGGCGCCAAGTATGTGCTTATCTCTAACGCAATGATCGCTAAAATAGCGGATGAGAAAATCAGAGAAAAATATCCAGAGCTCAAATAACTTTTGTCCGTAAAACATTAAACGGCATACCATACAATGTTGCATCCACATCTAAGGCGACAGCAAATGAAACATGAAACATGCATTCCAGCAGGCTTTCCAAGAGGCAAAGTAGCCTACTTTGTAACAAGCAACATTCACAAGTTTTTGGAAGCCCGCAAGGTGCTCTTTGAATACAAACTGGCAACCGCCAAACTCAAAGTAGATGCAGTTGAGATACAAGATGACAGCCTTGAGAGCATCGCAAAGTACAGTGTTTTGGATGCCGTGAAAAACTGTGGTTTGCCAGTTTTTGTGGAGGATGCTGGACTCTTTGTTGAGGCTTTAGACGGTTTTCCTGGACCATACTCCAAGTATGTCTACAACACGGTCGGAGTTGAGGGAATCCTAAAACTGATGAAAAACATCGAAAACCGTAAGGCATACTTCATGTCGGTTATTGCCTTTGGCAGCCCAACTGAGCAACCTGTCTGTTTTGTCGGAAAAGTAGAGGGAAAGCTTTCTTTGGAGATGCAAGGAAGTTCAGGTTTTGGTTACGACCCCATCTTTGTGCCGTCAGACGGTGATGGAAGAACCTTTGCGGAGATGACAACAGATGAAAAAAACGGGATTTCTCATCGTGCAGAGGCTCTAAGAAAGTTCGCTAAATGGTATTCTTCAAGAAACAAACGAAGATTTTAAATACCCGCGTCCCCTCCGCAGTTAGGGAGCCTTCGGAGAAGAAGAAACATGCCGAAACAAGAAAAGGGTATATCCCATCAAACAAGACCAGTAACAAAAAGACCACCTGCATGGTGTAGATACACAGCTGAAGAAGTGGAGGCTCTAATCATGAAGCTATCCAAAGAAGGATATCCACCCAGTAAGATAGGAATCATTCTTCGTGACCAGCATGGTGTTCCATTGGCTAAACCTATAACTGGAAAGTCAGTTACTGACGTCCTTAAAGAACGAAAACTGGTTTCATCTCTTCCTGAAGATTTAGAGAATCTGCTAAGAAAGGCTACACGCCTTCATGTCCACTACGACAAGAACAAGGCAGATTTACATAACAAACGGGCGCTCCAGATGGTGGAGGCAAAAATCTACAAACTCTCAAGATACTACAAAAAACGTGGAGTGCTTCCAGCAGACTGGAAATATTCGCCAAAGGCAATCGCCCTATTCTAATTTTGGGGTTAACAATTGTCCGTGAGTAAGCAACAGCTTGCCGACCTCACAAAGGATGCAGTTGAGGCGGCTAACCTTATTCGGGATCATGTCGAAAAAGGCGACGTTATTCATGTATCATCTCACGTGGACGCTGACGGTTTATCCGCTGGAGGCATTATGGGAAAAGCTTTGCTTCGGGCTGGGGCAAAGTTTCGGTTACGGCTCGAAAGATGGATGGATGAGAAGGTCGCCGACAGAATCGCAAACGAACATGCAGCCTTAACAATTTTTACAGATATGGGAAGCGGTTACCTTGACCTGCTCGGAGAACGTCTTGCGGGTCGTGACGTAATCATTCTTGACCACCATAAACCAATATTAGAAGAGCTCCCTTCAGGTTTTGTTCAGGTTAATCCACATACACAGGGCATAGATGGAACCCGTGATATCAGTGGCTCAGGAGTAGCCTACTTTGCCGCAAAGGCGCTGGACAAAAACAACATCGATTTAGCTTGTTTGGCGATTGTGGGCGCCTTAGGTGATTTGCAAGACAAAAATAAGGAGCGCAAGCTTGGGGGCGCCAACAAAACCATAGTGAAAGATGCAGTTAAGTCGGGTCTTCTTAAAGTAGAAACTGATTTGCTGTTTTTTGGAAGGGAAACACGTCCTATCCATCAGGCTCTTGCCCGCACAACAAACCCGTTTATTCCAGAGATAAGCGGTGAAGAAGACAAGAGTCTTGCTTTTCTTGTGAATTTGGGCATCAAGCCTAAGCGGAATGATAAGTGGCGGGCGTTACGGGATCTTTCTTCTGAAGAGAAAACTACACTGCTTTCCGCCATTGCTGATCATCTGGTGTCAAAGGGGTTAGGCGCGGACATAGTGTCTGATTTGGTGGGTGACGTTTACACGTTAACTCAGGAAGAGCCGTGGACTCCGTTACGTAGTGCCAGAGAGTTTTCTGTTCTGCTTAACGCTACTGGGCGCATGGATAAGGCTGGGTTGGGCGCAGCTATCTGTATGGGTGACAGAAAAAAGTGCTTAGAAGAGGCAACCCAAGTTATTCAGGATTATAGGCGTACAATCACCAAGTATTTGCGTTGGGTAACAGAGAAGCCTGGACGTTTAGAAGAGCTGGAGAGCATCCATGTTGTTCGCGGTGACGGCTTTATCGACGAGAAGGTTCTCAGCCCAGTCTGCACCATATTGTCTACAACTCTTACCCAGCTTGGAAAGCCCATCATTGCTTATGCCACTATATCGGGGGAAGATCAGGTCAAAGTTTCATCCAGAGGCTCAGAGCCCCTGATACAAAAGGGCTTGAATCTTGGAGACATCATGCAGTTTGCGTCAGAGAAATATTCTGGCAGAGGCGGAGGACACGATGTGGCTGCTGGAGCCCAAATCCCCATAAAAGATGTGGAAGCATTCATCAAGCTTGTTAACGACCTAGTTAAGAGGCAGTTGGCTGGGGAGCAGATTGGAAGCTGAAATTCGTTTAATTTACCAAAATGAACGAGAAGCACAAGCAGTAGCAAAAGCTGTTTCTCCAGACAACATGGAAGTTCCTCAAGGTTTATGCATCAAAACCGTGAGAAACGGCTCTGAAGTTCTTACAACTGTAGACTGCCAAACTAGGCTGCAGACACTAATAGCCACTGTTGATGACCTACTGGCGTGCGTTTCAGTAGCAGAAAAAACATTCAATGTAGCAAAAAAGTAGGCACATAACAGTTTAGGGAACCAATTTTCCTGCATTAGTTAAACTACAACGGTTTCGTCTTTTCAGAACGCTGCTCCAGCAAATTTGTCCTGTTAGTCACAAATGTTTTGTGTGCCTATTTTGT
>PIXT01000157.1 GCA_003096235.1 Candidatus Bathyarchaeum sp. | reverse complement strand
GGCAGTGTTTGTCGCCCCATCGTTGTCTGTGACTGTTAGTGTTACTGTGTATGTTCCTGCTTGGGTGTATGTGTGGTCTGTTGTTATTCCTGTTGCTGTGTTTCCGTTTCCGAAGTCCCATGTGTAGATGACTATTGTGCCGTCGGGGTCATAACTTTCAGTTGCGTCAAACGAAATTGAGTCTTCGGCATCCACGGTCTCAGCTGATTCTGTAAAGATTGCTACAGGTGATTGATTCGTAACTGTTTTTGTTGCTGTTGTAGTGTCTTTTGCGCCGTCGTTGTCGGTGACCGTAAGGGTTACAGTGTATACGTTACTATTTTCATATGAGTGACTTACACTAACTCCAGTTGCTGTGTTTCCATCGCCAAAATTCCATGAGTAAGCAACGATTGTGCCGTCAGGATCATAACTTGGACTAGCATCAAATGTCACGGTCTCTTGTTTGTTGATTGTTGCTCCTGATGTGGTCAAGTCTGCTACTGGAGGTCTGTTTTGCACCGTAATAGTTGCTGTCTTGGTGTCTGATGTGCCCTTATTATCGGTAACCGTTAGCATGATTGTGTATTCTCCATCATCTACATACGAGTGGCTCGCAGTAACACCTGAACCGGTAGTTCCATCTCCAAAGTCCCAGCTGTAACTTGTAATATAGCCGTCTGCGTCGTAACTGGCAGAAGCATCCACATCTACAACTTCACCAGTATAAACAATGGAAGGCGAAGAAAAGTCAGCTGTTGGCGGCCTGTTCAGCTCTCTAACACTATAGCTGAAAGTGGAAGTTGTGCCGCTGTTTTCTGCATTGTCGAAAGCTTCTATAAAGAATCTAACAGTGCTGCCTTGGGTCTGCCCTGGGATAGTAGCAGTCCACAAGCCATCTTGCAGTGTCATCTCTACGGATGACCAAGCACTAGTTGTTTTATGCCATAAAGTGACATTCTTGACTCCGCTTGCAGTTGAGGGTTCTGTTACCTTTGCTGAGATTGTGACTGCTGCGTTGGGGTTTGGTGTACTTGGGTCTTGATCAACATTGGATATTGTTGGAGGAACAAAATCACCTACTATGTATGAATAAACTGCTGAACTGTCAGAGACTCCGATTGTATCATAAGCGTAGACCTTGTAGTTTACTGTGGTACCATATGGCTGGCTTGGAATATCCGCGACGTAAGCACTGCTTTCTGGGTTCATGTCTACGTTAGTCCAACTGCCTGAACCGATTTGATAGCTGAGTGTAACTGTGTCGATGTCATAGGTTCCTTTGGCGACTTGTGCTGTGACTGTTACTGTCTGATCGTAATTGGGGTTCTCGGGGGCTCTTGTAACGCTGACGATTTCTGGAGGACTGCTGGTTAGTACCAAAGAGAATACCATATCATTGTAGTCTCTGTCGATTCCTCCTCCAAAGCAGTTCTCAAAGCCTATCAAGAACATGTTTGGATTATTCGAATTTTTGTATACTCGGGCGTGCTGTTCAGGACTGTCGGGTTCACTGTCAGGGTTCAAATAATGTTCTGTGAAGTATCTATATTGGGGGGTAAGCATGGATAAACCAAATTGTGTGCTGCTGGCAAATGTCTTGGATAATGGTGGAACCACATATCCTTCTTGTAAATATGTTTTACCTTCTGGTCCAGTGAAAATCGTTTGATGATCGCTGGTCCCAACTTCATAATAACTGAGCACGTTTTGATAGTAGTAACCCGCAAATTCAGCGAATAATGTGATGTTGTAACTGCCTGCTGGAAACGTTTCAGTGTCTGAGATGGCAATGTTGGTGTAACCTAGGTAATTGAGAATGGTTTCTAATGTAGGTTCAGGACTAGCTGATACTGAAGAGATTGTTGTGGGTGCTATAATTAGCAACGAAATCAGCGTTATGGCGGCTAGGCTGCTGATTAGGCGTTTTCGTGAGTTCGCCTTTTTATTGTTAAGTTTTGTTTCTGTAATGTGATAATTCACGTGTATTATGCTCCTTATACGTTCTATCTTGATGCATATTTGATGTCTTAAGATAAAGGCGATATTTCTCTAAGTGAAATATTCTTGAATAAATATGTAGAATTCTTCTAGAATTAGCGTTCATATTATTGAAAAATCTTTTTTGATTTTTAGCATATGTTGCTTGTAAATCACTACGATATGTTGTCATATTGGGCTAAATCTGGTTTCGTCTTTATATTTTAGGTGAAAACCTGTTTGGCGTGTCTCAAGACGGAATATATCTGTTTTCGAGTTATGACTTTTAATATCTGCTTGCCCACAACAAAAACTGGGAAAAAATAATGGATCAAAACGAAGCCCGATGGAATATAATTAAAGCGATGCTTGACGGTTTTCCATCGTTAAAAGAGAAGACGATCGATTACCTGAAAGCTCAATAATTCTGCATTAGGCTAAAGATAATCAATTCTAATTGCGGATTCATAAATGATTAATTAGTGAATCCAATTTTTTAGTCATGTAGGTGTTAGATTTGAACGAGATTCCTCCAGTTCCAGAAAGAATAAGCGAAAGAAAGATAATTGTTTATAAATCTCGTGTCGATCCAACCATTGTTAAGCTTACTGCGGAGAAAATGAAATACAAGTTATTCGGTAAGTTTGGTTTTTCAAAGAGCCGCTCTGAAGAGATACGTGTTGTTTCTGTTGACAAATATTATGAGCCCTATGTTCTTATCGATGCTAATTATCACATACAGTATTCTAAGAAACGTGTTTACACTCTTAGGGTTGACCCGGAAACCGAGGAAGTTAAAATTGCAGGCGAATCATACAAACCTGAAATGGACAGTCCCTCTGTGGAATCTGGGGCTTCTAGTAAGGTGATTAAGTTGCAGGCGCAGATGTGGTCTTCGTATCAAGATAAGGCGTATCTTGCGCTTGATAAGGAAGGGCATGAAATTCCGCACAATCAGGTGCCTGCTGCTCCATCTGAGGATCATCCTGAGGAGATATTGAATGAGTTCAGTAAGAAGACGGGTTTGGTTAATGTTTCTTCTCAAAAGGAGATAGAGTTGGTTAAAGCTCGGATTGTTAAGAGGCCTTCAGATATAAGTAAAATCGAGGATGAGCTTTTTCATGTTTCTGAGCATGCTGTGATTTACAGTCCAGTATATGAGATTACTTTTCGGAATGTCCGGACGGGTGAGGAGAAGCTCGTTAAAATTGATGGTGTTACTGCAAAAATTATCTCTTAAAAAGACGGTTGATTATTTTTTTGCGATGTAGCTTTGTTTAGCAGTGGTTTTGGGTCTGTAAGATGGTTTAGTCGTTTCGTCCTAGGATGTCTGAGATGTCTTTGTATTTTTCTAGGTATTTGTCGCCTTTGGCTGTTGTTCTGTAGACGTTTTTTTTGTTTTCGTTTTGGATTTTGAGAAGGTTCATTTTGGTGAGGAATGAGAGGTACTCGTTTAGTTGTGAAAAGCTTAGGTTTGCTCTGTACATGATTTGGGTTTTTAGGCAGCCGTCTTTGGCTATTGTTAGTATTTCTGCCATTATGTAGAGTCTGTCTCTGCGTCTGTTTTCGGTTTCCAATTTGGTAACGCTCTCTAAGTTTTTTCTATAGCTTTTGTCTATAGTGAAAGTGAAGTTAGACACATAAAAAGTGTGTTTCTGGAATCTGTATATTCCTGTATCGGGAATATTTCTTCAACTTTGATCGACTTGTAGCTATTTGTCGAAAATATACACAATACTTATAAGCGAAAATCGCATCTTCGCTGTTTACACAGAATTGTCATAGGCGATTGGTTTGAGTAGAGACAAAATGAAGCGTCGTGCCTTTCATCTGCATTCCTTGATTGGTAATATCAAGAACAAGAAGGCTAGACAAGAAGTCATCAAAGAGTACGTTAGCATTATTTCGCAAATGAACCTAACAACTTAAACTCGTTAGATTTTACGTATTCTTTTCATTTTTTGGTTTTCTTTTCCAAAATAGGTAGACCTTGGTTTGTGTCAGGAACCCTAATATGCGGATCATTTTAGCCAGTTTGTTAATGTCTGCAGCGTCCACGATTGCCTCATAGTCTTTTTTGTTTAGGAATGCTTGTTTAGTGCTTGCGATTCTTTTTCGGTAGATTCCAGTGATCTCTTTGATGGCTTCTTTGACTTGATTTAGCTGTTTTTGTGTCATTTGTTGGAGCTTGTTTTGGTTTGTTTTCTCTGAGGTTAGAAAGACTGGGTTAAAGTTGAGTTTTCTTAGTTTTTCTACTGCCTTTATTACTTGAGGGTTGGGGGTGGTTTGGGCGATTTTGTTCATTCCTGCTTTTTCGAAGAAGGGATTGTATTTTGCCATGACCGCTATTGTTTCGACGTATGGTTTTTCTGCTAGGGGGAGTGTTTCTTTTACGATTTTTGCTCCTAATCCGATGGTGCGGTATTTTGGGTGGATGACTACTCGAGAAATGCGGATTATTTTGTTGTTGATTTCTTGTATTGTCATTTTTTTGCCTATGGCTTGGCGTCTTCCTGTTACGGCGAGGGGTGGGGAGCTGTAGACTATGGCGCCTACTGTTTCGGTTTCTCTTTTCATGACAAAGATTTTGTGGTGTGCAAAGATTCTGGAGTCTCTGTAGTGGAAGTGGGCTAGTTTCTTGTAGTCTGATCTTGTTCCTTTTTTGATGTGCATTTCTTTTTTTATGCTGCATTCTTTGTTGATGTTGTTTGGGTAGTAGTTGACTTGGATTTCTTTTCCGAAGCGTTTGTGGATGTGAATTGACGGTTTTAGGTCGTCAAAGAGGTCTGTGTGTGTTGTGGCGGCAAAGACGGCTCTGCCTTCTTCTCTTGCAATTTTTTGTATGTTAAATGAAACAATCTTGGCTGTGTCCCTGTCGAGGGTGGAGCAGAACTCGTCCGCGAACCAGTAATTTTTGTCTGATTCGATCATTTTGGCTAGTCTGTATCTGTATTTTTGTCCGTCGCTGAGTTGACTGTAACGGCGTACAAAAAGGAAAGCATCATTCAAGCCAACTCTGGAAAGAAGAGTTAAGCCTTCATCAAAGCTTCCGCCAACACTGTCTATCAGGGGCTGGTCGGGGTCGATTTTTATGGTGTCTAGGTTTACTGTTTCTTGTTGCAGATTTTTCTCTAGAGCCTTTAGCAGAACGCTTTTTCCGCTTCCGCTATCTCCGGTGATGTAAACTATGTCGTTGGGTGCAATTTTGAGTTCTACATTGTCGTAGATGACGTGTTCTTGGAAGTTGTCTACTCCTATGCCGAAAGCTTCAGCGACTTTGATTGTGCGGTCTGTGACGTCTGTTCTTGTTTTGTATGATATGTTGAGTTTGTATGTGCCTGTTTTGTGGTCATACTTTTTTTGGAGCCTTGTTATTTTGAATATTTCTCGGATTCCCAACTTTACCACGCTCTGATTAGCCTTGATGGGGCTTGAGTTTTTCTTGTTGACATGCATGCTAGGGCTAGAGCCCAGAGTCTGTCGTCGTGTGTTCCTTCTGGGTGACTGAATCGTGTGTGTCCATCTTTGGTTAGTTCATATTTTTCGCAGTGGATTTCGGCGATTAATTGGCTGTCGTATGGCATGGATAGTTTGCATGTTTGCATCTGTTCGCGCAGGTGGCTTAGAGCCTCTTCTTTTCGTCTGGATGTCAAAACAACGCCTCTGGTGTTAGCGACAACAGTGGTCATGTCTTCTGTGACGTATTCGCCGATTCCAGTCTGGTCTACATAAACTGCTTCTATTGTTTGGTATCTGTCGGTTAGGGCTTTGATGTAGCCTATGACGCTGGCGTATGGGGTGCCTAGCTTGAATCTGTGCATGTGAACCAGACGAACCTGACCGTTATTTAGCAGTTGGACAACCGCAACTGCGCTGTGGTCGCGCTTCTTTCCTAAATCCACGCCAACGCAGAACCTGCCTTGGAGCCTGTTGATGAAACTTGCGTAAGTTAAGTTGCCGTTTACGCACTTGGTTATGAGTTCCTGCGGGAAGTATCGGCTTTCATCTTCTGCCCATTCTGCCTCCATTTCTCTGTGCCAACGCCATGGGTCGCCTGTGAGTTGTCTTCGTATTTTTTCTAGAATCTGCTGTTTGAGTGGTCCGTCTGGTTCTATGGCGTCTTTCCATGTGATGTGCGATTTGGCGAAGTCGCTGTAGTCTTTGTGGTTGAATATTCTGTAGAAGACATGGTCTGTGCTCCATGGGGTGCTGGAGCAGACAAACTTGCCGTTTGTTGTTCCGAGTGTGAAAAGGATGGCGTCGTACATTTCTTCGTCGTTGGCTGTGAAGTTCATTTCGTCCCAGTAAACCAGATGTAATGTTGGTCCCCTGATTGTGTCTGGGTTGTTTGGGTAACATTCTATGACGCTGCCGTTGGAGAAGTATATGACTGTTTTTCGTGACTTCAAAACAGAGCCTTTAGGCAAAAATTTGAGGAAAGCAGTTATCTTTCGTATGATTAGTTTGGCTTGGCGGTAGCTTGGACCCACAACACCGATACAAGTTTCAGGTTTGGTTAACGCATAGTACAACAGCAGTGCAGATATGGTGTGGCTTTTTCCGCTTTGCCTGCACCAGCGAGCTGCAACAAACTGTTTTTTTGTGAAATAGTCTGTTAACAGTTTTTGGTATTTTGTTGGCTTGAACTGAAGAGTTTGTTCGAAGAAGTCTATGGGGTTCTCTTGGATGTTGCCTGTTTTTGCTTGAATTTTTTGCCTGATTTGTTGTTCAAGCTTTTGGGTTTGTTTCTCCAAGTTCTTCATTGATTAGCTTCCTTAGTTCGTCGAGTTTTTCTTTGATTTTTCCTGTGTCGTATTCTTTGGCGATGATGTTGATGCTTCGGCTGATGTAGGTTGCCAGTTTTGCCCATTTCTGTTGTTCCTTGGTTGGTTTACGGCGCTCCTTGGTTTTGGTTGCCTGTTCATGTGCCATCTCTGCAAGAACTTTTAGGTCCAAAATTAGGTCTGCGCGTAGTTCTTGCGTGTTCAGGTTAAATTTTTTTGTTGTGCGTTTGATTTTATGAAAAAACCTATTTTTCAACAATATTCTGCTATTAGTATTCAACTATGTTCACGCTCTTTGTCCGAAGAATGTTCCCAGAAGTGTTCCTACAACCAGTGTTATGGTTGAGAAGATTTCTGCATTGAATTTGCCGATGAATGCCATGTGTGCAGTTTCTAGGACAGTTAACAGAACTAGTGCTGCGGTGGCTGTTATGACTCCGTAAATTAGTGTTTGGCTGGGTGGGATTTCAACACGTTTTGTTTTCTGTCCAGATTTTACCAGAACCTTTTTTGTGAACAGTTTAGAGATGCGTTCTTTCACTTTTTCCACCTGCATTTGACTTTGACAAAATGTCCGCTTTTGGTTTTGATTTTCATCAGGTTTTTCTTGATGATTTCGTGGTAGTTGTCTTCAAGGTCTTGTGTTCTTCGCACGTCAACTTTTTCGATCATGCCCACTGGGATGCAGTTGTAGACTAGGTCGTAGGTTTTTTCGGTGATTTGGAAGATGTCTTTTAGCAAAATCAGGTGTTTTGCCCGTTTTCCTTTGACTCCAACGTAGTGTCCGATGCTGGCTACTGGTGTGTCAAAGTGTGGTTCTCCGCCTTCTCCTGTTCTGCCCATGGCTTCACTTGCGTCTAGCCAGTAGACTCGAACAAGGTCTCCGAAACTTAGTTTTTCGATTTGATTTTCTGTTTTCATTTTATTGTCCTCTTTTGTATCGTGATAATGAGCTGTTTTTGCTTCGCAGAGCATACAGGTGATCGGCTAGCAGCGGAGTTTGTTTTCCAAGCTCCAAAACAACCTCAAGAGTTTGGGTTGCAGCGTTTACCCTGTATTCTACGCTTACGATGCGATAGTCTGCGTTTATGTTCTCGTTTGGTAGCGTAACATGAATCTTGTCTGCAGGCAACAAGGCGTTTGTGCCGTAGTCTAACACTGTACTTCGAACCGTTACCGATTCGGCGGGGTTCTCCAGATGCGCAAGCAACGCTTTAGCCCGTAGGTCACACTCGTTGTTGCTGTGAAGCTCCTCATCCACCTCAACCAACTCACGCACACCATACGCTGTTTGGCTGCTTGTTGGCTCCTCTGCCTCTAGGGGACGCCTTGCCGTCCAGCGCCCATTACCAAAATAGAACCTGTCAACCCACACATTGCCATACTGTCCACTGTTTTGGTTAACCGCAAATCTGACGCCCCGTATCAAATCCCACCTAAAATCGCTGGGATTGAAGCTGCTTTCTGTCCACTCATCTGCGTGATTTTTTCCTATCTCTAGCTTGATTATTTGCCATTCGCCAGTTTCTGAAATCGTGAAGCCACGCCAAACAACATTGTCGTCGCCTGTGCCGTCATGAAGCTCAATTGTATGATTCAACTTGTGACTGCTGTCTGCTTTAATGGCAAAAACTAGGGCTGGATACTTGTTTGCGTTCACGTAGTTTCCGGGAAGAACCCACCAAAAAGAAACATAATACATGTAAGCTGTGCAGTTTGCTTTGACGCAGTTTGACCCCTCAAGAGTATTTGACGTCTCTATGCTCATGGTCGTGTTTCCGGTTATGGGCTCCCACTTTCCAAGAGCATGCTCCAGCCAGTAAGATACTTGAGTCAAATCCTCTGTAACCGTGTCACTCCACTGCTGCCCATCAACATCCAGAGGGCACGGACGTTCCTGAGCGCCATGAATCATAACCCTGTTTCGTATCCTTTGAATGTCCTTTGTGTACTCGCTTGATTCTATCAAATCAGACAAGCTAACACTGCTGGTTTTGCTGTTTTTGGGGAAAAACGCAAATTTGGCGTCAGGCTCAACCCTGAAATCAAAACCTATAACTCCATTCTTGTCCGCTGAAGAGCCAACATACTGCAGAATATCAAAAACTGGGGTATCCTCATACTCCAGCAGCGTATACGTCGTATCCGTGTCCTCTATAAGCTCTGTTGAATCCCGAACATGACTTAAACCTGCATAATAATTAACCAAATCTTTGACAATGTCTTCGCCCTTCTGATTCTCATACCTTTTTGTAACAACCTGCCTGAAGAGCTTCTCGCCCCAACAGCGCCCTTTAACTCGAATATAATTCTCGGCAGCAGAAGACTCACACGTAACCTCCTCAACCCGTATACTCGCTATCAACGGACAGTTTGCGCCCCTTCCAATACTCAAACTACCATTATCGCCCACACTGATCGGATACGTCTCAGTGTATTTTTTGTCAAAATTCTGCAAACAACACGAAAAACTCGAAACCTCATTCGTACAGCCTAGATGAACACTCAAATCCAGCACATCACCCTGAGGCGGAGTAACAGAACCAAAAACCAACGCAACAACAGGCAAACCCAAACTCACTCAACACCCCTCCTGAGAAGCGACTCATCATCTCCAGCCCTGCGCACATTACGGCTGTAACCAGAAGTTTCAGACCAAGCAGCATTATACCCCTGCACCGAAGCAGTTGCAGAATCCATCTGCGAAGCAAACTGAGCCATCGCCGCCCCAGCAGCAACAATCACAGCCACACCCACACCCGTCAAAGCCAAAAACGTACCATAACTAATATTCAACGCATTCTGCGCAGCCGACGCAACCCAACAAGCCGCAGCATACACCTTCTGAGCAACAGCCACACCCAAACTAGTCCGCATAAACGTGCCCATAACCGTCACAACCATCATCGCACTATTGAAAACCCGTGTCTGCTCACGGTCAAGCAAACCAAACTGACCCGCAACATAACCAACAGCAACACCCGCAGCCCCCAACCCAGCAACAGCAGAACCCAAACTCTTAATCCGAGCAGTCAACGCCTCAGCATCTGTCTGAATCCTAGAAAACTCGTTACTTGCACGATTAACAGCCCGCACCGTAACCGCTATCTCACTAAAACTCACAAACCAGCCTCCCGCTTCGCAGCTTCAAGAGCCTCACAAACTACAGCTTCCAGCCGAGGCAAAGCCTCCCTAACCGCAGGATAAAGAAACGGACGAGCCCTAATGAAACAAGTTCCAAACTCAACAGCCATCGCATAAGCTGCTTGTGCACCAACCTCCACAACCCAATCACCCACTCTAGAGAAAATTGAACTCCGCAGCTGCCCCGTCTTCACAGGAACCCGTTGCCTAGCTGACGACTTCACGTCCACAGCCCAACCTGTTAGCTGCTCATGGACCTGACGCTGCATACCCGAATCAAAACGGCTCATCGCCGACTTGAACTCTTCAGCCCCGTCTACATCAAAACTTATCTGGATTGACATCTTGTCTGCTTCTCCATCTTATGCTTTTCTTGCTCTGCCTGCCTGTCCAACTCGTTAATAATCAAGATGAACTCCTGAACTGCTTTGGCTGGCTGCCTGCAGAGCTGGTTTGGCGTGAACCCGAATTCTTTACAGAGCCTAAACCTTGTGACTGCTTGGTGGGGCTTGCCTCGCCTGATTGCCCTGATAAAAAACGTGTCTCCTCAACTGTTACACTGCACAAACTGTTAGCGGTTTGACTGAACAATTCACCAAGCTCGATGGGCACTCCGTCTTCTTCACTGAGCAACCTTTCAAGACTTATCGGCTGATTTTGTGGCTGCTCTTTGAGGCTCGCCCACACTGTCTCTGCTTGAATCGCAACATAATCGCTTTTCACTACCTGACCAGACACAGGATGATATCTTGTGTGCTTTTGGATTATGCGGTTACGTTTCGCCCAAGAAATCTCCCCGAACACGTATGTTCCAGAGTAATCTTTTCCGAATCTCTGATCCACTTCAAGTTTTTCTTGTCTTATTTTTAATCCTCTCCATAACTTTGAACTCTTTTTTTCTTATCCACGCCTAATGCACTCCCTTCACCCAAATGTCAAAACTGAAACTGACAACACCCGTGATGTTAGCGTCAACAAAAAGCGTGAACACAACAGGAATCGAAGCATTAACCGCTATCCATGAATCTGCATAGTTCCATGATAGAGCCAGTCCGTTCTGTGCGGCTGTTGGGTTCCAGTTTTCTGTCCACATAACAAGCTTCTGGGCATCGTTACCCGTGTTTTTTATCCAAGCATCCACACTTTTTGCTTCGCCAGGATTCAACGTGCCCCAGCTGATTACCTCTAAAATGGTGGTTAGTTCTTGGTCTTGGTAGATGTCAACATCAATGGTTCTTATGGTTCCGACGTTTCGGATTTGGCTGATTTGCTCGATAACTGCGTAGGATGTTGTTCCCACAAGCAAGCCAACGGCAAAGACAATCGTTAAAACCAAAGATGCGTTAAGTTTTCTCATCGATTGCACCTTTAGCTTATTGTAACGCTTTTTGCGGTGAATGGCGCCTTCAAGGTCACAAGGTCTTCGATACGGGTTGGAGAACTTACTGTGTCCCATTTGCAGTCAGTGAAAAGTGCTTTGTTGCTGCTTCCTAAACCGAACTCCAAACTGAACTCGGCATCGTTTATGACCTCATCGAACTCGTCTTTGGATTCGAAGTCAAAAGTTACTTCTCCTGTGCAGTTTCTGTGCCGTTCAGGCAAATATTTGAGCAGATGCCCGTTTGTTGTTCTGATTACAGGCACACGCTTGAGGTTGTTTTGTATGGTGAAACGAAAATCCGTTACCCTATCCAATGCGGTGTCGTCTTTTTTGACGTAACTCTCGTAGTATGGCACCGCTCCAGAATGATCAGCATAGCTTGCGCCGCTGATTTTGTCTGTTCCAACCGCCACATCCTGTCCAATCAACTCTGCAGTAGCCTTTAGTATGTCTTCTACTGAGCACTCAACAGTTAGTGTGTTGAATCTGCAGCCCGTGTAGAGCAAATCGACTATTCCTTCTGTTTTTTCGTAGACAACCTCTAGGCTCAACGAGTTTAGGGTCTGGATGTTTAGTAGAAAGTCTATGGGTGCGGCGCTGGGCAGATTGTATTCGATTTTTAGTCCTACCTGCCGTAAGCCTTTTCGTATTATCTGCAGGTCCCGTGAGCCTGTGCCTCTGACTTTGATTAGTCCGGGGTTCAGGTCTGGTTCCACGTTTTCGGCGGTGGCTAATCCTGTCATGGACGGGTTTGTTGGGGTTACGCCGTAGCTTGATTCTACGACATAGTATGCTTTTGCCTCGTGGGCTCCATATACTGGTGTACTCAAATTTTTTGTCTCCAAAATTTTTATGTAACCGTGACCTCTTCAAACAGCCAACTTTTGACTGCAAACTCTGTGCACCAAATGTAGGGCTTAAGACGAACATCATCAATGTCCCTGTAAGAAACAATGTCCACGTAGCAGATTCCCTCAACAACCACCAGACACTCCACGTAGTCACAGTGGATAACCGCCTGAGAAGCGCCATCGCTTGGGTTGGTTGTTCTGGCAAGCAAATACACGTAGCCATCAGAGTCGATGTAGTCTTGGATGGAAGACTCCAAAGTTACTGTAACAGTTTCATCATCGTTTCCTGTTGCAGTCTGCATATTTTGCCACTCAGACGCTTCAAAGTTCCAAGCCTTCACTGTAACTCCGTTCCCTGCAGGAGCATCCCCGTAGCCCTCAAACTTGAGCACAGCCTTCTTGACGACATTCCTGTTAGATTCAACCTTGATGCGAAACAAAAGAAACGAATACTGTGCATCCTCAGACTGCCCGTAACTGAAGCGGGTCTCGTCGCTTTGCCACAGCTGCTCATACTGCTCTGCCGAAAACTCTGTCCACTCTGCAGCGTCAGGCGCTAACTCGGAAGCTGACCCAGCGTAGTATGCCTTGTGGCTGTCTGAGCCTGCTCCAACATTGATGTAATTGTAGACTGTTTGGTTGGGTTTTGTCCGCTTTTCCCGAACAACCCTGTTAACCTCTTCTCTGAGCTTGTTACGAATCTGCTTTCCAGCAAAACCTGCCCTGTCAACCACCCAAATTTTAACCCTAGCAATCCCAACTCTTCGGCGCAAATTAGCAGAAAAACCAAGCTTCTGGTCTTCACTGTGGTCAAGCCCCACCGTCACCTGCCCATCAACATCTTTGAGCAGCTCCCTGTTGACCCATTCTGTTGTTACGCAAATGTCCGCAAGGGAGCCGTTATCCTTTACAACCTGAATGTTTGTATCCAGCAGCCGAGCAAGAGTTACTGTCGGGTCTTCGATCTGCGTCATTAGCTTATGAGCCTCCTGCAAACTGATCTGCGGAACATAAGCTGCCCCCGAAAACTGTAACCCTCAACTGGACCCACTTCATAGTCGGTGCCCTTGTATCGCAGTTTGTTGTGGTGAAGTATGGGCGCAAAAGTGTGCACTGTGATGTAGTCGTTTACTATGTAGCCTTGCTCCATTATGATTTCGTCTGTTCTGGCGGGGCAGACTAAGGCTTTGATTTTTATGCCTTCACCATAATTGACTGACTGCTTGTTTTCTACCACCGGATACACTGTTACATCTATGCCTTGACACCGCAAAATTCTGGTAAACGGGGTTATTGGAGGCTGATAGTTAAGAAACATCAGGGACAGCCACGAAACAGTTACAACCGACTTCTTGTTTTCAACGGCACCATAATCGTTGAATTTGGTTCCCCAAAACATGAACTCCTCACTGTGACCACCTATCACATTGAAGCTAAACTCTAAGGCTGAGTTGTCATGCCCACTTCTAAGCTGCCACAGTATACCTGCCGCTACAGCATCATAGTAGTCGCTGTCAACCTTTCTGGAGACCACATCAACGTAGCCTGACCAGCAAACCGCAGGATTGTACGCGGGATAATCCGCACTTGGACCTATGCCGTTGACGTCTTCGTAGACTTGTTTAACTGTGGAGCTCCAGCCCTCGTAGCTGAAGAGCCCTACAAGAGCATAACCAAAATCGTCATCATAGACCACATTTGATTCTTCAACTCTGTGCCACTCGCCATCTCCGTTTGGCGCTGGAGAATATCGGCTATACAGCGCCTCAAAACCGCCTCTGTAAAAGCCTACTTCATCTTGCATCATGGACTGATACACTGTTTCGCCCGTGCGGCTGTAGAGCATCTGTAACCCAATCAACCCATAAAGGTCTATGACGTGCATCTCAGCAAGCCAATCATCTGCTATGGTGACCGCCTGAGCAAACCCGCCATAATACTGGTCATGCTCCCCCAAGTTGCTGGGTTGATGCTGCATGTTATACAGGAACGTGCCCCCCGCCAACGTAGCCGCGTTCAGGTATGAGCTGTTGCCTGTGAGGTCATAGGCTTTCAGAAGCGCTGGAACCGCTCGCAATGCGTCAATGCTGTAGTAATGGTTACTGCCATCTTTGCTCTGAAAACCGCCATACGCCTGCTTTTGGTCGTCTGTGCACTGGATCGAAACTAGATAATCTGCCAACTCAACGATTTTGTTGAATATGTCTGCTTGTTTGTCCTCAAACTGGCTGCTCTGATGTGCTTCTGCTAGAAAGTCGATGGCGTGGGCGGCTGGAGCTGGACCCCTTTCCCATTCTGTGTCAACGCCTGTTCCTGGAATATAATAGAAGTACGGCGCATAATCCATAATGAAACTGAAGTAATCCTGCGGAACTGTCCCCATCTTTTATGCTCTCCTAAGCGTTGACCCCTTGAGTTTGGCTAGTATTCGTTCTAGTTCGGCTTGTAGAACCGTTAATGGCGGAGCAGCCTCCAGAACGTTGACGTCTTGGTCTCCTACAGAGAAGCTCAGTCCCACTGCTGAGCCGCCAGTCAGGTAGCAGATGGCGTAGACTGCCGAGAGCACGGTTATGGCTTCTTTTTCTGCGTCTGTGCAGTCGCTGCTGTCCACCTGTTTGTCTGTTTCAAGTTCCAGCGTGACTTGGGCTCGTTTGATCATCTTGGCGATTTTATTATCTGGGATTTCTTCTGAGGTTATGTTGATTACGTCGCGGATGTCGTCGGCTGAAACAGTTGCCAAAGTATATTCACCAGAATATACTACAGAAATATGGCTGATTTAAGGTTAGTTCACGAAAATAACTGTTTAAAACGGATTATTTAGGAAATAAACCGTTTAGACTAGATATTGAAATAAACACTTTGTAAAATAACTCCTCAAAAACAAGCACTCAAAATCAAACAAACCAAACAGTCACGCTATTGTGTCTTAAAATCCTTGATGCCTTTTGATACGCGCAGAGCCTTTTTTCAAGAAAAATTAACCAACAAAATGTATATGCAGTTTTAGTTTTGAGCCTTTCAAATGCTGTGCTGCGAGAACAGAGTGGAAAGCGGCTAATCATACGCAAAGAGCCAAAGGTCTGTAGCTACAAACGCTTTGTCATTTTCTACTATTGGATAAGTAATTTTATGTTCAAAGTGCTGAGATTCAATTAAATTGCCAGTTTTTTTGCTAAAAATCAACAAGTCATTAATTGCAGTCAAGTAGATGTGGTTTTCAGTAGAAGCATAATCAAATACATAGTATTCGTTTGAGATGTCTCCTTTACCCGAAAAGTATTCACTCCAAATGACATCGCCCGTCTTTATGTCTAAACTGCATAAGATTCCATAATACTGGTCTTCATCATGGTTTTCATCTATTCTAGTTTGAGTAGTAACAGCCAAAACGCCTATCATTCTTTGATTTTGTTGGTCAATTATTACTGGAAGTCCTTCAAGTGGGTTATCGTCATTAACAAGTGAAGTTATGTTTTGGCTATTAACCATGCTTTTCCACGCTAAAGTTCCATTATTCAAATTAAGCGCATAAAATCTGTCATCAGACGCTCCAAAGAGAAGCAAACCATTATACTCCGTTGGATTGCATATTGTTGCTCCCACATCAAAACCCCAAAGCAACTCCCCTGAACTTTCATCTAAACTTAGTATCTCAGTTTTAGAAACATTTTGAACTATGACCTGTTCCTGATAAATTACAGGGCTATCAGCAAATATCCCCCCAACAGACCATATTATTGTTCCATCATCTGGATTTAGTCTGTGAATATACCTTCCTGCAGGACCTCCACTTCTACCAATCAACAAGTCATTCTCAAATGCCCACCCATTAAATCCCCAAACATCATCAGATTGACCCGGTATGTGCCCATACTCCTCAATCAACCACAGAAGTTTTCCAGTTGTCGCATTAAAAGCACTAAAAGCATTAGTTTTAACAAAAACTCTGCCATCTACAACTGTGAAGTTTTCAGGTGCCGCTTTGTAATACTTAATGTAGGGTATTCCTCGTAAATCCCAAAGAGCACTCCCAGTTCTTTTGTCCAAACAACCAACAACTCCAGTACCTGAACCTCCATACACCCTATCTTCATAAATCACTAAGCCTCCTGAAAAATATCCGCCAACACTTCCTTTCCAAACATCATCTCCAGTTGTTGAATCATAACATTTTACATTCCCGAAAATGTCAATTGTGTAAACTCTACCATCTGCTACAGCAAGTCCAGTAGCAAAATTTTCTATGTCAACTTGCCAAAAAACACTAGGAGGTTCAAGTAGATTAATTGATTTGTCTGGTAACGTTTCATCATTATTCTCTTGGTTTAAGAACCACCCTACTGGAACAGCGATTAATACTATTGTAATTATGCTGATTGCAATAATCCAATTCTTATTCATTTGCAAATTACACTATCTTTAATCGATTAATTTGTCTATTAATTTGATATGCTAAAAAGGATTTTGTCAAGAAACCTTGACTGCCTGTATCATTTAGTTGGTCAAGAAACCTTTACAAAAATCCTTTTAGCCCAAATTTGTCACACAATTAATTGTTATGCCTTATACGCTAAGGAAAACTGCAACAATTGACTTGTTTCTTGCTCTTTTTTTTGTTCTGGTAGTTGTTGTTCCTGTGGTTAACGTTGAAGCTGAACCAGAAACCGTTGTTGTTCCAGACGATTATCTCACAGTTCAGGAAGCTATTGATGCTGCAACTGAAGGAGACACGGTGTTTGTTAGAAAAGGCACCTACCGCGAGAATCTGCTAATCAACAAATCCATAGCGCTAGTGGGAGAGGACATGCATTCAACAGTCGTGTTGGGTGAAGCAAACACTGCTCTTATTGTTGAGCACGATAACGTTAACGTGACAGGATTCACGTTCAAATGTCCTTCAACAATGCGGTGGTACCGTGGAGTTCACCTGCTTAACGTTAAACACTGCAGTGTATATGGAAACAAGATAACAAGCACATTCTACGGCGTATGGTGCTATGACTCATCATTCAACAGCATTTATGGCAATACCGTAACAGGGAACATGATTGGAATCATCTTGGATGAATCACATAATAACAGCGTAACCAAAAACTACGCCATAAGCAACCAAGCCCAAGGCATAGGCGCCATCGGCTCGGATAATAACACCATAACAGAAAACTATGTTGCATTAAATGGTTGGACTGGCATCTGCTTGGATGGCGGTAGCCCCAACTGTAACAACTTGATTGTAGCAAACGTTGTGACCCAGAACACTGCAATTGGAATAGGCATAACTTCTAGCGGTTCAGCCTTTAACAGGATTGTAGGAAACAATGTCACCGCAAATGGAGAGTTAACCGCCTATAATCCAGGCGGAGCTGGAATATTGCTCGCCCTTCATGATAACTTGGTGATGGGTAACTACATTATTGGAAATCAAGCGGGGATTCAACTTGAGTATGCTCAAAATAATACAGTGTACAAGAACTTGATTGCGAACAACACCTATGGCGGTATTCGCGATAGCTACATGGGAACTTCTCAAAACATCATATACGAAAACAGCTTCATCAACAATTATGCTAATTTTTCCCAAAATATTGGAGTAAACGTTTGGGATGTTAACTCCAAAGGCAACTACTGGAGCAACTACAACGGAACAGACGCAGACGGCGACGGAATAGGCGACACAGCCTACATCATAGACAAAAACAACATAGATTATTATCCCCTTATAGAACCCATTGAAATCCCTGAACCAGAAATACCCGACACAATTGCAGAGTTCCCAACATGGCTACTTTTGCCCATGTTTTTGGTTGTAGCCCTTTTTGTTGCAGCATTTAAACGCAAGCTTTTCCGTCCAACTTAATAGCTAAAAAGTTACACAATAAGAAACAAGGGTTACAGTATGTTCTACGAGAAATACCTGAAGGCAACCAAAGAAAAAGGCAGCTTCATCAACATCAACCTTGATCCTGCACTGCCCAAACAAAGAAGCAGCAACACAGTTCCAGACAAGTACACAAACAAAGAAGACTGTGAAACTCTTCTAAACTTCTCTTTAGACATAATCGAGCAAGTCAGCGACTACTGCTGCTCCATAAAACCAAACACCCAATACTACCTCGGACACACAAGCATCCTCAAAAAGATCACAAAAAAGATTCACGACCAAGGAATGCTCGCAATCCTAGACCATAAACTTGGAGACATCGGCGCAACCAACGGCTCCGCCCTATACTGGATACAAAAAATGGGTTTTGACGCTTTCACGTTCTCCCCCTTTGCTGGCAACACACAAAAAACTGTAGAAAAAGCCCACGAAAACAGGTTAGGCGTAATAGTTCTCACCTTAATGTCCAACCCCGAAGCCAAAAAAATGATGATAGAAACAGCCGTTAACAATCAACCATACTACATGTACACCGCCAAAACCGTCAAAGAAACACAAGCCGACGGCTGCGTAGTAGGCTTAACATGTTTTGTCGAAGACACATACATCAAAAACATCCAACAAACTGTCGGAGACAAAGTAGTGTTTCTGCTGCAGGGCATAGGACCCCAAGGCGGGCAAGCAAACAAAATAAGATACGTCAAAAACCCGCTGGTCAGCTTAGGACGCGCAGTTATCTACTCGGAAAATCCTCGCGATGCTGTCAAAAAATATCACGACATATTCAAGAAATACACCTGAGGCATTTAGATTTAGATTTAGATTACTTCCCTGTATTTTTCGCCCTTCTCTGTGATGCTGTAGACTCCTCGGCAGACCCGCTCAACGTACTCCTTTTTGAGCAAGTAACGTAACCGATTATCAAATCTTGTTCGCGTAGCCAAACTGTGGCACGTAGTTAAAACCCGCTTCTCCAAAGCCGTCCAACGAACATCACCCCTCCTTAAGGCACCCAGTATAACCTTATCCATCATGTCCTGTTCTTCTCTGCGGCGGCTCATGTTAACTCCCCACCCACGTGTACGGTTTCGAAATATTCAAAACCATTTTTCCGTTTTCGTCAAGCCACAATTCTGGAAGCCTCACCTTATACGCAAACATGACATCTAAAGCAAATGTTTCCACGTATGCTTCAGTTGCAACTGGTCCAAAGTAGACGTCTAGCCCAAACGCTTTTGTTGCATCCAACTTCTTGAACACAACATCAATCTGCCTCGACATAGTTTGGGTCAACAAGGCGCCGAAACATGCATCCACTGTGAAACTTTCTAGCCTGTCAAGCCTCTTGAAGAGAGCATCTATCTGTTTTTGAATGATGGCTCTTTTTTGAAGCGCAGCGTCAACGTCAAACGTTTTTGGAACGTCTTGTTTCTGGAAGCTGGTGTCTACGCTAAGAGCTTTTGATATTCCTAACTTTTTGAAGAGGGCATCTGTTGACCAAGTTTTAGTATATGTTTGTTCTGTGGTTTCAGGTCCAGTATAGGTGTCGGCGACAACAACACAGTCGAACAAAAAGGTGGCTGTTGGTGTTCCAGAGTAATTATTTGTGCCAAAAATAACACGATTAGCGTAACCGTACATGTAGTTGAATAGTGAGTTTTCAACGGTTATGTCTGCAATTTCTGTTCCATCCACATAAACTCTCCACGTTCCATGTGTGTTGTCTTCGGCTATGACCTCAAGTTCTATGCAGTATTCCGTATCTAACTCGAGAGTTGTTGAGCTTGTGTTTGTGGGACTCGAAAAAGAGTTGTCCTGGTATGTAAGATATAATTGACGAGTAGAATTAATGATCCCAATCTCGGCAATCTTAAAATTTCCTACTCTGTGCGTTGAAACAATCGAAAATTTGTCACCGTCAGAAAATGATGCACCAGTAATTTTTATGTAGAAACGAATATTTTCTTGACTTGTTCCTGAAAGGTCTCTCCAAATGTACGCCTTATCATAACCACTTGGCATATCACATTCATAACTATGCGTTCCATGATGTGCCCAATAGTCAACTACATTGTTAGTTCCATTAATTGCAGTTGCTGTTCCTGTCCATTCGCTGAAGTCTCCAGACTCAAACCCGTCACTAAACAACTCGGTGAAATACTTGAATAGCAGTTTGCGCTGTTCAGATGAAAGTTTTGGCGCAAGAACCTTATGCGCGTAATAACTCATTGCATCATAACTTTTGAGAAATCTCGGAGCAACCCGCCACTTCTTTTCGTCAAAAGCAGTTTTACATTTAGGACAAAAAGCTTTGTCTGATTCAATGTAGGTGCCACAACATGGGCAACGGTACTCCCACATGGGAAACAAGTTTAGAACTTCTTTTGGAAGCTTAACAGGATTCATTAACTACGTTTCCTCCCTCATCTATCTGGATGACCTTTTTGCCTTCAATACCCAAAACGTAAACTGTCTCCCCGTAGCCAATTCCAGATTTTCTTGTCTGTAACTTGATTGTGTTGGTTCTATACGCCACAAGTTTATCGTTTCTCTCCAAAGTTACAGAGTATGACCTGTTTGAGGTTGGAATAACAACTGTTTTTTCTGTCTCCAATATCTTCTTAGTCAACTTTGGCGAAAACGCATACCACCCAAAACGACAGAGTTTCTGGCAATCAACTTCTGAGAACCTGTTTTCTTTACCTGTTTTTGGATCAAACTGCGGCAACGCGCAGCCATCAGTGTACTCGGCTATCCAAAAATAAACAAGTGGACGATAACCGAGCAACCAGATGCCTCCATCAGATTTCGTCGTACTTGAAGCTGAGCGTCTCGTCTGCTTGTTCTCCCTGCACCGCATCGTTTGCTACCTTGCACTGTAACACAACGGCTTTTGTTTTTCCTGCGCTGGTATGGTCTGTTGAATCTATTATGGCTGGTGAAGCTTCCGTGTCGCTGGCAACATCTGCTGTGGGCGTAGTCTGAGCATTATAAAAACCATGCCCATCCGTTTCATCCTCAACACTATCTCCAGTATCTGCCTCGGTTCCAGTCGCCAAATCATACTCAGACGACATTGGACAACCATGATCACCTGAATCCCTGTTTCCTCGCCGCAGCTCGCCTCCTGTCCCAAAGTTCCAGCCTATTGCCCCATCAGAGTAAAAACGAACATTGTTGATTTGCGTGAAAGTTCCGCCAAGATCCAAGCAGACATGAATCCAGTAACTATACTTGAAGCCACTGGTTGGTATGGGAATCGGATATGAAGTATCTGCGGGCTCAAACTGGTCTTTTGTTTGCAGTCTAGTGCTTGCGGTAACATTGTTGTATGTTCCTGGGCTACCATCTGATCCACCGACTGCCTGCTGAACATTTACTGTTGCAACCATCTTTTTGTTTCCTCCATTACTTTTTATTCGATATTTTCTGAGATTTGTTCAATGAAATTAGCTGAGTTTCGTGTGATTGTGACAGTTTTTGTTACTGTGCCGTCTGTAACTTGCAGCTGCGTGATGTAGCCTTCGTTGTTGCGGGTTATCGTGACATTATGTGGTGTTTGGATTCCGTGGATGGCGTCGTGGATTGCCTTGTAGGCTTCAGTGTAGTTACCCCAGTTAATTTCACTCAATATTTTTCACCAAAAAAGGGGGAAAGTTTGGTCGAGTTACAGGTTGGCTTACCAGCCTGTCCCCCGTGCCACACCCTTGCTTCGTAGAACACCAAGACCAACGCGTTCTGATGCTGCAATGCCATACCTGTCTTGTTTGGGGTTCTCAAAGGGCTCGGTTATGATGTCACGCCTCAGAAGCATTACAGCAGCTACGTCCGTGTCTATGCAGTAAACTGTTCCAGCAGATACTTTGGTGCTGACAACAATCTTCATTCCCAAGTATGTTTCACCTAGGATGCCTCTTCGTATGTCAGCCATGCCTCCAAAATAGAAGCTGTGGATAAATTGGTCCTGTTGCCACAAATCAGCGAGCTGAGCGGGGTTAATCACCATTACTTTGGCGTTGAAGTTTTCTGCCTTTATTCTGTTCCAGAATCCCACAAGCCCTGCCCAATCCAAGGTTCCAGAGCCGTTGTATTCGTCTCCTCCTGCCAAGTCGCTTGCGTTGATGCCATCGTATAGTTCAAGGATTTTTTCGGTTTCAAGTTCTGCGATGGCTCGTCCTACTTCAGCGGTTTGCCGTTCCATTACTCCCCATGATGCATCTTCAAAGAATTTTTTGGAATACTCTGCACCTGCTTTGACTTCCATGTCGGCTTTGATGTCCACTGTGTCATATTTTTCTTGGGTGATCCACACCTGCGAAAGTTCAGCTGTTCTGTGAGCTTTTCCTAGTTTTGCTTTTGGGAATCTGACAAGGGTTTCGCTGGTGGGTAGAACCCAGATGACTTCTCTTCCAATGAGTGCAGGTTTTGCTGCGTCCACAACAACATCATGCATTTTTCCAAGCGCGTTAGCTGTGTCGCTGAGGATGGCTTCTCTCATTACCGCGTTGACCATGAGGTTCGATTTGGCTCGTTCCAGCAGTTCTGGTAGTATGGGCTGGTATTCAGGATCTTTTGTTAAAGACTCAAAAAGTTTAGGCAATATTTTTGTCCTCCGTTAGGCTTTGGATACGTGGATTAGTCCTGTGTCTCCGCTGGCAAACGTTTGCAGGGCTACACCAACTGCTCTTGCGATTCTGTCAGGGATTTCTGTTTGATCATAAGCTACTGAACCGTCCGCTAATGTGACGGCTTGAGCGTCTGCATCTGTTTGCACATTTTCGCCTCGGGCTATTGCGTCTCCTGCTGTTACTTTGACCACTCCGCGGGTGCATACTGAACACACTTCTCCAGTTTCAACCGTGGTTAAGGCTACTCCAAGTGAGTGCTGGCTTGCTGATGTACACTTACTAACAGTCATGTCTGCACTTAGGTAGACAAGGTCGCCTTTTGTTATGGTCGAGGCGGCTTCAAAGCTGAGGGCTGTTCCGTCGCTTATCATTTCTCCAACTTCTGCGTCAGGCCATAGGTCAGTCACGTATGTTTCCTCCAGTTTTGTTGCGGTTTCGTCAAGTTCATCCTTGTCTACTCCCGGTCACATCTGTTGACTGTGATGCTAGCTTGTGGCGTAGCTGCCGCACAAGCAGTTGAGGTCCAATGCTCCATGCCCTAACTATCCAATCTTCGGGCAACAGGCTTAGAACCTCCTGTTTAGGTATCAATTCAGACTGGTTGGACTCAGAGGGAGAAATGATTGCCTCTCCCAGCGGTTTTGCGGCTTCAAGTTCTGGTTGAGGCTGCTCAATTGGAGGCTTCTCTGGTTGTGCCTGAACATACTGTGGATGGCTACTGAGCCACTCCTCCATCTTTTCTATAGTCCAGCGCTTATCCTTCATGAACATGAGCGCCATAGGCTGGGGATTTTCTGGTTTATCGCGCAGTAGCCCATAGATTCCTTGTATTCCGTTGGTTTGATCAATCCAAACCAATGAAAAGTGCTCATCCATGAATGCTGCGCACTCAGTTATCGGATAAAAAAATAATTGCTGTTGAAGCGAAGCCTGCTCTTTCATTTTTGTTTCAGAATCTTTGAGTCCATTGATTATTGCTTCCCACAGTTCCACGGTTGTTTGTGGATCTCCCGGCTGGTAATCTTTCAGAAGAGATAGCCCTGTGAATTTGATGCCTCTTGGTGCATGTCCATTGAGTTTTTCTAGTGTTTTCCACTCGAATTCTACGCTGCAGTGCCGTATTGTGCCGTCGGAGATTTGTTTGGTTATGGCAGGGTCGTCGAGTTGGGCTACGTATTCGATGGCTCCATCTTCATATTCTGCTCCAAGCACTCTGCCTTTAAGTGGTGTTTGATGGTCAAGAATCAGGGGTGTGCCCGCTAATGTGTGAGCTGATTTTTCAAGTTCTTCTTTGAGGTATTCTCTTATTTGTGGCCATTCTTGTGGGTGGACTGTTCTGATTGGGTGTAGGGCTTTTCCTCGGATCAGGTTTCCTGTTTGGGGGATGTTCTTGATTGTGCCTGTCCAGCTGAAGGATTCTTTAGCCTTTTTTTCATGTTCTTTGAGCCATTCTTGTGCCTTTTGTATTGTCCAGCTTTTTTCTTTGCTGAACAGGTAAGTTACAATTTCTGTTGCTTCTTTGTCTAATGGTTTTCCAGTTATTGCTTGGATTCCTTCTTCTTCATTTAGGGTTATGGTTTTGAAGGTTTCTGAGTCAAAATCTTCAGGGTTTGTGTGTCCTGAACGTATAAACTTTTGAGTTTGTTCCCACGGCAAATTGTTGCACCAGACAATTAGATTGACTGTGAATGTTAAAAGATAGAATCAGCAGTTTTGACAGGGTATTCTTGTGTGCTATGTTTGGTGTTTGTTGTTTTATTTTCGGTCACCTCTATGGGACATTAATGTTTGTTGCTCAGAAGCCTTTTTAGCCAAATTTTGATGGACTGGTTGGTTATGGTAAAGATACAAAAACGGCTAGTGAAGAAGCGCTACTACGGCAAAGCAGAATACAAGTACCCCGTCTACAGCCTAACAATACCAAAGCAGTATCACAAAATCATTCAAGCGTTCCTAGATGAAGACCTACAAGCAAACGTGGAACACAACACGAACACGTTGACAATCACGTTAACGCCCACAAAATAGATGCTGCGTTTGGCAATCGTATCTTATGGCTGTTTATTAGACATCTAATTGTATTGTTAGTTAGTTAACTAACCAATAGAACTATTTAATAAGCTAACTAACTATTTTTTGACTACACACAGATTGGAGGAAGCTGTTTGGAAAATACTTTGAGCTATTTATTGCGCACGGTTGCTATGAGGTATCGCTACTATACCCATAATATGTTAGGTAAAGATCGACGCGGTGTCAGCCAAGATTTAATCATTCATCATCTTGCGCAACAAAAGTGGCTTAATCAAAAGGACATTGTACATAAACTAAACATTACACCCGCCTCGGTTTCAAACCTTGTCGGTCAAATGGACTCTGAAGGATTACTTGTAAGAGTTCAAGATGAAAACGATGGAAGAAAATTTAGATTATCCCTGACCGAAAAGGGTCTGAATTTGGCGCCGAATGTAATACATTCGTGGCTCAAAATTCAGGAAGAAATAACTAATGGATTTACTGAAGACGAAAAAGCAACGTTTTTACGCCTTCTAACACAAGTGAAAAAGAATCTTGAAGAATTAACCCGCTAAACTGGTCTATTCATGTAGAGGAGATTTTTTGAAAAATAACGAAACACCTGAAGCAGACGATTTCGTATTCGACAAACGCCTCTACATAATATTCCTAATAATATTCACAGAAATACTGGGTTTTAGCATTGTACTACCCTTAATACCGTTTCTGGGATTATCGCTTAACTTAACTCCAATACAAATAGGGCTTATTGCCAGCGTGTTCAGTTTTTGCCAATTATTCGCCAGCCCAATAACCGGCAAACTAAGTGACCACTTTGGACGAAAACCGTTGTTTATCTTAAGTCAAGTAAGCACATTTGCTGGTTTTATACTGCTTGGGTTTGCCACAACCGCAATTATGTTGATTATTGCGCGGTTAACTGACGGGTTACTTGGAAGCAACATGACTGTCAGCGAAGCTTACATCAGCGACATCACTGAACCTAAACATCGAACCAGAGTCTACGGCTATTCCAGCGGAGTATTTGGTGCAGGCTTGATATTTGGTCCTGTTATTGGCGGAGTGCTTTCGAGGATTAATTATTCGGTTCCGATGTTCTTTGCGGCGGGAATAACACTGGTTTCAATTGTTCTGATTTTTTTCCTTCCTGAAACAGTCACTAAAAAAACAGATAAGCTTTCTTTTGGCTTTGATGATGTCCTCCCAGTTAGTGATGTTAAGCGTTTTGTAAAAAACCCAAAAGTGAGAAACAGTTTGTTTATGTTTTTTGTTTACAACGGTGCATTTCAATTGTTCATTTCGAACTTTGGTTTACTCGCAGAAACCCAATTTCACGTTGAGGCTGACCAAGTTAGCTTTTACATGGCGTGGATTGGCATACTGCGAGTAATTATTCAGACCGTTCTAATTGCTCGTATCATGCGAGCCTTGGATGAAAAACGTATGCTGCTGACCGGAATAGTTTCCATGGTCATTGCAATGGTGACTATTGCATTTTCTGCAGAATACCTGTTTGTTTTTGTTCCGTTGATATTTCTTGCATATGGCACCGGAGTCAGCAGACCTATTTTAACGAGCAAATTGACAAACAGCGTTACACAAACGGAAACTGCAACCGTATTGGGCGTTAACAGCTCACTAAATAGCATAGCCCAAATAATCACACCGATCGTGGGAGGATTTGTAATTGAGTACTTGCCGTCACAAACACTGCCTATATTGTCAGCTTTGTTTTTTTCATCACTTTTACTCTTTCTAAGAAACAGAGCTAAGCATTAAACCGAACTGGAACACGACTCTGTTACTGTTTGTGCCGCTTTCACAACTTCTGGTTCCTGCTGGCATTTTTGGATGCATTCACCTCAAAAACAAGTAAATGTGCATAGAAATGGAACTATGTTCTAGAACAGACTTTCTTGGCTCTTTATTAATGACTTAGCCCCTGTTCAACAAATGTTATATGGAGATGATTTTGGTTGAGCTGTTCCCCTCTCGCGGTTGTTCTTGCAGCATATAACGAAGAGGAAGGGATAGCTCCCACTATATGCGAGCTACAAGAAGTTTTACATGAGCCTCATTTAGTTGTTGTTGACGGTAAAAGTTCAGATAAAACCCTTGAATTGGCTAAAGATTTAGGGGCAGAAGTACTGGTTCAGAAAGGTAAAGGTAAAGGTAATGCAATTTCTCAGGGGTTATGTCATCTTAATGGCAATGCCTCTTACGTTGTGTTTACTGATGCTGACTACACTTATCCAGCTAAACACATCAAAGAAATGGTCAATGTTCTTGACTTGAATCCTGATGTTGGAATGGTTTTAGGGGATCGGTTTAGCCGAATTTATGAAAATGAATCTGACCGAAACCAGTTTTACCTCGGAAACCGGATTTTGGGTTTTGCCCAAAGAGTGTTTAATGGCGTAAAATTGAATGACCCTTACACCGGACTTAGACTCATTAGATCTGAGTTATTGAAGGGCTGGATACCACGATCAGACGGATTTGATATAGAAGCAGAAATAAATCACCATATTGGACGATCCGGATACAAGATTGTGGAGTTGCCAATTAAATATCGGAAACGATTAGGCAAAAAGAAGTTGGGTTTCAGGCACGGTCTAAAAATACTTAGACGAATAGTCATTGAAAGATTATCCTAATCCACCACACCCTTGTTTTTTGTTATCTTGTTTCATGCATGTTTATTTTACACTAAACCAATATTTGCTTGAAACAACATGGTTAACCTAGCGGTTATAGGCGCAGGAATTGGGGGCTGTTCTGCGGCATATTTTGCCCACAAACATCTTCCATCTTCAAAGGTAACTGTTTATGAATCAGAAAACAGAATCGGCGGAAGAGCCTTCACATTCAATGGGGGCGACATGAAAATTGAGTTGGGCGCCGCATTCTTCAACTCCACAAACAAGACAGTCTGCAGTCTTGTAGATGAACTGGGTCTCAAAGTAAAGAAACTTGAAGAGTTTATGGATATTGCAGTGTGGAACGGCACAGAGATAACCTTTCAGTCAAGTCAGTCAATGTTCTATAAGCTGCTGAAATTGTTCACCAAATACAAGCTTAGTGTACCCAAACTGCTGTTCATTTTAAGAGAAGCAGATGGAAAAATAAAAAAACTATACACGCAACAAGAACAAAAACCAGCAGAATTTTGGGAGCTTTTCGAAACTGTTGGTCTTGCCCAATGGTACAAGACGTCATTTGACAAAATTCTTGTTAAAAATGGTGTTGACCAAAAATTTATAGATGAACTAATCACCCCGATTACCAGAATAATTTACTCTCAAAATGCAGAACTGGGAGGCTTCGCTGGGCTCTCTTCCTTGCTGGGAGTTTATGGAGAATCAGTTTACAGTCTCAAAGACGGCAACGATGTCTTGCCCAGAAAACTTCTTGAAGCATACCCTTCCAATGTTGAGCTAGAAACCAAAGTAGACCATATCGAGAAAACGTCTAACGGTTCTTTTCGGGTTTGTGTTGGAGCCTCCGTTTCCGTTTTTGATGCAGTGATTGTTGCTGCACCACTAGAAAACGCTGATATAACCTTTGATGGCGTGGCAAAACTAGATTGGCAGGCACGTGAGTACCAGAAAATCTTCATCAGATTAATGAAGGGACAAATAAATTCGAGGTACTTTAATTTAGATTCTTCAGCTAAGTTTCCGTCTATTATACTAACTTCTAAAGAGACAGATCCAATAACCCGTTTTTCAATTAACAAATCAACAAAAGATGAGTCATGGGTGACCGTTACCTCAACCGAGCCCATAGGAGACGATCTTTTAGACGATCTTTTCAAAAACGGCAAAACAGTTCTGGATCACACCTGGAATGCAGCATATCCCGTTTTCAAACCAACACAAAAGATTCCAAACACTTGCCTTGACAACAAACTGCTATACCTTAACGCTATAGAATCTGCAGCCTCAAGCCTAGAATCGTCAACACTTGCCGCCATAAACAGCATAAAAACAATAAAACAACAACTAAATCATTAACACGTTTCCAAACAAAGCTAACATGGGCTCATTGTAGCATCACACGATCAATTCCAATTGCCTAAATTGTTGTAAAACATTTTTTCTGTTCTCTTTTTTGTTTTGGATAGCTTTTTATCAACTACAACGTCTAGTTATCTTTATGCCTGAGCGGGAGAAGCGGGTTCGTTTTGCTGCGTTTTTGAATATCGCTTTTACAGTCTTGGAGATTGTTGGCGGCTTTTGGACAAACAGCTTAGCGATTCTTTCTGATGCTTTGCATGATTTTGGCGACAGCATTGCCCTGCTTGTCTCATGGCTTTTTGAACGAGGCGCCAAACGGTCACCTGACTCCAGCCGAACATTTGGGTACCAGAGGCTTTCATTGTTTTCAGCGTTGTTTTCTGCTTCTATTTTGATTGGGGGCTCTATTGTGATTATTTTTCAGGCTATACCTAGACTCCTTAACCCAGAAACTGTAAACGCAACTGGAATGGTGGGAATAGCCGTAGTCGGCATCATGTTCAATGGTGCAGGCTTCTTTTTGCTGAAAAAGGGCGAAAGCCTAAACGAAAAAGTGCTCTCGTGGCACCTTCTAGAAGACATGTTGGGCTGGGTTGGAATTCTTGTTGGCGGAATCATAATTTACTTTTGGAGCTTCTATATTCTCGACCCAATACTGACCATCGGATTAACCGCTTTCATTTTATACAACGTAACAAAAAGCCTCAAAGAGGCAATCAACATTTTGCTCCAAGGAGTTCCAAAACACATCAATCTCGAAGCCGTCAAACGCGACATCACTGCAATCAATGGTGTGATTGGAATTCATGACATCCACATCTGGTCCTTAGAGGGAGAAACCGACGTCTTCACTGCACATATAGTGTTAGATAATGAGACCCTCAAAAAACAGCCCGAACAAGCCAAACAGACAATCAAAGAAGCCCTCAAAAGGCATCACATTGAACACTCAACAATCGAAATAGAAAGCAAATATCAATGCGCTGGCATGGTGTGCGAAGAAAGGCACACAAACAGTAGTCCCTAAAAAGCAGTTCTTACGCAAGAAAAACCATGTTTTTACGCCGACAAAACAGCCCCAAAAAGTGCTATGCAACACATTTTTTGACATAAAGCTGCTTAGCCATTTCTTATATCTACCCGAAGAAACGTTTTCCCCTAGTCATTTCTTGCAGAATAACTGTTTTGTCGTAGACCGATGAACAGTGAACCTGTAAAAAAACGTGATAGCTCCGAAATTTACTCATGTTATGTGGTGACAGTTATATGCAGCGTGGACCCCCAAAAGGCTCAAAATTCTGTGATCTACTAGAAACAATAAAGTTTCTTAATATGTTCAAAAAAACCCCAAAAACCGTTTACCAGCTCTATCATAGTACTCTTAGATTTGACACCAAAAAAATTTACCGTTACCTCAAATACTGCCTAAAAGTAGATCTGCTAGAAATTGACCACATCGAAGAAGCAATGTTCCTTCCAGCAAAGTACTACAGGCTCACACAGAAGGGAACGGACTTCATAGCCGTCTTCAACAAGTCACGTAAACCAATGTTGGCGACTAAACCGCACTCAGCGTAACTGCTCATTTTAACTTAAGACCAAAAACAGCCCACAAAACTTTTGGACGTAACCACTTTGAGTGCAGTCGTAAACAAAATCAAACAACTATACGAAAAACTTCAACCAAACACTGGAGCATTACTGCCCGCGTGGCGGCAAGTCTACGGAGAAACCAGAACCGTAAGCTTCAGCGACATAAATGCAGCATATAGTCGTGACCCAAGCTGCAAAGCTTTCGTAGACTTTCTTGCCGACCAATCCGTAGGTGCAGGGTTCTACACAACAGTTAATGAGCAATACGCCAAAGCCGAGCAAGCAAAACAGCTTGTGGACAGCTTCAACGAATCCGTTAACCTCGATGAACTCCTGCAAATCGCAGCCAGAGAAATTGTTGCCTCAGGTAACAGCTTCTGGCTAAAAACCGAACCCGAAAAGTTGCAAAGCCTCAAAATATTGCCTCTAACAGGTTTTGATAACCCTACTGCGATAAAACGAAACCAATACGGTTCAGTTACAAGCTACAACTACAGCTATGGAGACGTGAAAACTGTTTTTGCGCCAGAAAAAATTGTGCACTTCCGTTGGAACCCCACAAACTTTTCAGCATACGGAACAGGCGTTCTTCAAGTGTTGCTCAGCGAACTGTGCTTTAACGGAGAGACAAGAATCAGTTTTCTGGAAATGAAAGCTCGCATCGAAAAAATTATGCCTGAAATCTTCGAGAAGTATGCAGGACCCGATGAATTGTGGATTTTTGCAGGTGCCAGTGACGAAAAACTTGCAGAATACCAAAAACTCATAAAAAGTAAGCCAAAGGCTGGTGCAAGATTTGTATACAACAAACCAGAAGCAGACATCAAAACCGTTTCTGTTGACCCCAGAGCCCGTTACGAATCATACATCGAGCATGTTCTTAATCAGGTCTACTTGGGCGGACAAACTCCCCTGCCAAAACTGTTTACTACTCCAGGATTCACGGAAGCCTCAGCCAGAGCTGCATTAGACATTGCAGAACGAAAAGTTATGGCACTACAACGTTTCATAAAACGAACCTGTGAACGAGAAATATTCACCCCCTTACTGCAGCAGGCAGGGTTTGAGCCCAAAAAGGCAAACTGTAGGCTGAATTGGGGCACAGAAAAGCCCGAAGTCAAACTTGAGGACCTAATCCGATTAGCTGAGATAAGTGCCAATCATGAAACCTCATATGTTCGACCTGAAGAGGTGAGAAAAAATCTTGTCAAAGCAGGCTTCGAGTTATGGGAAACTAACCCGTAACCTGATGGAAGTGAAGCTTTTGGGACTAGATTTCAAACAAAACTCTGTTATCTTAGCAGCCGTTCACGGAACTTTTGTTGCTTTAATATGGTGACCTCACTACGCCCTGATTTTGTGCTTCGTTATATCCGCGGGAGTAACCACAGGAAAGTTGCTATATTTAGCACAAAAAAACAGAAAACCAACCGTGACTGAGTTCTAACTCTGAATGTGCTCTCTTCTATATCTTAATTCTGATGTTTTATGTTCATTTTTCTAGAGTTTTTTTCTATAATATATCTTCAGAAGCCATTTAAATGAATATGTGTTACGTAACTACCCTTCAACGGTGACCCGCCATGCCTGCTGAAACAATACTCCAGATACTTGAGAACGGAAAGTGGCATTCCCTAAAAGACATAACAAAAACAACCTGCATAACCCCTTTCAAGGTCAAAACAATCACAAAATTTCTGGCAAAATACAACTTCGTTAAGCTGGACGAAGCGGAACAGAAAGTAAAACTTGATCCACCCACAAGCAGATTTTTCAAAAAAATTCGGCAACTAGAAACTGAAGAAAACCGTTAACGTTCTACTCTAGCCCTTTTTGTGGTTTCTATTCATCCATTCTTGCAGCCATCCCTTCAAAATTAGCGGTCTAAACCTTAGCACGCTATGCCCAACAGTTCTTTTGAGGCTAATTCCAAGACTGTACCGTGCACGACCACTATTTATCTGTCCACTAATCATCTTTCTCAAAGACAAATGCCGCAAATGATATGTTTTAATTGCTGACGTTGACACGCTTTTGTATCCTTGCTTAGCCAAACTCATATCCAGATTAGTGTCTGGACTTTTCACATCTCCAAACCCGCCAACTTTATCCAAAACACTCTTCAAAATTAGTCTAGCTGCTCCACGAGGTTCTTTACCTAACGGCGCAACACTATACGTTTTTTCCCACGCATAAAACACTCTGTTCCAGAGCGTGTCAGGGTATGTAACAACGTCTGCTGCAGCAGATGCTACATTTCCTTTAATCATGGGCAAAAGGTCACTAAACAAATTAACTGGAACCGCTATATCCGCGTCTATTATGCTTACATAGTTACCTTTTGCTTTAAGATATCCTGTTTGCAGCGATTCCGCATAGCTGTTCTCCCATTTTTTTCCGCTCTTCTCAATTACCGTCACATCGTATCGGCTTGCAATTTGCGCTGTGCTGTCTGTGCACCTGTCTGCTACAAACAAAACCTCAGCAGAAAAGCCTCTTAGGGCATTCAGGATGGACGGTATCGACTTGTTGACGTAATCTTCTTCGTTATGTGCACAACATATCACAGATATTACCGGGCACTGATTTGTCACAGGTTTCACCGTCTACTGGGAAATCTCTTCAAGGGCTTCTAAAATGTATTCAACGTCTTTTTTGTCAACAAGTGGGTGAACTGGCAAACTCAAAACACTGTTGCACGCATCTTCAGTGTTAGGACAAACTGTATTTTTGTATCCTAGTTTTTGATACAACCCCTGCCTGTAAATGGGAACTGGATAATGAATCGCAACCCCAACACCCTTCTCGGCTAGATAGTCAGCCAATTCATCCCTGTCTACGCAATAATTTTCTTCTACTCTTACTACATACTGGTGAAAAACATGTCTCACAGCCTTATCCACGTATGGTACAGTTAATCCATTGATTTCTCGGATTCCGTTACTCAAAAGCTGTGCATTCTTTATTCTCTTCTCGTTAAATCCATTAATCTTATTGAGTTGAACTGACCCGATGGCGGCACACATTTCGGTCATGCGATAATTGTAGCCCAACGTGTCATGGTGATACTTGCTGCTTTGTCCATGATTTATGAGCAAACGAGCCCTATCCGCCAGTTTCTGATTATCGGTGGTTAAGATTCCCCCCTCGCCTTCTGTCATGTTTTTTGTTGCATAGAAACTAAAACAACCCACATCTCCAATGCTGCCAGTTTTCTGTCCTTCATATTCTGCTCCGTGGGCTTGGGCAGCATCCTCCACCAAAGCGATTTTGTTGTCTTGGGCGATTTCCATTAAAGCATCCATATTTGCGGGCTGACCAAACAAGTGAACTGGAATCAATGCTTTGGTTTTTGAAGTTATTTTCTCAGCTACATCTTCTGGGTCAATGTTGAATGTTTTTGGGTCTATATCTGCAAAGACAGGTTTTGCGTTCTGAAATAATATACAGTTGCTTGACGCGATAAACGAGAATGCTGACGTTATCACTTCATCTCCGGCGCCTATATCAAGTGTCTTAAGCGCCACATCTAACGCTACAGTGCCGTTTATTACTGCAACAGAATGTTTTACGCCAACATACTCTGAATACTCTTTTTCAAACGCTTTCACTTTAGGTCCAGAAGCTAGAATTCCCGATTCCAGAACCTCTTTTACTGCATCTTGTTCTTCTTTGCCAAAATTTGGTTTTGCGATGGGAATCTTTCGTTTCAACAGTTTTTCACTCTTCCTTTTCTATTTTCGCATAATCTTGTGCTGCTACCTCAATTTTTGTGTCGCATACTGGGCACTCCATGCACACATGGTTTTTCACTTTTTTTGTTGTCTCAAGTTTTCTGCCACAGCTGCAAACAAATCCTCTGATTCTAGCTGGATTTCCATAAACTAAAGCATGGGCTGGTATGTCCTTTGTAACTACGCTGCCTGCGCCTACCAGCGCGTATTCTCCTATGGTCACGCCGCAAACTATTACGGATCTTGCTCCGATGGAACTGCCCTTCTTTACGTGTGTCTGAAGGATTTTCCAGTCTTTATTGGCGCTTCTGGGGTACGGATCGTTTGTGAATGTAACATGAGGTCCAACAAAGACATTATCTTCAATTGTCACTCCTTCATAGACTGTTGCTCGATTCTCAAGCTTTACGTTGTCTCCGATTTTTACTCCTTTGCCCACATAAACGTAGTCTGCGATGACACAATCCTTACCTATTTTGGCGTTCTGCATTATGTGAACAAAATGCCAAACTTTGGTGCCGTTTCCTAAACTGACTTCATTATCGATGATTGCCGTAGAATCAACGTAAACGCTAGTCACCAAACTCCCCAATCCATACTAACTTAGCAACTAAATAACATTTTACTTGACGTTTATTTTTTCAGTTTTACTGCTGTGCCATAAGCAGTTACAAGAATGAACCCTTCCAGTATTTCTGCGGTTTCAAAATCTATTGAAAGCACTCCATTGGCTCCCAGTTTTCTTGCCGCATTCTTCAAGTCTTCCAAAGCTTCTTTTCGAGCCTTTTCAATTTCCTCTGCATATGCTGTGCCCTTTCCGCCCGTGATTGCTTGAATGCCTGAAATTATTCGTCCCCCTGCTCCTCTGGTCCTTGTGCTAGAACCATATATAACTCCAAGAACTTGATCAACTTCATATTTCGGAATCATAGGCATTGTAGCTAAGATCATTTCTTCTACCATCCACTCACCTCCAAAACAATCTTTTAACTTAAAACTGTCTTCTGTGCTTCATAAGTCGTTTCCAAAAATAGGCTAGACCTAATTATATTCAATATTTTTTGTATTCACTTCTACTTTACTGGTTACGTCCTTTTGAAGACACACTTTGTGCAACTGATACGTTGATTGACTACTTGATCATCTGCCTTTTTTCTTAGTGCATTTTTGCAAGACATTCAGAAGTATTTCCATGTCCTGAACATTTATGTTGAG
>PIXT01000156.1 GCA_003096235.1 Candidatus Bathyarchaeum sp. | reverse complement strand
GCTGACATTATCCTTGATCCCAAAATCCATGGATTGCTAAACCAGATAACGCAGTTTCCTTTCATTTCTTTTGAACATTTTGATTTTCCTGTCAACTGGAGAACTCTAATCAAAAGGGGATTACGTTTTCTTCCGTTATGGACAACTGACAAACTTAGTGGAATTTATGCTGTAGACCTCAAAGTAAGAGCTGAATGTGAAGATCCAGAAAAAATCAAAACAATAGAACAAGGAGAAGACACATTTATGCAACAATGTATCAAAGCAAAATATCCTACTAAATTTTTTCATGTCAAGAACATTCATTTGCGGCCAAAAGAAGACCCTGCCCGTCACTACCGGAGAGGAAAATACTATTGGAAGACCGCCAAAAGAGGATTCGCCAAAACAATTTTGAGCGCAGTTATATCCTGCAGATATAATCTCATCAAAGGCTACATCCACGCTAGATTCGGAGGAAAATGAAAATCAATGTTGCTTATTGGTTATGGACCGGCATGTAACGTTATTGAAACCCTTGTCCAAAAAAACGCGAGCAGTGATAAAGAAGCATGAAGATTCTGTTTGTAGCTAACAATCTGGAACATTTTTTCAAGGACTTGTTCGAAGGATTAGCGATAAACAATGAAGTTGTATTTTTCAGGTTTAGCAAAGTTCCTAATCTTCTCAAGTTTGTAATTGCAGCCAAAAGAAGTGATTTAGTCTTTGTAGAGTATCTTGCAGGAGCAGCTTGGACAATTTCACTGTTAAAGTCACTTGTCAGAAGACCCATTGTTGTGAGATGTCATAGATTTGAACTTTATGAACGTCTCAGAGACCTATCAAAGATTAAGGATACAAAAAAAACGATAGAAAAAGTGGATGAAATTATTTGTGTCAGTAATGGGATACAAGATAGATTGATCTCATTCTTCCCTGAAGCTGAGAAAAAAAGCATAGTGATAAACAATGGCATATCTATTGGGGAAAAAGTGTCTCACGTTGCTGCTAAGCATCTTGAGATAGGTTCTATGGGTTTTCTAAGAGAAAGAAAGGGATTTCTAGGCTTGATTGAAGCAGTGAGTGACCTTATAGATGAGGGTTTTGATTTGACTCTTCATATCGCTGGAAAAGGAGCACTTATGGAATCATTGAAAAGCAGAGTCAGACAATTGCAGAAGTCCGATAACATCTTTATTGATGGCTACATAAGCGATGAAGATTATGATAGATGGTTTTTAACCAAAGACGTTTATGTTCAAAATAGTTCAAGTGAAGGCCATTGTGTATCTACAATAACTGCTATGGGTCATGGTTTACCTGTATTTTCTTCTGATGTTTGTGGAGCTACAGATTCATTAAAACAGTCGTTTATATATCCTGTCGGAGACATTGAATGTCTCAAAAATAAATTGAGATGGTTCTACAATTTATCACCTGAAGAGAAACTAACGATACAAAAAAATAATTATGAAAAAGCCCTTATGGATTTCAACATTACTCATCAAGCAGAAAAGATCGCCAATAGATTCAAAATATATGTCAAATGAGGTGTTAAGGATAAAATGATACTAGATGTAGGTTGTGGTTCTTTTCATAAAGGAGACGTGAACTGTGACCTTTTCATTAAGGATGCTGGTCACAGGTTACAGGAAGGCAAATCCATTAATGTTAAGAACATAAAAAACTTTGTTTTATGTGATTCTAAGTTTCTTCCTTTCCGTAACAGCAGTTTCGATGTTGTTTACTCTTCTCATGTTATAGAACATGTTCCTGAACCTGTTAAAGTTCTTGATGAAATGGTCAGGGTTTCAAGCAGTCAAGTAGAACTTTTATGTCCACATTGGTTAGGAGATAAGCTTGGAGGAAAAAATCCATACCACCTTAGTAAATTTCGAGTCAAATGGTTTGCAGCTTATGCAAAAAATAGACAATTATTCTGTAGATGTCGTATTACTCGCTATTTTGACACTAAAAAGGGATTTGGCATAGTTCGTCTTTTGCGAATTCCTCACGAAATTCATGTACTCTTTGGGAAGTAAAAAGAAAATATAGCATTATTTGTGTGTAATAGTTTAGCTGAAAATTCATGTTTCGGTGCATGTAACATTCGCTAAGACAAAAACGTCTCGGATGTCATAAATGTGTGTTGAAACTAGTACTGGATCGCCTATTGTTTGAGTTGTTGCAACAAAAGATAAAGTGTAAGAGCCTTTTCCGTAATCCGTGACGGTTGGTGAATCTACTGTTATCCAGTTCTGGTCTGATGGGTCTCCGTCATATTCATAATATGCTGTGATATTTTGTGCTAAAGCGGGTTCTCCTTCGTTGAGTACATTGCATGTTATGTTTACCTGTTTGTTTGTTTCTCCCAAGGCGATGTACGTTCCATCTACAGTGATTGACGTTGTTATGTTAGTTGTATGTTCCATTTGAATCTCAGAGTCTGTTCCCGTAACAGTCAAAGTAAAGTTTGCATATGCACTGGAAACTCCTTTTCCGTCTGAACCCCATGAAATCCACATGCCTGATTCATATGGTGAAACATCACATTCCGTAAACAGAACAGTGCATTTCCCAAAGTATGATTGGTTTCCAACAAATGAAACGTATTCGTTAATGTTTGTTGTTAGGACTTGGTTTTCTCCTCCGTTAGTAACGTTTACCAACGCGCTTGTTAATGTGTTTTTCAAACCTAATTTTGTGGCTAAGACATGAGTGTTTAGTGTTTTTGCTGAGCGTGTTTCGTTTCTTCTTCCTGCTTCAAAAACGCCGTAAACCACAGAAAGAATTAGCAACGCTATAACTAACGCTGTAATGATGAGCGTTTGTCCTGAATTTTTGCGTTTGCGAAAAGCTCTTCCCATTGTTTTATTTTGCCTCCGCTAACTGTAGCCGAACGACATAGACAGCGTAGTTTTCGTTTGAGGATGCGCAAACGTAGTTAATAGCAACGATTTCTGCGTTTACTGCCCCTCCGTTCGAAACAAAATCATCGTTTAGAGTGTTCATGTTTTCGTCAAAAACCGTAACATTGAACCAAAGACTAACTGGCAAAACTGATTGGAAACAGTTTGTCAAAGCTGTCCAGTTGTTTGCATCTATTAGTTCTGATAGTTTTGCGTTGCTGTCAACTGTAACTATGGCTTGTGTCCCGGTTGAGTGCAACGTGTTGTAATGCGTTTTTTCCGCGCCAAGTTGAGATGGAATAAGTGCCAAAGTTGCAAATATCAAAAGTGTCGCAAAGAATGCCTCTATTGTTCGTATTTGTCCTTTACAGTTTTTTCTAAATCTCACAAGCTGGGACCTCCACACTGCACGTTCAAACGATAGAAAACTTGGTCCACCAATACTATGTAATTAAGCGAATAACATTCCGCGTCTTCAACGTTGGCTCCCATTTCAGTAGGAACCTGTGGATATGTAGTATATTCTACAAAAAAGGAGGAACCGTTCCAACCTGTTACTACTAATACCTTTGGACTTGAGTCCAAAACGGTTGGAATAGTGTATGTTTCGTTTGAGGTTGAACTCAAAGAGGATTCATAACCGTATGAAAACTGATAAACTGTCTGCAATGTCACTCCAGAAACGTTTGGGTCTGTTAGTAACGTGTTGTTAAGTGGACTTAAGCTAAGAAACGTGTTGTTCGGTAAAGGCTCAGGCGAAAGATGCCTAAACATGCAGACTCCTTGAGCTGTCACTCGGTTGTCGTAAGGCGACCGCGCAAAAACAACAAGTAACGCAGTTCCGTTTGATGTGTTTGGAATTTCTACGTCAACAACTCCCTGCCCTGTGCTTGAGGTGCTTGAGTATGTGTCGTTTAGAAAGTTGTTAGCAACCACATAGCAATGCAAATTTGTGGCTACGGGCGCTTGGTTTCTGTTTACTGAAATGTTAAATGTGTATGTGCTTGACTCTGCGTCTGTAACGTTTGAGTCCAATGTAACTGAAACGTCCATAATCTGTGTAAACGTAAATCTGAGAGCAACTTTTTCCAGCCTTATGGCTTCAAATATCTCCAAATAGTTCAGAGCATACGTGTTGTTGCTGTTTAGTCTGCAAATTTTGTCGCGGTCAAGTTCATATGTAAACGAGTTTTCTTTAGCTAAACCAAACGCTGTTGGAGTTAATGTCTGATTTTTGCCCCAATTCGTTGGATTTCCAGGACTGACTAGTATGTTTTCAACTATTTTGCGCAAGTATTCTTCTTCGTTTAAGTCCTGCATGCTGTCGATGTATGGTGAAACTATCCTTGTTGTTGCAACCATAGACACCATTACTACAATTACAATAAGTGTGCACGCAAAGAATGAATCAATCGAAGTTGCTGGCATTGTTTGTGTTCACCTTAACTGTTCTATACTGGGGGCGCCACTCCGAAGAGTTCAACAAGAAAGCTTTGCGAAAGCACAAGTGATACATAAGCGGTTATTGCGAGAAGGGCACAATATTTTAGACCCGCGGCGAAGTTGCCTTCACTGATTTTTCCTATGAAGAATCCTGAAATCCAGCATTGGAAGATTATTCCTAATGAGAAAACTCCGATTTGTCCTGCGATTTCTGAGGACATCGATGCATACAATGTTGGTGTTGAAAACTCTGTTAGGATGTACATCGTCATTGTTACTATTGTTGTTGTTAATGCTATGAGTACACTCCAGACAAACGCCAAAATGACGTACGGTTTGAGTAGTGCTCGTTTGTTGACTTGGGATTCAAACTCTTTTTCGCTGTATTCTGAAAGAATCTCTAACGAGCGTACAGGTCCTCCACCTACTTCGATTGTTTCAACCATCATCATGAAGTTTATGAGAACTTGCCAGCTGCTGATTTTTTGTTTAAAGTTTTCAAAGATGTCTTTTAGTGATACTCCCCACTCGATTTGGCTGCGGACTAACTCTAGAAACTGGGAGAACGGTCCGTAGTCTCTGCGTTTTGTTGCGTGAATTATGCTTTTTTCAGGAGAAATTCCTGTTTTTTGGGATTCTGTGATGTCTCTTAGAAAACTTGGCAAAGACTCTTCGGCGTTATAGT
>PIXT01000155.1 GCA_003096235.1 Candidatus Bathyarchaeum sp. | reverse complement strand
TGGCAACCATCAATAGGCAGCAGTGTTTGACCGATGATGATAACATTAACAAATCTACTAGTCGTGCTAGTTATTCTCGTATTTGCAATAATTTTAGACCTAATTTTTGGCGACCCATCACCTAACTATCCCGAACGCCTGCAATTCAAGTTGCATCCAACAGTTTGGATGGGAAAATTCACCAAAATGTTAGAACCTCACTTCAAGAACCCAAACCCAAAGACTGAAAAATTTAATGGAGTGCTTTTGGGCTTAGTTGTGATACTTACGTTTACAATACCAACATATTTTGGACTAAACCTGATTCACAGATACGTGCACATTCTGGTTTACATCATTGTTGCGGTAATACTTATGAAAATAACCATCTGCATAAAACTAGAAACAAACTGGGGAATAGCTGCAGCAAAAGCAATCAAAAGAGGAGACCTAGAAGAAGCACGAGAATACGCCCACTTTTCCCGAAGAGACAACAAAGAATTAACAGGTGCACAGATTGCTTCATCGGTTATCGAGTCAGTAGCCGAAAACTTGACCGATTTTCGGGTGTCACCCATGTTCTATTACTCGTTCTTTGGAGTTCCAGGCGCAATCGCCTTCAAAGCAATAAACACCCTTGACGGAATGGTTGGATTCAAAGACAAAGAACACATCAACATCGGGTGGTTTTCCGCAGTCGTTGACACAATAGTAAACTATATTCCTGCACGGTTAACGGCAATTCTGATAATTGTAGCAGGTGCAATTCTGGGTGAAGACTACAAAAACGGTTGGAAAATTGCGGTCAGAGACCAAGCTAACACACCCAGCAGAAATCATGGATGGCAGATGGCGGCTATGGCAGGAGTGCTTAATGTTCAGTTGGAAAAACCGGGTCAGTATATTGTAGGAGACCCAAATGAGGAGCTCACGTCTGACCATATTTTGCGGACATTGAAGATTCGCAACGTAGTTTGTATAATATTCATACTTCTTGTGGTTTTGCCGATAGCTTTCTCGGTAAACTTATTGCTTTCATATTTCCCAATTATATAATACCATGTGGCAAACAGAAACTTTCTGGACAGTATCAAAATGAGGTTACTAACAAACGAAAAAATTTGGAACGCTGTCCTCCAAACGCCGCCAGTAAAATGGATGCTAAAAAACACTCTGAATAAATGTTCAGAATGCAACAAGATGCCACTGGAAACGGCGCTTGACAATTACTCAGGAAAAAACGATTCCAAATGCTCTTCATGTGCAACCTACGTCCGGGTTATAGAATTTTGGATAAGATTTATTCAAAAAGCCTTAGGAGTAGAAAAAAGCCGCGTTGCCAAACTCTTTGGAGACTCATATGTCAGAAGAGCCATAAACAGTATAGTATACGGGTTTGCAGAATTTGGTTTCAACCGCCCAATACAGGTCCACGCACCATTTCTTGTAGTGTGGAACTTTACGTACAAATGCAACCTTGCCTGCAAGCATTGCTACTCAAACTCGGGAAAAAGTGAAACAAAAGAACTGTCAACCGAAGAAGCAAAAAAAGTTGTGAAGCAAATAGCAGATTTTGGCGTAACCTCCTTAGCGTTCTCAGGGGGTGAACCCTTGATGAGAAAAGACTTCTTTGAAGTTGCCAAATACGCGGTTGATTTGGGGCTTTATGTTTCGTTGGCTACGAACGGAACTTTGCTTAACAAAGAAGTGGTCAAGAAACTCAAAGAAACGGGTGTCCACTATGTGGAAGTCAGCCTAGACGGTGTTGAGGCTAAAACTCATGACTATTTCAGGGGCAAAGAAGGTGCTTTTGAGCAAACTTTGACGGGACTGAAGAACTGTATTGACAAGGAAATCTGCACATGCATAGCAGTAACCGCTACCAAAAATAACCTAAAACAAATTCCTGCTGTTCTTGATTTATCAGAAAAAATGGGAATAGACAGGTTCACGTTATTCAATTTCATACCCACGGGCAGAGGAAAAGACATAATTGCAGAGGACCCGTCACCCGAAGAACGGGAACAAATTCTTAGTTACCTTAACAAACAACTCTCAGAAGACCGCAAAATAGCAATACTAAGCACAACACCACAGCTTGCCAGAGTCGCATTACAGTGTTCAACTACCCAAGAAGACCTGATGATGCCCCTAGCACACATGGAAGCAGCAAAAGTAAGCAAACGAGCAAGAGCACTTGCCGATTTTATTGGTGGATGCGGCGCAGCACGGTTCTACTGTGCCATATCTCCTGAAGGCGATGTTCAACCGTGCGTGTTTATGCCTCTTGTTGTTGGAAACCTGACAAAAGAAAAAATTGGAGACATCTGGGTTAATTCCCCCGCTTTCCAAGATTTACGAAACAGAGAAAACCTGAAAGGTCGCTGCGGCAAATGTGAATACAAGTACGTCTGTGGAGGCTGTAGAGCAAGAGCCTACGCATATTATGACGATTACCTCAAGTCTGACCCAGGATGCATCAGAAAACTTTCGGAGGGTGACTGATTAATTGAAAACCGTAAAGGTTGGAATTTTCAGAACCGACAACGGTTTAGAGGATGCCTTGAAAAAGGCACTGAAAGCTACAGATTGGGAAAAACATGTCCAAGGCAAGGTAATTATTAAGCCCAATTTGTGCTCAAAAAACTATATCCCTGGAGCGGTTACAACGCCTGAGCTCTTGTTTAACGTTGTAAGCATTCTTCGAGACAGAGTTGAAGAAGTTATCGTTGGCGAATCCAACGGATACAACTACTGCTGCGACGATGCCCTAGCAATGACGGGTGTAGAAAAAATAGTAAAAAAAGCTGGCGGACAAACAATCAATTTGTCCAATGACGAAATTGTGAAAGTTAACAACCCTGAAGCACTGGTTTTGAAGAATTTTCCTTTACCAAAAACGTTGCTTGAAGCAGACAGCATAGTTGACATGCCAGTAATGAAAACACACGAATTCACAAACTACAGCGGTGCAATAAAGAACCTGTTTGGGTGCATACCAAACAACAGGCGAATTTTTCTGCATCCAAAATTTGACAGGGTAATGCATGATTTGCTGGTTTTGTTAAAACCAAGTT
>PIXT01000154.1 GCA_003096235.1 Candidatus Bathyarchaeum sp. | reverse complement strand
ATATAAAGTCCCAGAATCAAATTGTTAAAGGGGATGAACAGTTTTTGAGAATTTGTTTTTTTGTTTGGGAGTATCCACCTAAACTTGTTGGCGGTTTAGGCACATACGCAGAATATATAACCCGAGAATTTGTTGAAATGGGACACGACGTCACAGTTTTTACGTTAAACCCCGGAAACCTGAAAACCAGAGAAATAATAAAAGGAGTAGAAGTCCACAGACCCCTAATTGCAGATGCCAGCAACGTTTTTCCGATGTTTGTTACAGACGACTTGAAAAAGTGGGGAGCAAACATCCGCCTGTTTAACGACATTTTCATTTACAACATTTTGAGTGCAACTAAGTGCATCAATGGCTTAATCAAAAAAGAAGGATACAAGTTTGACGTTGTAGCGGTTCATGACTGGCTAAGCAGCATAGCGGGAATAATAATCAAAAACGAAACAGACATTCCAGTTGTTTTCCATGTTCACAGCACAGAATTTGGAAGAAGCGGAGGACAAGGCTCTGAAGTTGTCTCACATTTTGAATTTTCAACTGCTCAGAAAGCAGACAAAATAATTACGGTTAGCCATGCCATGCGAGAAGAACTTATCAGGCACGGCTGGAACGGCGAAAAAATCAGTGCAGTTTGGAATGGGGTAGACCCCGAACGTTATGACCCAACCAAGTGCAATCCCGAGGATGTTAAACGAGTTAGAAGCAGGTATGGCATCAAAGATGACGAGGCTATGCTCTTTTTCTTAGGCCGATTAACGTGGGTGAAAGGCGTCAGAAACCTGATTCAAGCAATGCCAATGATTCTTAAGGAGTATCCGAAGACAAAACTTGTGATTTTAGGCAGAGGAGAAGAACAAAAAGACATCAACGAAACCGCGGCTAGACTTGGAATAAAAAACAACGTTATTTGCAGGTTCGATTTTGTGCCTGAAGATGAAAGAATTCTTCATTACGCTGCGGCTGATGTGTGCGTTTTCCCGTCAGTTTATGAGCCCTTTGGGATTGTGAGTTTAGAGGCAATGTCTATGGCAAAGCCCCTTGTTGTGGGTGCGCGGGGTGTTGTGGGTTTTCGGGAACAGGTCATAAACAAGGGTTCAGACCAAAACGGGGTGCATGTGGATGGGGAGAACTCTTCGGATATTGCATGGGGAGTAAAAGAAGCGCTCAAAGACAGAGAAAAAGCAAAACTTTGGGGAAAAAAGGGCCGCGAAAGAGTGTTGCAGTATTTTACGTGGAGACAAGTTGCGGAGCAAACACTGCAGATATACAAATCTCTTAAAAAATGAGAAAGAAAAGTAACTTGAAGGTTACTTTACGATTAGCACTGAGCTTCTTGCGTGCATGCTGATGTCGTCGCTTACGCTACCGAGCAGGTATCTTCGGACGCTGCTTAGTCCTCGGCTACCTACGACTATTATGTCAACGTTTGCCTTTTTTGCGACTTTAATGATTATTTCTGCTGGGCTTCCGTATTCTAGAATCTGGTCAAAGGAGACTCCTTCAACTTTGGTTGATGCGTCTTTTAGTATACATTCGCCAACGGTGCCTAGGCAGTCTACGACCTGTGGTCCACCGATTCTAACTAGTTTGTCTTCTTCAACGTGGAGTAGAGCCAAATTTGCGCTGTAATGTTTGGCCAAAGCAACAGCATAACCAAGAGCTTTTTCTGCATGCACAGAACCATCCACGGCAGCAAGCAGTTTTTCAAGTTTTGGTTTCTGTTTAACTATCAGAACAGGGCATTCTGCGTGGCGTGCAACTTGTTCTGTAACGCTACCCAAAGAATGGAGTTCGGACTGTGATTCGGCACGGTTTCCGATAACAACCAAATCGAATTCTTCGTCCTTGACTAATTCAAGAACAAATTCGGCGGGGTCTTCATATTTTACCAGCCGAGCTTCAACTTCAATGTCAGCCTCTTTAAACATTTGTTCGGCGTTTCTTAGAATTTTTTTTCCAGCTTCTAGGTATGCCTCATCAATTTTGTGCAATATAGCATGGGGCAGTTGGTACTGTGCTTTTAGTTCAGGGTGCATGAACTCGTGAGAGACAACGTGAACCACGGTTACTTTTGCGTTGAATTTTTTAGCTATTGATGAAGCGAACATTTTTGCGTGAAGGCAAGAATGTGAACCGTCCACAGGGACAAGGATTTTCTTAAAAAGGTGCTTATTGCTCATCAGAGTCACACATAAATTTAGTTTCTACAGGTTATTTAACTTTCTTAACAAACAACACCACAAAAAGTCACAGAATTATTGTTTATCACTTAGTATGTGGCGCAAGTCAGTTTTCGTTAGCATTCCAACAATTTTTTTAGGATTGCTGTCATCGACAACTGCAATTTTTGTTTTACCACTTGTCCGCATCTTTTTGAAGGCATCCAAAGCAAGCTCTTCAGGAAAAATCGTAACAGTGTCGGCTGGTGCAACATCCCTGATAAGAACCTCATCTCGTTTTTCTTTCTCAACCTTTGCAACGTCAGCCAAAGCCACAATTCCAAATAAATCGCCGTTTGCGTCGACAACAGGATAACCCGTGTAATGATGTTTAGCCATTACATCCAGAAGCTGAGTGACAGTAGAATCTGGACTTACGGTTGTCAGGTTCTTCGCCATAACATCCTTAACTTTGTATTTGGAAAGAATGGCAATCTCTTCTAGCGGTTTCTCAGGAACTGGAACATAGGCTTCTTTCATTTTGTTTAGTTCTTTTATTGCAGTTAACCTCTTGTTCACTGCAGTTCCAATCACGTGAGCAAAGGCGTCGGGTTCAAGCTCGATAACACTTGTGTTGATTACTCCTGCCTCAACTGCAGAATAGAAGAAGTCTTCTCCAGCTTTTGTTCTGATTATAACTGTAGACCACTCTTTGAGAGGATACGCACTTCCAACAGAAATGTCTGCAAGCTCGGAAGTGAAATCAGTGCATGTTTCACAGCTAGTCAGAATGTGAGCTTTAACCTCCGACAGCGGAACATTAATGGTACCTTTGTCTGTTTGAACTTGAAGGTCATTTACGATGTCAAGCCGTTTTATTTCGTCAGTTTTAATGTTGTGATTCTTCTCCAAGTATTCAAGCAGGTGACCAAAAGAAAGGGTCCAGAAACAGAAAAGACCAATTATGACTTTCAGGTTTCCTGTGATTTTGTGTTCCCATGCTTCAAGTTTTCGCAGAGCAAGAACATGACAGGGAACTCCAACGAAGGCGATGTTTGCTTTTCCATACTCGTAAACTGCGCTTCCATAGGCTCTGGCTACTGATGATGGGAAGAATTTGCTTCCAACAGCAGAGAACACGTCGTCTGGAACTACTCCGACGAGGGCTTTGGGTTTAATTGGGATGTTAGTTTCTGCCTGTGAAACTATTGCGCTATCTATTGCGCCAGTTTCGATGGCGTTGGTAAGAAGGGTTGTAACGATGGCACCGCCATGACCTAGTTTTCTTAGTTCAGGGTCTGCGGCTTGTGCCAACAAAATTCTTCGGTAATATCCTAAACCTTCTCGTTTTGTTGGTGAGTCTGAAACAAATTTTTGGCATTCAGATATGAGCTCTTCAGAGTGGGGACAAATCTCGTAGCAGATTGGACAGGACTCAATGTGTTGTGAACAATCAAAGTGGTCAACTTTGTCGTCAACTATGGTTATTGCATGCACAGGGCAAGCCGCTTCGCATGCTCCACAAAAGGTGCAGAATCCAGAGTTGATTATTCGACTTTCCAAGTTGTTATACGCAATTTGATTTTGTTTTTTTGTTGCCAAAGAAACTCACTACATCATTTTATGTCATTTTATCAAGTTAAAACTATGGGTTAAACAGGTAAAAATGGGGTAACTGAAGACAGCAAATCTAGGACCAACGACGGGAACAATCCAAGAATGATAAGTATTGCAACCAAGGCGTAGATGGGCACCAGCAGTTTTAGGGGTTCTTTGATTTCGATGTCCCGGGTTGGGGTTTTGGAAAACAGGTAGTGGATGATTCTTAGGAAATATGATGTTTGAAGAACAGAGTTGAGAAATCCTACAATTGCCAGCCAAGCAAAGTCTGATTGCAAAACTGAAGTGAAAACCATGTACTTAGCAAAGTAACCACCAAACAGGGGTACTCCAGAGAAGGACAAGGCTGCACAAATGAAAGCTAAAGTTGTTAGGGGCATTTTTCTTGCCAAGCCAGATAGGTCTTCAAAGGTTTCAAGTCCCATTCCTCTGAAAACTCCGACAACCATGAAAACTAATGCGGTTTCCACTGCGGCTACAAAGAAGAAGAACAAGTTACCGCTAAGTCCGATGGGAGTGACGCTGATTAGTGCCACGAGGTTGTAGCCGATATCAGCAATACAAACGTAAGAAATCATGCGTTTGACGTTTTGTTGCGCTAAGGCAAACAAGTTTCCAAGGGTCATAGTAAACGCAGATAATACAGCTAGAGTAAACCGCCAGTCAACAATTCCTGCGGTTGGAGTCAAAATGAACAACAAAACTCTTAGAATTACGTAGTAGCTT
>PIXT01000153.1 GCA_003096235.1 Candidatus Bathyarchaeum sp. | reverse complement strand
CGAAATTATGCTGTGCCCTGATATCCCTTTGTATTCAATTGTACCTTTTATTGTGTTATTGGTGATGGTTGGCGAGCTGCCAATAGCAGTCTAACAGGAACGTTCACAATCACATCAAGATTTTAAGTTTTGTTGGGCAAGGTATTTATCCTCATTTAGAAATAATGTTGATTACTAGGTAAAATTGGAGATATTTGATATGCCTATGGCGTATGTTTTGATAACAACCGAAACGGGTGCTGTGGATAGCGTTTTAGCTTCCCTGAAAAAGATGGAGTCCGTGAAAGAGACATACATGGTTTACGGCGTTTACGATATTATAGCCACGGTTAAGGCAGACACCATGGAAAAACTAAAAGAAATAGTTACATGGAATCTACGCAGTCTAGACAAAGTCCGCTCAACATTAACCATGATAGCAGTCGAAGAAGAAAAGTAACAACAAACCCAAGGTTCTTTAGTCCAGTTTTGGACTTTCACACTTCTTCTCAGAAGCTACTTTCACGTTTTCTGAAAAAGTTTCAAGAACCCTTTTGCGACGCAGCACACTTAGCAGGGGCTGTGAAAACAAGACAATACCACCCAACGCCATGAAAACCGCTGTTAACGGAAGAAACACTGTAACGTAAGCGTTTCTCCACCAACTAAGCGAACCTTCATAGTGCCACAGTTCCTCAAAAGTTAATTCGCTGCTTGTTAACGTGTTCTCGCGTTGCTGAATTGCAGAAATCGAGTAACCTAAAAGGCTGACACCGATTACGAACAACAAAACTCCAACCACAATACCCAACCTAAACGGGTTTCTTCTAAATAGACCGTTTAGTTTAGGCATCTTTTGCTGTTTACTCCTCGGTTCTAGTGTTTCGTGCGAATTATTATATTCGTTATTTCCCAAATGGGCTTATATCCGAAGCTGGAATACCCTAAACAGGCAGCCAGCTCCAGCTTAAATACAACAATACCCACCAATCCACAGCACATTGAAAATCTTATATAGGTCAATAGTGTCCTATGATGTTGAGTACCATGGCTGGAATTTGCCCAACTTGCGGACTACCATCAGATATCTGCGTCTGTGAAGAAATAGGAAAAGAACAACAACGAATACGGGTGCGCTTAGAAACCCGAAAATGGGGAAAAGCAGTAACCATTGTTGACGGAATCACTGAAAAAGAGGCAGATTTAAGTCGACTAGCCCAAAAACTCAAATCTTTCTGCGCCTGCGGAGGAACCGCAAAAAACGATGAAATCATTTTACAAGGCGACCACAGAGACAAGGTTAGAGAATATCTTATCCGTCAGGGCTACCCCGAAGCAAATGTTGAAGTCCAATAGTTAGAGAGACAAACAATGGTTAAACTCGCAGATTTTCGCGAAGTAATCAAAGAACTAAAACACAAAAAACGAGGCGAAGCTACAACCAAAGTTTGCCCAAAATGTCAAAGCCCACGCATAAAAATCAGCAGCGGTTTTGACGCCTACCCTAGATTCTATGGACTAACTCCGGGACATTACGTCTGCTTAGACTGCGGCTACAAAGGACCACTAATAATGGAGCAGACAAAAAACAAACAAGAAAAAACAGATTAATCAGGCAGCTCTATTCCTAGTTGCCGCCTCAAACTTTTGTACCTGTTACGAACAGTAACCTCAGTTACACCCGCAGCTTCAGCAATGTCCTTTTGAGTCTTCTTCTCATTTTTTATAAGACAAGCAATATACAAAGCAGCAGCAGCCAACCCCATAGGATCTTTACCCGCAGCAGCACGTTTTCGTCTAGCTTCATGAAGAATCTTAATTGCATGACCCTGAGTCGGACCAGAAATTCCAGTTTTTTCAGCAATCTTAGAAACATAAGTCAGAGGATTAGCGATAGGCATCTGAACATTTAGTTCTCTGAGCAACAAACGATAGCAACGAGCAACATCTTTCTTGTCAACAAAACTGGCTTCAGCTATTTCCCGAAGAGTTCTGGGAGTCCCAGTTGTTCTACATGCAGCATACAATGAAGCAGCGGCAATAGCGGCTATGGATCTGCCACGTACTAGACCTTTATCTAGAGCTTTACGGTAAATGATTGCAGCTTTTTCCTTAACTGGACCCGGAATATACGATTTATCGGAAAGCCGATCTAACTCTGCCATAGCTTGAGCAAGATTTCGGTCCACAGAAGAGTGCACCCGTGAGCGTATCTGCCATTTTCGCAGCCTCCACATTTGCAATCTAGTAGAGAGAGGCAGTTTTCGTCCAAATGCGTCCCTGTCTACGCGTCCGATAGCAGTAGATAATCCTTTATCGTGAACAGAATAAGAAGTGGGCACTCCAACACGGCTTCTCGAGGCTTTTTCTTCTTGAGTGAACGCACGCCATTCTGGACCCTTGTCCATCATTTGCTCCCTGACAACTAGTCCACAGCCTCCACAGATAGTTTCACCAGTGTCGTAATCGTGAATAAGGTTAGGGCTGCTACATTCTGGACATTTTTCAGTTATCCTACGTGCTATTCTTTCTTTATTTTGCGTGATTTTTTCGCCTCGAAAGTTTTCTGGCGAGAATTCCGTGTTAACGTGAATCATCTTCCCTGTAAAGGCACAGAAACCGTCCTTCTGGACCCGCCGTAGTAACCCTGAGGCAACGACTTAATATATAAGCGTTACGATTTGGCACCATAGATCGTGCATAAAGTGAACAAATACGTATGCAAACCTTGTTTTTGGTCCAGTTTTGTTCCGAAAATAGTCTATGAGAGATTTATTAATGAGAATAGAAACTTTCCTTTAGCACACATTAAGCCCGGTGGTGTAGCGGTCAATCATGGGGGCCTCTGGAGCCCTTGACGGGAGTTCGAATCTCCCCCGGGCTACCACAGCAACTTCTTTTTTGTGGGTGTTTACATTGATGCTTGTTATGGTTATTTGCATTAAGTTTATAGTTCTTTGATTTGAAGTTGTAGTAATGAGGGATTTAGATTGGTTGTGCGTAAGTGTGAGTGTTGTGGTGCTGTTTTGGGTGAGGAGGATG
>PIXT01000152.1 GCA_003096235.1 Candidatus Bathyarchaeum sp. | reverse complement strand
TAGAAAAAGCTCAAAAAATCGTCGACGAGTTAAACACTCACATCGACAACGTATCAGCTGCTTTAGACCTTATCTTTCCCGGAAAAAAGATGGACTGGGTTGAGAAAAAAGAGTTCACAACCTCACAAGAACTCGAACAGGCAAAAAACAATCTAATTGGCATGCAAAACGAAGATGCAGTAAAAAATGTTGACGCAGTACTTCTAACAGTTCCGTTCCAGTACGCTAAAAGCACTCTTGAACAATTGTTGCCCAACATGAACCCTGGAACAATCCTAGTTGACGTAACAGTTCCCCTAAAGAAAGTGGGAAGAACCTTTGTTTGTGAAACATTTGCTGAAGGTTCAGGCAGCAAACATCTTGGCGCAATAGTACCCGAAAACATTCCTGTTGTCGCTGCATTCAAAACAATTAGCGCCCACCGTTTGATGCACATAGAAAGACCACTTGAAGGCGTCGACGTTTTCATTGCATCAGACAATAATGAGGCTCTAACAAAAGTCGTTGAAATGGCTAACTCAATCAGGCACCTTAGAGGCATTGAAGTTGGTGCACTCCTCTGCTCCGCAAGCCTTGAATTAATGACTGCTGTGCTCATCACCATTAATATTCGTCATAAAACAAAGCAAACATCGTTTAGAGTTACAATCTGAGCTTGCTAAACGAGCACAACCAAATCCTGTGTTAACAGGATTCTTCTTTTTTTATTCTATTTTTTAAGATTTTAGTTAATAAAAAGTGAAAAGAATGTTTTTTCGTGTAGATGAGTTACTATAGTTCCTGAAGTTTTCTTTTCGCGTTCTCTGTTGATCTTTTGATTGCTGCTGCTTTTTTTTCAGCATTGTTCTTTAATGTTTCAATAGCATTTTCAACATCAATAGATGTTGCAGATTTTGTTACGCCAATTCTTGTTTTTAACTTGTCAAGAGCATCTGCAATTGTTTCAAGATCGTTTTTTGCTTCTTCAGCTTGTTCAGTTTGTTCTTCTGCGATTTGCTGTGTTATAGTTCCACTAATCTTTTCTTTGATGGCTGTTAGAATTGCTGATCCTCCTACGCCTGCGCCTATCATTGCGCCAACAAATTTGTAAGCGTCAGTAGTGTCAAGAACAAAGAAGTAAGCTAATGCCGCTATTCCTCCAAGGAATATGTTGGCAAGAAAGCCTATGTCAAAATAGTTAGTCTTTGTTGGATGCGGGAACTCGATATCGCCTTTGTTAGTGATTAGCTCGGCTGCAAACCCGCCAAGGGTACCTAGTAAGAACGCAACAATGACATCATACGAGAAACTGCCAAATAGTGCCATATTTTTTCCCCGACATTCACACTATTTCAATACTAATTTAAAGTTTTTCGCTACAACTCATTCTCGTCACTAGATAATAAACCAAAGAACAGACGACCAACTTTTTTCTTTCAGAAATACCCTGCAAAAAAGGTGCTGCAGTTAAGCCCATAGCACATCTATAATCAATCTAACGCTGAAAATGAAAGAAACTATAGCTAGGATCATCTTCAAGGTTTTTTGTTTTGTTCGTTTAGCAACCAAAACTCCAACTTGTGCACCAATAATTGTACCCACAGTGATTGGAACTGCATATTCAAGGGGAATGTTCTGCAAAAAGCCGTGGGTTATTACTCCTACTCCGTTTGTTAGTGCCATTGCAAATGAGGAACTTGCAACAGCTATGTGTGCGGGTACACCCAACAACATCATGGTTGTGGTGTCTGTGATTCCTCCGCCTAAGCCCGCTAAACCTGTGACCAGACCGCTTAGTAGGCTGCTTACAAGTATTAAGCCTGGTTTGCGTATTTGGTACTCGAACACTTTGTTCATTGAGTCGTTTACTTTTCGTCCCCAGCCACAGTCTATATTGCTGTTTGGTTCTGGACAATTTTTTGTTCTAAGATCTCTTATCACGAGCATCGAGAGGACTAAAATGACAAAACCGCACACGCCGATTAGTAGGTTCTGGGGAAGAATAGTTGTTAGGTATGCGCCAAAGATTACTCCTGGGATATCAACTATGTCATAGAGTAATGCAAGTTTGTAATCAACTCTTTTTTGTTTAATGTACCCGATAGACGACGATATGGTTGTGCCACACATTGCTACTAGACTTATGGCAATAGCATTTTGGGGTGCTAAATTAAAAACTAGGATCAGGGTAGGAACTAAAATGAAGCCCCCTCCTAGACCACACATAGACGCAGGTAAGCCTACAATAAATCCCAGTAGTACGAGCACAAAGAAAAGAGCAATACCAATTATAACCATGCTGAAGCCCAAATTTTTAGTGCAATAACTCTTGGCTATTAATAAATCTCTCGAAAACACAAACGTTTAGTCATGACTAATTGTTTAGCCTAAAAAATTTGTATCTTTGCAGCCGTGGCCAACCCGTTTTTGCGTATTTCACCATGGATGGATTCTTTTTCAACCAATTCATCATGTGAAAAAAGCTTTTTGCACGTTTATTCTCTCGTTCTTCAAGAGGTTCATAGCCTAAATTCCTAATCTCATCAAGGTAAGCAGTTTCTGCAAGGTCCTGAGCTTCTCCAACAACTTTGATTCGACGAATTCTGTCTTCTCCATATTTCTGGTTTAGTTTCTCGATAGCTTCATCAAATATGTAGCCTCTGCAAACGTGGATTTCTTCATCTACCTCTGGTTTCATTTCAGCTAGCAGTTTGGTTACAATTTTTGAACATTGCTTCAGGTATGCTTTGCTCGAAAAAAAGTTGGCTTTAAAATATTTCACGTCAATAATGCCATATCTGAATTCGTGGGTTGAATCGCGGAACGCGGCAATAACAACACCAAAAAGCAGGTCACCCATTCCAGCGTCGTCTATAATAATGGTCATTGTTCAATCCCTTTTGTTACTCAATGAATTACTTGATGATGCAATAAAAAGGCGTTGATTTTTTTAACAATAATTGCCTTGATTGCTGGCAGGTTCAACTTGTTTACCTTAGATTTGTGCACGAGAGAACAGGTAAGTTCCCAAACCAATCATCAACGCATTAAAGACAGCTATCACTGCTAAACTAATCAGCCAACCAAATGGTCCAAGTATATGTGTTCCAGTGCCTAGAAGGCACCACCGTAAAAGTTCAACTCCATAAAACATGGGGTCTGCTAACATGGCAACCTGAAGTGCTGCTGGTGCGCCATCTATGGGGAAGAATACTCCTGATAGCATGAACAATGGCCACATCACAAAAGTTGATAGCAATTGAAATGCGTGGAAATCGTTTAGTGTTGATCCGATTGCTACGCCTAGTCCAACAAAGCCCGATGTGATGATAAACATGGTGCCTATAGCCGCAAATATGCCTACTGCGAATCCAAGTGATATTGAAAATGCTCCCATGATTCCGGCTACTGTTAGCAAAATTATGCCTTGTATTGTTGCGGTTGTTGCTCCGCCAAGAATTTTTCCAAGTATAATGCTTGTTCGGCTGACTGGCGCAACCAGCATTTCTTTCATGAATCCGAATTGGCGGTCAAAGATAACTGAAACTCCAGAGAACACGGAGCCGAATAAAAGTCCCATGCCGATTACTCCGGGTGCCATGTATGAAAGGTAGTTTACGTCACCGACATCGCCGACAAAGCTTCCTAGTCCTAATCCAAAGATTGCTAAGAAGAAGATGCTTTGGGCTACGGATGAGATGACTCGTGCTTTTGCTCTCCAGTAGCGCTTTAGTTCTCTTAGTAGCACTACGTATATTGCTTGTCTAGATATTGGTTGCACCATTTCATTTTTCACCTTGAATTTGTTGTATTTAACTTCTGGTTGGTTTTCCGCGTGCTTGTCGTATTATTCGGTGACGTCGTACCATGTCCATGAAGTTTCCTTCTTCGTCACGGATGTTGCGTCCAGTTACTGCCAAAAAGACATCATCAAGGGTAGGTTTACGCAGTTCCACAGATTCTAAAATGACTTTTGCTTGTTCGGCTAATTTGACGATTTCGGGTATTCTGTGTCCGCCATTATCTAGCAGTAGATTCAAGCATTTTGAGCATTGTTCGCCACTAAATTGTATGTTTTTATCGGGTACCTCTTGTTGGGGTTTTTTAGTAATGGGTTTTGGGGTCTTTTCGTGTGTTGAGTTTTCATTGCCTGCATTGCTTGGCATTTGTTCTGTTGTTTGCATCATGCGGCTCATCGCGGCGTAGTTGTTACCGGAAGCGACAACGTTGAGTTTGTGTACCCATTCTTTGTTTTCTAATAGTGGACGAAACTTTTCTATTGCTGTTGTGTCTTTGAAAAGTAAACTAACAACGTCTCCTTGTAAACGGGCTTTTAGCTTGTCGGGTGTATCCAGTACTACAACTTTGCCAAAGTCTATTATGAGTATGCGTTTGCAGAGGTAATCTGCTTCTTCAGTGTAATGTGTGGTTAGTATGACTGTGACTTTTTTTTCTTGGTTGAGGCGCAAAATATGTTCCCAAATTGAACGTCGCGTTTGTGGGTCCAATCCTAGTGTTGGTTCATCTAGGAATAGAACTTTTGGGTGATGTAGGAGTCCTCGGGCGATTTCTAGTCTGCGTTTCATGCCTCCGCTGTAAGTCTTTACGAAGTTGTCGGCGCGGTCAGTTAGTTGAACTAGTTCCAGTACTTCTTTGATTCTTTGTTGTCTGGAGTTTTTATCAAGTCCGTATAGGCGACCGTGGAAGTCCAAGTTTTCTTTGCCTGTTAATTCTATGTCTAGTGTGGGGTCTTGGAATACGTAGCCTATGCTGCGGCGTACAGCATCAGGTTCTGTGAGAATGTCGTGACCATTTATTATTGCGGTGCCGCTGGTTGGATTAAGTAATGTTGATAGCATGTTTAGTGTCGTTGTTTTGCCTGCTCCGTTAGGACCAAGAAATCCTAGTATTTCGCCCTCTTGCACGTTGAAGCTTATGCCATCTACGGCTTTAACTTCTTTGTCGAAAATTTTGGTCAGTTCTTTGACTTCGATAGTGTTCATTTTTGGTCAAGCCTCTAGTTAGCCCGAACTATTGTTAAGTTAAATCAGATACTTACTTTTTGATAGAGGCTTTTTGAGTATTAACATTATCGCCTTTCTG
>PIXT01000151.1 GCA_003096235.1 Candidatus Bathyarchaeum sp. | reverse complement strand
TGAAACCCTGCATATCGGAAATCAAAACTACCCTTTGGGCGCAAACGAGTTCAGGGACGCTATGTACCCTGAAGGCTACAGTTTTCTTTCAGAATTTATGGTTGCGCCCTTTCCTACATTCAGGTATGATGTGCACGGTGTAAGCCTACAAAAAACAATTTTCATGCCTTACATGAAGAACGTGACCGCAGTAATCTACGAAGTCAGTAACCCTCTGGAAGAGGAAGTGTCAATTAGTGTATCGCCACTTGTCAATTCAAGACACATCTACAAAACAACAGATAAAAACAAAATAGGCTGGAGCTTTGTACAGAAACTTCACGGAGACACAGTAACAATCGAGCCCTCAGATTCGTTCTCATCCCTTGTTTTGTCATCAAGCAGTGACGGCTCTTTTGTGGAGGAGAGCTGGTGGGTCGAAAAGCTGTTCTTTAGGGTTGATGCTTCCAGAAGCGAAAACAGCATAGACGACAACTTTAGACCTGGATTCTTCAGTTTTTCTGTTAATCCCAAAGAAACGAAAAAATTTCATGTTTTTGCGGTGGCTGCAAAGAATGGCGCAGAGTCTCAGGGTCTTTTTTCGTCTTTTGGTAACGGGATAGATGACATTGACCGTTTGTATCGTGAGGAGTTAGAGCGTCGGAAAGCTTTGTTGGAACGTTTTCGCAAACGTAACACTGGTTTAGTTCTCGACGATTGGTTAAAGTGGGTTATACAGGCAGCGGATTCGTTTATTGTGTCTAGGGCTTCAACCAAAAAAAAGTCTGTGATTGCGGGTTACACGTGGTTTGATGATTGGGGACGGGACTCGCTTATTTCGTTGTCTGGGCTGACGCTTGCCACTGGAAGGTTTGAGGATGCCAAAGAGATTTTGTTGACTTTTGAGTACTATTGCAGTAAAGGTGTTATTCCGAATCGTTTTTCAGACAAGGCTGGAGACATCCCACTCTATAATACTGTTGATGCTACCTTGTGGTTCTTTAATGCGGTTCTTCAGTACGTCAAGTATACTGGGGATTTTGGTTTTGTTCAAGAAAAACTGTGGAATACACTAAATCAGATAATTGATTTTCATGTTGAGGGAACAATTTTTGGTATTCACATGGACAAGGACGGTTTGATTGCTCATGGTCCACAGCTTACTTGGATGGATGCTGCCAAGGTTGACGGTTTTGTTACTCCCAGAGACGGCAAGGCAGTTGAGATTCAAGCACTATGGTATAACGCCCTGAAAATCATGCAGCTTTTGTCAAAACGTTTCAATCAGCCTGACAAGACAGAAAAATATCAGAGCATGGCTAAAAATGCTAAAGAAAGCTTTGCAGAGCAGTTTTGGAGCCAAAAAGACGGCTACTTGTTTGATGTAGTGAACAAGGATGGCGCAGACTCAACGTTACGTCCAAACCAGCTGATTGCGGCTTCTTTGGATTTTCCGATAATTGATGACGCCAAAACAGAAAGGGTTGTTGATGTTGTCTGGAAGCGGTTGTGGGGAGTATATGGGCTGAAAACTCTTCCTGAAACTGATTCCAGATACATGGGACGATATCTTGGCGACTGGGGACACCGCGACAGCGCATACCATAATGGCACTGTCTGGGCGTGGCTTTTGGGACCTTTTGTTACAGCGTTTTTGAAATCAAAACGTCATGAAGAGTCTTGGCGCAGGTTTGCTTTTGAACACTTCTTGCAGCCTCTGTTTCAGACACAGTTGTCTTTGGCGGGGTTAGGAACAATCAGCGAAATATTTGATGGTGATGCTCCTCATCTTCCTAGGGGCTGTATTTCTCAGGCTTGGAGCGTAGCAGAACCCTTACGGGCATACGTTGAAGATATAACCTTGAGTAGACCTCCACATGAAAAACAAGTCATACAGACCCTTGACTGCCCGTAAATAGTTTTTTTCCTCAACTTTGTTATATTTGTATTTCTCCGCTTTGGTTTTGTATTAGTGAGGCGGCTTCGTGGACGCTGATTTCATCTTTGATGACTTTTTTGTAGAGGTTATACAAGCTCAAGGTTGTCAAAAATGGTGTATTGTTTGTTTCGAAAAAAAGTTTCATCGCAGAATCAATGTGCTCTTTGTTTGCCCTGTTTTTGATTGGTAAATCTTTGTATGTGTTTGCTACAACTATGATTTTTCCTTTCTTTCTTTGTTTTTCAATGAACCTTGCTACCTTGTTGACTTCAGCGTTTTTTGCTTCAACTTTTCCTTTCACTGTAATTATTTGAACAGAAACGCTGCCTTTCAAGCGTGTTATATCAAATTCAGGGGTGTGAGCAGTTGTTATGCCCAAATCTTCCAAGATCAGATAAACTGCTTTTGTGATTTTTTTGGCGTCTACCGAAAACAGGTTACGGTATTTTGTTAGTTGTTCATGTTCTGGATTTTCTATTGTGTGCAGCCATGGATATTCTTCTTTTTCTTCTTTATTGACTAACTCGGTCAACAGTTTTATTGCCTTTGATGGGCTGATTTTTGTTGGTTTTGGCAAGAAATGTATTTTTCCTCTGTTGCCCATTGTTACTGTAGCTGCTATTGGGTTGTTGGCTTTGTTAACTGCGATTGTTTCAAAACTGCAGTTGTCTGTGGTTTGCCAGAAAAGTTCGCTGTCCCATTTTTCGACGTTTTCGATGTAATCTGCGAATCTTTCAGTTGTGCTGTGTATCGTTTTTCCTAGCAGCATTGGGTTAACTGTTAATTTTTGTGGGAATGGTATCCATGAGTAGTTTAGAGGAATTTCTTTGAACAATATTTTGAAGGGTTTTTCCATTATGCAAAAGATTTCTTTGCTGTCTCGAATGAAGAGACGAGACGTCCTTTTCAGTATTCCAATGTTTGTGAAGAGTGTTTGCGGGTAATCTTTTGGAAATGAAGTAAGGTCAATTATCAGGGAATCATATTTTTCTATGTCGCAAAAGGGCTGTGTCCATTCAATATTGTCTGTTTCCTCGTGAGATAATGATCCTATAACAAGTATCTTATTCACGAGCAGCTTGACTCCCTTTAACTATTTTATCAGAAATAGCATCCTTTTAGTTTTTATAAATTTGGGCTAACACTGAACATATTTGGAAGTAAATTTATGCTAAAACTCAGAGAAGATTTAACCAAAAACCCAAACCTGTTCCTTTTTCCGATTATCGCATTAGATTTTCGGTATGTTTCTTCCAGTTATTATGTTTCTCAGTTTTTGCTTTTTTCTTTGTCACTTTCTTGTGTGGCAGTTTATTTGGTGTCTCTTAGCAGCTTTAGGTGTCACAGGCAATACAATGCTTGACAATGGCAATCTAGGTCTGACATCGGGTTCTTCGTCAGGGACACCTATCGGAAGAAGTGCCACTACACAAAGATTTTTGTGCAAATGTAATAACTGCTTTACTTGGTTCTCATCGAAAAGTCTGACCCAACAAGAACCTAAACCAAGTTCAACCGCTTCCAAAACAATATGTTCGATGGCAATAGCAACATTCAGTAAAGTTGATGAAATTCTTTCTTGCATCTTCGCTAGAACTGCTCGGTTAACTCTGTCCATTAGAGCTTCTTCAGTTTCTTTATTGAGATGAACGTCTCTAACGCTTAACAGTTCTTGGGTGTGCTGTTTGGTTTTTTTCCATGAAGAAAGGTCACCACAACAGACAATAATTATGGGAGCCTCTTCAACAAATTTTTGGTTAAAAGATGCTGCACACAATTTCTGTTTTAAGTGCTTGTCTTTAACCACTAAGAAACGCCAAGGTTGAACATTGCATCCTGACGGTGCTAGTTGTGCAACCTCCATAAGTTGTTCGATTTGGTGCTCAGACACTGATTCAGATGTAAACTTTCGGATACTTCGCCTTTTTTTAATAGCACAAAATACATCCATATGATTCACCACATAAACTGATAAACTTTGAACCAAATTACTGTTAGGACTATGAACACAAACATAAACTTACTACAAAAGCTATAGCATCCATATTAGAAGACTAATAACAGAAGATTGTTGAAAACAGCCTTTTCTCGTGAAACTCGCAGCATCAGCATCCCGTTAATTCGCTGAAAAGCTTGAGTGCCTCATCTTTTTCTTTGATTCCTTCGAGGATAGTGACTCCGCTTTTCATGACGTTCACCTTAACATCTTGGAAAACAAAAGTTACTCCAAGTTTGCCTTCAACATCAAGGTGAAACCCTTTCTTGGTCAAGTGGTTCTTCAGGTCTAGGAGATTAATGTCCAAGTTTTCTTCTGGAACAATAACGAACACCTTTTTTCCTTTGCGTCCACAGATTTCCTCCACCAGCTCATGCTCTAGTGACCGAGAAAAACCTGAAGGCTGTGAACCACAGACTGGGCAACGGTCAACTTTTTGGAGGTTAATCTCGTTGAATTCCAGCTCATCCAAGTCAAAGTTGAGAAGCTTGTTAACCAAACGTGGCTGCTTTCCTGTGAGTATCCTGATTGCCTCGCTGACTTCTAGGCTTGCGATTATATTCACCAGAGATGGATGCACACCAACCACGCCACATTTAGGCAACTTTTTGTCATCAAGGCTGCCATAGAAGCATTCGAGGCACGCCGTTTCTCCGGGAACTATTGTAGACACGTTTCCTGTGGTTGTTATTGCGGCTCCGAAAACATAGGGTACGCCAAGTTTGATGCAGGCTCTGTTAATTGCGTAGCGGGCTTTCATGCTGTCTAAGCCATCCACTACAACATCCATGCCCCTGACAAGCTCCTCAGCGTTACTTACAGTTACTGAGAGCGGAAGCGGCTCAACTGTAATGTAAGGATTCAGGTTACGTAACCGTTTGGCGGCAGCCTCAACCTTCGGATAACCCACATCATCAACGCCGTAGAGGTTCTGACGATGCAAATTAGTCAACTCCACAACGTCCCGGTCAACAATCCGCAGATGCCCAACGCCCATAGCAGCCAACTGCTTCGCAGCAGGAGAACCTAAACCGCCCACACCCACCAAGCAAGCCCTAGAGTTCTTCAGTTTCAGCTGCGCATTGTAACCCATGTCCGCCATAACAACCTGCCGTGAATAGTAATCCAGTTCTTCTTCTGAAAGCTTGGCAGCAACGGATTTAGACTTAACCACATTCTTCACCCCAAATAGACGCTAGCACAATGTTCAACGGGAGCATCAAACCATTAAAAGAAGCGTCCGTTTCAGCTTTTAAATAGTTACTGCACAAGCACACATCAAACTATTGACTATTCGATGCAGAAGCCAAGATTCGGTTAACATCCTCTGCAGTGATGTCGCTGACAAGAAACCTTTTTTGCCGTGACGTAAAGCCAGACACAAGCTCAACATTGTGACCAAAGAGCCTAGAAAACTGTTTCAGCAGTTCCTTGTTGACTTTGCCCTTGACTGGAGCTTCACGACACATAACCACAAGTTCATCCCCCTCGATTTTTAGCTGAAAAACTTTCGCGTTTGGCTTAACGTGCACATCCAAGATGACGCCCATGGCTGTCTCCTGTAACTTCATGATTCACCACACCAGTTC
>PIXT01000150.1 GCA_003096235.1 Candidatus Bathyarchaeum sp. | reverse complement strand
GTCCCCGGAGCAGCCATGGTAGAAGACGGAGAACAAACAGTCACATTTGCTCCGCACTGTTTTGTTCCAATCGAAGAAATGACCCGAATCTAAACAACAAACAACTCAGATGACGGATGTTAGAGGTCTACTAATGATAGTGTGAACTTTTGGAGGCAAACGTGTGCTGTGCTAGAAAATTTCAGAAAAAATACTGTTTTCACCAATGAACAGCTATTAGCCTACAAATATGCTGAAAGAACGTGTGAATAACGGGTACTCAACAAACATACTCTTTCAACCAAGAAGGGCACAGTTCGTTTTTTGTTTTCTAAAGAAGCCTTTAAAAGATTGGCTCAGGCATTAAGGCATGATGTAGGGATAGCCCATGAAACATGATGCTATTTTGGTGCTGGACTTTGGGGGACAATACTGCAATTTGATTGCCAGAAGAATCAGAGAACACAAGGTGTACTCCGAAATAGTGCCCTGCGACATAACTCCACAAGAAATAGATGAACTGAACAAGACCATGAATGTCAAGGGCTTAATTTTGTCTGGGGGTCCATGGAGCGTTTACGAGACTGATGCGCCAAAGTTTGATCGACAAATACTGGAGATGGGCATTCCCATTCTTGGGTTGTGTTATGGGCATCAGATGATAGCATATTTTTCTAACGGAAAGGTGAAGCCCGGAAAAACAAAGGAGTATGGAATAGCATACGTTAATGTCTCTAAGCCTGTGGGCGTCCTCAAGGAGCTTGAGCAAAAAGAGAAAGTTTGGATGAGCCACGGCGACACAGTTTACCAGCTTCCTGAAGATTACGAGGTGCTAGCTTACACAGAAAGTTGCCCAACAGCAGCTTTTCGTCACAAAACACGGCAGATATATGGTCTTCAGTGGCACCCTGAGGTTGTTCACACAGAAAACGGAGTGAAAATGCTACGTAACTTCATTTTTGAGGTTTGCAAGTGTGAAGCAAACTGGAGACCCGAATCTCTAGTCGACAAGGCAGTCAAGGAAATAAGAGAAACTGTCGGTGAAGGAACTGCCATAATTGGGTTGAGTGGGGGAATAGATTCTAGTGTAGCTACGTTCATGGCGGCTAAGGCGATTGGAGAACGGCTTTTGGCGATTTATGTTGACCATGGCTTTATGCGCCTTGGCGAAACAGAATATGTTGAAACGACATTCAAGAGGCTTGGCGTTAATGTTGTTGCGATTCATGCTCAGGAACGTTTTTTTAAGAGGCTTGTGGGCGTTGTTGATCCTGAGAAAAAACGAAAAATTATCGGAGAGGAATTCATCAGGGTCTTTGAGGAAGCAGCAAGAAAGATAGCTGCAGATTATCTTATCCAAGGAACCATTTACCCTGACAGAATCGAGTCAGGCTTCAGGAAGCACTCGGTCACAATAAATACCCACCATAACGTGGGAGGCTTACCCGAAGACATAGAATTCAAGGCAATAATTGAACCCCTACGAGACCTATACAAAGATGAAGTCAGAGAAGTCGCAAAGATTATGGGATTACCAAACGAACTTGTTACCAGGCAACCGTTTCCAGGTCCAGGCTTGGCAGTAAGAGTCATCGGCGAATTAACAAAAGAAAAAACGGAGCTTGTGCGGAAAGCCGACAAAATTGTCACAGATGAAATTGAGAAGGTTGGTCTTGGAGAGTGTTTGTGGCAGTATTTTGCGGCGCTAACCCAGACAAAGAGCACCGGAGTGAAAGGCGATTCCAGAGCCTACGGTTACACTGTTGCGGTCAGAATTGTTGAAAGCAAGGAAGCTATGACAGCGGGTTTTGCTAGGATTCCTTATGATGTGCTGGAAAGGATTTCGACGAGAATAACTAACGAGTTGCCTCAGGTAACGCGGGTTGTGTATGACATAACCCATAAGCCGCCAGCAACAATAGAGTGGGAATAAAAGAACAAATCAAGCAGATAGCTAATGGTTTCTTCGAAATTATTTTAGGTAAAAAATGCAAAGAAATACGGGGGCAGGTTTGCGTGAAACTTGAAACAGTTAAAGTTGAGTTGCCCGAGAACTGCAACGTAATCTTGGGCACGTCTCATTTCATCAAAACAGTTGAAGACATTTACGAAGCACTAGTCAATGCTGTTCCAGACATCAAGTTTGGGGTGGGATTTTGTGAAGCATCTGGACCATGCCTAGTTAGAGTAGAGGGCAATGATGAAGAACTAAAGACGCTGGCAGCAAACAATGCGTCTAAGCTAGGATGTGGACACAGCTTCATTATCTTCCTCAAAAACGCATATCCCATAAATGTTCTAGGCAAAATTAAGCAGGTGCCCGAAGTTTGCACAATACATGCAGCAACAGCTAACCCATTAGAGGTCATAATTGCTGAAACTGAGCAGGGCAGAGGAATACTAGGCGTCATTGACGGATACAAAACTAAAGGAATAGAAACAAAAAAAGATGTTTCCGCCAGAAAAGAGTTCCTCAGAAAAATGGGCTACAAACTATAAACCAGCAGCTTTGATTCAGGCTTGGTTGTAAGCTGAGCTATTCTGTTTTTTAGGCTCATAAAAATTTGCACCAGAATTGTCAAAGTAGCTAAATGAATTAAACGGTTTGTTTCTGTTCAACAACATATTTATGCAAAACTGCCGAAAATGCGCACGGGGACGCTTATGGCAAGCAACGAAAATAGACAGGGTCAGCTAAAACTGAGACCAAATTTTGGTCACTTAGCGATTGGCTCAGCAATAGTGACTGTGGTAATCTTTTTCCAGGTTCAACTAATCAGTAGTTTTGACCTGTCTGCACTGTTTTCAATAATTTTCTTTAATATTCTTTTTTTGTTTCTCATATTCCCTTTGGAAGGTCCTCTTCGCCGCAAAGTTGTTCTACTAATAGTAGGAAATCAAGTCGGCATTTTGTGGCATGGCATTCAGGTTTTATTGGAAGACGCTATTTTATTTCTGAACACAGACACATTCAAGATAATGTTTCTAGTCACCAGACCTCTAATCGACTTTGTATGGATAGTAGCCGTGTGGTCAATTAGCCTGTCAATGATGACAGCATACAAAACAAAAGCAGAAAGGCTGGAAAAAGATTGATTTGGGTTCTGAGCATAGCCTTCGTGGCACTAGTTGCCCTAATCACAGCCTATCTCACAAGACACTACATATTCACGCTTGCCGCATTATACCACAAAAACGAACAACAGCCAAAAAACGTTAACTCAAAAACATACGAACCCACGGTTTCAGTTCTGATCCCTGCCCGCAACGAAGAACATGTAATTGAACGAGTCCTCCAAAGAATGACAGAATTAACGTACCCAAAAGAAAAATTTGAAGTAATCGTAATAGATGACGCTTCCACAGACAGCACAAGCAAGAAAGCAAAGAGGTTTGCCAAAAACCACAAATTCATACATTTTATTCAACGAAACCAAACTGAGGGCGGAAAAGGAAAGCCAGAAGCACTAAACTACGGATTAAAACATGTCTCTGGAGAAATAGTCTACTGTTTTGACGCCGATTACTATCCCCAAAGAGACATAATCGAAAAACTCACAAAATCCTTCAAAGACCCCAAAGTTGGAGCAGTACAAGGAAGAGTCACAGTTCTAAACGAGCCAGACAGCATAGTTACAAGACTTGTTGCCCTAGAAAGAACAGGAGGCTACAGAGTAGACCAGTTCGCCAGAAACGAACTAGAACTTGTCTCCCAATTCGGCGGAACCGTAGGAGGATTCAAAAAAAGCCTAATACAAACACTTGGAGGCTGGGACCCAGACATGCTAGCAGAAGACACAGACCTGACATTTAGAATCTATCTTGCAGGATTGAAAGTCAAATACGTTAACGATGCTGACTGCTACGAGGAAGCAGTTGAAAACTGGGGCTCTTACTGGCAACAACGCTCCAGATGGGCAAAAGGTCACATGCAGTGCGCATTCAGGCACACATGGTCAGTCGTCAAGAGTAAGAATATGAGCCGACGAGAACGGCTTGATGGCTTCTTGCTTCTTAATGTCTATTTTGTTCCCATCTTGGCTACTTTGGCGTGGATTCTTGGCGCAGTTCTGTTTTTGATTGAGCCAGTTGAATGGGTGAATGTTCTTTGGATGATGGTGCCTATTTCGTTTTATAGTTCTGTGGGAAATTTTGCGCCCTTCTTTGAGGTTGGAATTGGAGCATATTTAGATGGCAGAAACAGGATATGTTGGCTGATTCCCATGCTGTTTTTGACGTTTACTTTGAATGTGTTAATCTGCACAAAGGCATTCATTGACCTGTGTTTCTCTAAGATTACAGGAAAAAAGCGCCATAGATGGTCAAAAACAGTCCACAAAGGTAACGGAAACCATAACGTCAACTAAACCAAACAATGTTCGGGCAAAGCAGCTAAAAACTGAACTAAAGTTAATTAAAAAAACCAATTCAATGCGGCATCTGAGGTTTGGATGATAAAATTAAAGGAAAAATGTTGGTGCAGACAGCAGGGCATTTAGCAGAATAGATTAAATGTGCGAGTGTTGAATTAATTCCTAAAAGTGTTTGTTGTGTGTAAACTTCATTTTTTTAGCACATCAAATGAATATGGGAAATTGGTAATATTTATATGTAATAATCAACCAAGAAAAAGGTAGGACTTGTAGATTAATAATAAAAAACGAGGTGATATGTTATGTCACAAGTTTCTTTACGTGTAACCGAGGCCCAATCTCGCGATGTGGGTCGCGGAATAGCCAGAATTGACCCAAAAATCAGTTCTGAGATTGAACTTTCCGCTGGAGATGTTGTTGAAATCCACGGAAAGAAAAAAACTGTAGCAATATACTGGCCAGGATACCAAGAAGACACAGGTAAAGGTATCATCCGAATAGACGGGTATACCAGAAACAACGCTGGCGCAGGAATAGACGAAAAAGTTGTGGTTAAAAAAGTTGAAGCAAAAGAAGCAAAAAAGATCACCATTGCACCCACAGAGCCGCTACGAATAGGCGGAGGAGTAGAAGAATACCTAAAACAGATTCTGGAAAACCGAGTCATATCCAGAGGCGATCTAATACCCCTGCTGATCATGGGGCGCAGAGTAAACCTGATGGTAACAGGAGTTCAGCCACCAGCAGCCGCAGTCATTGTAGTTCAGTCTACGCAGATTGTCTTAAGCGACAAACCAGCAAAAGTTTTGGCAACAGAGATTCCCCGAATATCATACGAAGACATCGGCGGTTTAACTGATGAAATCAAAAAAGTACGTGAAATGATTGAACTTCCGTTGCGTTACCCAGAACTGTTTGAACGTTTAGGTGTAGAAGCACCAAAAGGTGTACTACTTCATGGACCACCTGGAACAGGTAAAACGTTACTGGCAAAAGCGGTAGCTAGTGAAACAAACGCGAACTTTTCAAGCATAAGCGGTCCAGAAATAATAAGCAAATTTTATGGCGAAAGCGAGGGAAGACTCCGAGAGATCTTTGATAACGCTCAAGAAAACGCTCCGAGCATCATTTTCATTGATGAGATAGATTCGATAGCGCCCAAAAGAGAGGAAGTAACAGGTGAAGTGGAAAAACGGGTTGTTTCGCAGCTTTTGTCGCTGATGGATGGACTTCAAGGCAGAGGCAAAGTTGTGGTTATAGGAGCAACCAACAGACCAAACGCTTTAGATCCAGCATTAAGAAGACCCGGACGCTTTGACAGAGAGATAGAAATTGGAGTGCCCAACAAGGATGGGCGGCTTCAAGTGTTGCAGATTCACACCAGAGGAATGCCCCTAGCAGAGGATGTAGATTTGACTCGTTTAGCTAATGTTACTCACGGTTTTGTTGGCGCAGACTTAGAGGCACTAAGCAAAGAGGCGGCTATTCATGCTCTTCGACGAATACTGCCAGAAATAGACTTTGAAGCGGAGAGCGTGCCAGCGGAGATACTCAACAAGATCATAGTTGACATGAACGACTTCCAAGAATCGCTCAAAGAGATTGAGCCGTCTGCCATGAGGGAAGTACTAGTTGAGGTTCCTAACGTCAAATGGACAGACATCGGCGGCTTAGCAGAAGTTAAAGAGGAACTGCAAGAAGCAATAGAATGGCCATTAAAGTACCCCGAAATCTTTGCGCACATGAATACTGCTCCACCAAAAGGAGTGCTCTTGTATGGTCCGCCAGGAACAGGAAAAACTCTACTAGCGAAAGCAGCAGCTAACGAAAGTGAAGCAAACTTCATCAGCATCAAAGGTCCCGAAGTCTTGAGCAAGTGGGTTGGAGAATCCGAAAAAGCGGTACGAGAAGTGTTCAGAAAGGCAAGGCAAGCAGCGCCTACAATCATATTCTTTGATGAGTTGGATTCGATAACTCCTGTTAGAGGCTCAAGTTGTGGAGGTTCTCAGGTAACCGAGCGTGTAATCAGCCAATTCTTGACCGAGCTAGACGGATTGGAAGAGTTGAAGGATGTTGTTGTGATTGGTGCAACAAACAGGTTAGACATTGTTGACCCAGCGTTGTTGCGTCCCGGAAGATTTGACAGGCTGTTGAATGTTCCAGTTCCGGACTTGGAGGCACGAAAGGCTATCTTGAAGATTCATTTGGAGAAAAAGCCACTAGCTGACGATGTGAAGATAGATGTGCTGGCGGAAAAGACTGATGGATACTCTGGAGCGGACTTGGCTTCGTTAGCTAACACAGCTTCGTTGCTGGTCATCAAAGAGCACATAGCCAAAAGTAAGACGCTGGAGAAGGCGAAAGAAAAGCTCAAAGGCCTAAAAATCAGCATGAAAGACTTCGAGAAAACACTAGAAAAAATAAAGCCATCATCTGCAAAAAAACAACAGCAGTACCTCCAATAACTAGGCGCTAAGTTAGCACGGGGAAGATTTTCCCCGGTAAACTCTTTTTTTGTTAAACCATTTTTTGTGTCAGTGGTAGTTTTGAATAAATCTAATTTAAGAGAGTAAGTTTCAGAGATTATTGAGGTGATTGGTTTGAAGATATGGGAATGCGTGCAGGTTACGCATCACAAAAGTGTTGGAAAAACAATTGAGGAATTTCAAAGCAATGGTTGGAGTCTTCATACATACTCTACGGCTCAACTACGAGGGACAGAAATTAATCACTATTTACTATTCGAAAAAGACGAATGAATACTTAAAAACAAGGTGCTAGTCCACAAGCCACAACATAACAGGTTAGTTAGGAATTAGCACTTCGTTGAAGACTGCCCATGAGGGGTTTACTCTGCTTGCTTTGTGTGTTTTTTGGTCAACGTTATAGAGTCCATAGGTCCAGCCGTCATAGTGTATTTCTTCAGAATCACACCAGTACCACAGCTGATAGACTTGCCCAATGTTTGGGTAGTTGCACACGTTTTCGCAAGTGTATTTGAAAGCGTTACAGCTCCATGCAGGGAACTCGTTCACGTGAATTGGTTTCCCTAGTTCCTCTGAATAGAGTTTACAAAGCTCTACAGCCTGTATTGCTCGTTCATATGTTCCTGAAGAAAACCCATACTGAGGCGGCTGATTGTATGCCCACAAATTGACTCCTATATAGTCGGAGTAGTTGCTCCAAAAGGGCACCAAATCATCTTCAACAGTAAGGTTTTCTGGAAAGCCCCAATAATCTGCCCAATAAATTCTGGGCATCAAAAACTCGGTGCTGAAGGGGATGTTACTCACATTTTTCCATGTCAAGTATTCCCGTTTTAGGATTGTGTGTGTCAGTTCTTTTGTTGCAAAATGGTTGTAGGGTTCATTAAAGCCCACCATTAACACAACGTTTGGGTACTGATTTAGTACTTCGCTCAGATTGCCGTACCAGTTATTGTACCATGTTTGACTCATCGTTTCTGTGTCATCATACACCCAAAAAGGATACTGATAACGAGCATGTTTTTCGTAAAAGGCATAATCACACTGTATCACAATTTTGTAGTCATCAAACTCTTTTATCCACCTTTCAAGCCTGCCTTTTGCATCCCAAATAGCACCTGTGTTGTTATCTCCCACCCAAACACACAACTGAACTCCAGTAACAACCTCAAGGTCATCAAGCATAGACCTGATTACCTCTGGCTCCAATTCATCATTAACATGCGTAACGACATAAATATCGATGCCTTCCAAGTCAACTTTAACGGTTGTTTGATTAAAAACGCTAATAACCACAGATGTTACCACGAAAAGAAGGATTAAACATAGGGCAAAAATTTTTTTCATTCCAAACTCACACACGGCATCTTATTGCATGTATTAGTCTTTATACTGGCTTCAACCACTTATTTACTTGTTTTCACACAACTAATTCTCACAAAAAACACAGATAACTTTCACATTAAAATATAAGAAAGCCTAAAAGAAACCAAGGAACTGCTTGAAGTAGGCTTTGAATATGTCTGTCAAAAAGACAACAACTTATTCTCCAGAAAACGGAAGTGAACAAATAGAACAAAAAACTGTAAGGTCAAGGGAAAAACATGAGAGTAGTTGCTGATCTTCACATTCATAGCAGATTTAGCCGTGCTACAAGCCAGAACATGGACATAACAGAGATAACCCGTTATGCAAAAATAAAAGGGCTAAAACTTGTGGGCACAGGAGACTTCACTCACCCAAAATGGTTTAACGAATTGTCTGAAGAACTAACAGAAGTATCGGATACCAACCTCTACGGCTCTGCGAAGCATCCAGAGTCGCCTGTCCGCTACATGTTAACCGCCGAAGTCTGCACATCATTTAATGTTGACGAAAAAAACAAAAGAATACATCACGTCCTTTTTACGCCCAGCCTTGAAACTGCAACACAAATCAATGACAGGCTAAAGAGGTATGGCGACCTTGCCGTGGACGGCAGACCATTTTTGGATATGACTGCGTCACAGCTTGTGGAGGAGGTCATGCAGGTTTCAGACGAAAACGAAGTTGTTCCTGCTCATGTTTGGACTCCGTGGTTTAGTCTTTTTGGGGCGTTTAGCGGCTTTGACACTGTAGAAGACTGCTATGAAGATATGACAAAGCATATTCATGCACTGGAAACAGGGCTTTCTTCAGATCCGCCTATGAACTGGAGACTAAGCGCCCTAGACAGGTTTACTTTGATTTCTAACAGCGACTGTCACAGCCACTGGCCTTGGAGAATTGGAAGAGAAGCTAACGTCTTTGAATTAGACAATGTAGCATACAGTGAAGTGATTGATACGCTCCGCAAAAAAGACGGCAAACGCTTCAAATACACTATAGAAACCAACCCCGCATACGGCAAGTACCATTGGACAGGTCACAGAAAATGTAACATATCGCTTCCACCCCAAGAAGCAATAAAATACGGAAATCGTTGTCCATCATGTGGCAGAAAACTCACCCGAGGAGTAGACCAACGAATAGAAGAACTAGCCGACAGACCCGCCGACTACACCCCACAAAACACTATAGGCTACAAACGGCTGCTACCTCTCTCCGAGATAATCAAAGCAGTTTTGGGCGTCAGCTACCCCGGAGCCAAAAAAGTTTGGAATATCTACAACCCTCTGGTAGCAAAGTTTGGCGACGAATACACTGTGCTAATGGATGCATCTAAAGAAGAAATGCGCAAGATTGTTGAGCCTCAGATTGCGGAGGCGATTGTTCGGGTTAGAGAAGAAAAAGCCAAAGTAATCCCCGGATATGATGGCGTGTATGGGGAGCTTGCAATCTTTGAAGAAAAACAAGAAAACGTTGCACATCAAAAGCCCAAACAAAAGAGCATGTCAGACTTCATGTAATTGCATACAGTTTTAAGATTGAACTAAATCTTAATCAGCATACAAAGGATGAGTGCGTTTTGAAGGACATTCTAGCTAAGACAATTGATCATGGCAGGAGTCTAGACGCAGAATATGTTGAAGTTCGGGCACAAAGCCTTTTCAAGACTCTTTTAACAACCAAGGACGGCACAGTTGAAGGAGCAAAAGAGGGAACAGAAAACGGCGCTGGCGTCAGAGCCCTAGTTAATGGCGCGTGGGGCTTTGTGTCTCTTGGAAAACTTGAACCTAAACTGCTAACAAAAGCTGTTGATGAAGCGGTCAAGTTAGCTAAAGCGGCTAGTCTCCACGTTAAATCTCCTGTGAAGCTTGCTGAGGTAAAAGCTGTCCAAGATAAGGTAGTGGCTAATTCTAGGAAGAATCCTCGGGATGTTTCGATGGAGCAAAAGATCGAAAACGTTTTGGCGATGGATAAAACCGCCTTTGGCTGTGACAGCAGAATACGGAGCTGCACCATCAACTACTTGGATGTGACAGGAAAAAGCTACTTTGTTAACAGTGACGGATCATACATAGAACAGGATAAACTGTATGTTTGGTCGCGGATTCTTGCCTCAGCAAAACAGGACAGCATTTTTGCTTCAGCAAGAGAAGAGATAGGTTCCACGGCAGGCTACGAAGTCTTTGACACGGAAACCCCAGAAAAGGTGGGAACTATGGTTGCGAAGCGGGCAGTAGAACAGCTTAAAGCTAAAACCCCAAAAGGGGGAACTTTTCCAGCGGTTATAGGTCCAAACGTTGTTGGTGTTTTTATTCATGAAGCTATGGGGCATCTAGCAGAAGCAGACCTCACATTGTCTGGGTCTGTTCTTTATGACAAGCTGGGAAAACAGATTGCTTCTGATGTGGTTACAGTTTATGATGACGGCACAGTTGAAGGAGCTTTTGGGTCATTCAAGTATGACGATGAGGGAGTTCGAACACAAAAAACGGCTTTGATTGAAAAGGGAACATTAACTGGATTAATGCATAGCCGCGAAACCGCCCAGAAACTTGACATGCAACCCACAGGCAATGCCAGAGCCGAAGACTTCAGGGTTGAGCCCATTATTAGGATGCGGAACACGTACCTTGAGGCAGGCGACAGCAGTTTTGAGGAGCTTATCGAGGATGTTGATTTTGGTTATTATCTTAAGAGTTTTCGGGGCGGTCAGGCAAACTTGGATGGAACATTCCAAGTGGGCATACAGGAAGCCTACGAGATTGTTAAAGGCAAACTAGGAGATGCCGTTAGAAGCGCTTCCATAAGCGGGAATACTCTTGAGACTTTGCGTAAGGTGGATGCGGTTGGCAAAGATTTTGAGTTGTGGTCTGGAAGATGCGGCAAGGGACAAACAGCATTCATCTGTGATGGCGGACCACACATACGGGTAGGAGAGGTGACCATTGGTGGCGGAGCATAAACCTGAAGAATTGATCAGTTTTGGTAAGAGGGCAGTTGACTTTGCGCTTAGGAGCGGCGCACAAGAGGCTGAGGCATTCATTAGCATAAGCAGTGGAACTTCGATAAACATTGAAAGAGGACAAATCGTCAGAAGCATCAAAAGTAGTGATCAGGGCTTAGGAGTAAGAGCTGTTTACAGCAAGGCAGTTGGTTTCTCGTATACAAACACGTTAACAAACAAATCTGTTGAAGATATTGCAAAAAGAGCAGCTAGAGCGGCTAAAGCAAGCAAACCAGACAAGAACTGGGTTAAGTTTCCCAGCCCCAGAAACTTTGCTGAAACTAAAGGCACCTACGACAAGAGAATAGTGAACCTGTCTTCCGATGAATTAACGGACATAGCCTCTGATATGCTAAGCTCAGTTGGAGAGTATGATAAACGGGTTTTGGCAGTTGATGGAGGAGTGGCAAAATCTGTGGGCAGCACGGTTGTCGTTAATTCTTGTGGCATTGAAACGTGGGATATAGGAACTGCGGTTGGCTGCTCCATAGAGACAATTGCAAGAGATGGCTCGGATGTGACTCCGGCATGCTACGAAATGAATGCAGAAAGAGTTTATGATATTGACTCTAACCGAGTTGGAACCGAGGCTGCAAGACAGGCTGTTTCTGCCCTTAAAGCTAGAAAGATTGGGTCGGGAGTTTTTCCAGTGATTTTCACTCAGGCTGCGTTTCGTTCGCTTCTTTATTACACTTTGATTAATGCGGTTAAGGCGGATTATGTTCAAAGGGAGCGGTCTGCGTTTAAGGATAAGATTGGACAAAAGGTTGCCTCAGAGCTTGTTACTGTGCATGATGATGGGCTTCTTGAGGGTGGGCTTTTGACAAGCAAGTTTGATGATGAGGGTGTTCCGTGCCAGAAAACAGCGGTTATCGAGAAGGGTGTTCTGAAGAATTTCTTGTATGACAATTACACGGCAAACAAGGCTGGAGTAAAGAGCACTGGAAACGCTTCCAGATCAGGAGGCGCCTCTTACGCGTCTACGCCTGTTCTTTCGGCAAATAACTTCACGTTCCAGAAAGGAAACAAATCGGCTGAGGAGCTTGTAGGCGAGGTTAATGATGGCTTGATAGTGTATGGTGTTCAGGGTGCTCATAGCAGCAATCCAGAGAGTGGCGAATTTTCTGTTGTGGCTACTCCAGCGTGGAAGATAGAGAATGGAAGTGTGGCGTATGCGGTGCGGGATGTTATGTTAACTGGCGTCTTCTTTGATGTACTAAAGAATGTTTCTGCTCTTGGCAGCAACGTCAGGAAACTAGGGCAACTAGTTGCTCCGTGGATCAGAGTGGAAGATGTCCGTGCAGTTGGAAGGTCATGAAACTTTCAATATACATGTAAAAAATAAGGAAATATGTACATAATAGTTATCATTAAAATGCATATAGTGGATACAAAAGCATCAACAAAATCCAATGTTTTCTCCCAGAATTACAGGTTATCGTTAATGAGAACATAAGCAACGTACAAAAAAGGTCCTCACGGTCAGTTATAACGAGAATAAGCGTGTATTAGCTCAGCCAATTGCTTCTGGTCTTTGGCGCTAAGACTTGAACGAAAATCCTCTATGAAGCCACAAAGCTCATGGGGTTGAAGAATAGAAATTGTGGGATTTTTTATGTTCAGCTTGACTTTTTTGTTGGCAAACACAACTATTGCGTGTACAAAAAAACGCGTATGGAGACGCCGTCCTACCAAGTTGGCAAGTAAGACTGCGTTTCTTTTTGCTTGTTTGCTTGGGCTCCCAATTTTTCCTTTGTAACTGCCACCTTTTTTTCCAGTTTTCCATTGACTCCACGAATCGCCATTGCAACTAATTGTGCCATTATTGTTTTTTGTTTCTATAACAAAAACCCCGCTTGGACCAACAACCACATGATCTATGTCCCCTCTAGTTCGGGGAAGCACAACATCATGAAAAACGCGATACCTGCCACGCAGAGACTTTAAACATTTTGCGACCTTTTCTTCACCCTTTGCCCCTGCTCTCCAGATGTTATACTTTCGAAACAAAGGAAACGTGCCAAACAAAAACCCAAAACCAACCAAAAAAAGGACAAAACGACCAGTTTCAAAACCCAGAAAGAACAATAAACAGCTCACTAAAAATAACAGTAACCCAAAATTCCTGTAACGGTTAGCTTTTCTGCGTGTACGAAACATCACATCCATTATTCGTTAAAGAACACTAAAAACACTTGTGAAGCGCGACAAAATTTTTAGAGAGAAATGGCGCGGGGTGCGGGATTTGAACCCGCGTGGCCCTACGGACCACAGACTTAGCAGGCCTGCTCCCTACCAGGCTAGGAGAACCCCGCATAAGATACTGTGTTCAACGAGAAAGCTAAAAAAAGTATCTGTTACCACAAACCAAGTTTTTATAAAAGCGTTTGAATCATACTGTTGGAAGAACGGGCCGGTTGTCTAGTTCGGTAGGATGCAGCCCTTACGCGGCTGAGGTCGCAGGTTCAAATCCTGCTCGGCCCACCACTCATTATTGAGTTGAGTAAATATCTGAGAAATAACTAAGGTTTATTGTGTTTGGATTTTCTGAAAAAAGATTAACTGAAGCTAGGTTATGTGACGCTTCTAATGCCTTCGGCGACTGTTTCTGCTCTTTTGAGGTTGTTGAGCAAAACATTGATTCGGTAGGAGCTTTTGGCGATTTTAGCTAACTGTTTGACGATGTAATCTGGTCGAATGAAGAATTTTTGGTATCCGTCGTGGATCATCTTTTCGATCTCTTGGGCGGGCACTGCGTCAGGCGAAACTTCTGAAACCATAACTCCGTTTTCCCAGTGTTTTTCTTCATCTATTAGGCCCTGAGTTTTCAGTTCCTCCCAGATGTCTGTTCCTGGAAAAGTGGCTAAAATATTGAATTGTGGAATGTCCACCTGTAGCTTCTGCGCAAACTTTAGGGTGTTCCAAATCTCCTCCCTTGTTTCATGAGGCGCCCCAACAATAAATGAAGCAACTATCACGTCTATGCCCACTTTTCGGGCTCTCTTAACAGCATCCATTGCCTGCTGCGGAGTTGTCTGCTTATCATAGTAATCCAAAACTTTCTGAGTGCCATTCTCGATCCCAAAGTAGATCATTTTGCAGTTGGCTCTCACCATTTCCTGCAGCATTTCTTGAGGACAATGATCAACTCTGCCTTCAGCAAAAAACTCTACATCCACCTTTTCGTTTTTTAGCCTTCGGCATAGCTTGATGACTCGTTTAGGATTCAAGGTAAAGTTGTCGTCTACAAAAAGAAACTGCTTGTAGCCCTGACTGGACAAAAGATGCAGTTCCTCAACTATGTTGTCTACAGACCTAGAGCGCCAAAGACTTCGGGCTAATCTTCGGCAGCCACAAAAACGGCAACGGAAAACGCAGCCTCTGGAAGTGACGAAGCCGCTGAACTTTTTTGGTGCAACAACTACTCCTGCGGTAGTGTTGTGGTATTCAACGTCTAAAAGTTCCCTGTCTGGAAAGGGCAAAGAGTCAATGTCCTTGATTAAGGGTCTATCAGGGGTTGAGATTATTTGTCCGTTGTTTCTGAAGTCGATTCCTAGAACCTTCTTCAGGTCGCCTTTCCGTTCTAGACACAGCGCCAGTTCAAGGCTGGTGTGTTCTCCTTCGCCCCGAATAATATAGTCTACAGATGGATATTTTTTCAGAATCCGTTCAGCATTAAATGTGGCAAAAAAGTTGCCAAAAGCAATCTTGACGTTAGGGTTTTCCTGTTTCACCTTTTCTGCGATAAGTGCTGCTTTGCGTCCGGTAGCGCTCAATGTGGAAAACCCTAGAATGTCGGGGTCCTCTTTTTTCACCCAATCAAGCGTGTCTTTTATGGAATAGCCCTGCGCCGCCTCATCGATGATAGAAATGTCTACTCCGTTTTCTCTGAGATAGCTTGCTATGTAGAGCATGCCAAGCGGAGGGGCTGCTCCCACCATCTTTTTAACATCTTCGATAGGCAACTCAGGATTTGGACCCGGATTAATAAACGAGAACTTCAT
>PIXT01000149.1 GCA_003096235.1 Candidatus Bathyarchaeum sp. | reverse complement strand
TCTTCACCTGTGTATGCATCCCAACAAACAAAGTTAGTTGGAATAGCTTCTCGACCTGTTGTTGTTGAGTAGTCGCTTTGTCGTCCATACAGTTTTCCATCAGCAATTACAGTTCTGTAATAGCCAATGTAGAACAGTGATGGAGATGCCCATAGTGCTTCTCCTGTGTCTGCATCTAAGCATTTTTGTGCACCGGTTAATCCGAAGCCTAAGTCGTGTACGTAAATTCTGTCGTATGCGTAGTTTATGTTCCAGACGTTGAATGCTCGGTTTGCTACTCCGTCGTCATTTTGCCATACAACTTCACCTGTTTCTGCATCAAGTGCGTATATGTGCAAGCTTTGACAACCAACGAATAGCTTTCCGTCGGCAACAGTGGTCATGTAGCCCATTGCGCTTTCTACAAAGGTTTCCCATACTTTTTCGCCAGTAACTGTGTCTACAGCGTAGACTGAAGTACTACTGTATGAACCCATGTAAACTCGTTCACCGTCAACTGCTAGCAGTGGACTTGAACCAGGCTCATCAATAATGTACTCCCAAACGAGGCGGTTTCCTTCTCCCATATCTGTTTCAGGATTGGAGAGGTCCCAGCCACGTAGGGCTCGGCTGTATGGTGCGATGGCACTACCGCTTTGTGGTCCGAACAACATTGGAGTTCCTACCGGTTCTGATCGAACAGAACAGCTGTGATAGACTGCACCAGGACTAACGCTGGTGTCCTTCCATAGCCATGTTCCGTCGGTTCTCCACATGTTAAGACCACCGCCTATTGAACAGAAGTGATTGTCGTCAACTCTGAAGATGTATGATGCAACACCGAAGCTTGCTCCAGGATTTCCTGGGGGGTCATCTCCGTAACTTACTAGACTTGCCCAGTTGATTGCACCTGTGTGGGGGTCAAGAGAAATTATGGCCGTTTCTGAATCATCGCTCACTGCTGGGTTTAACATTACTGTGCCTTCGCCAATTATTTGGCCGTCCATTGCCATAGGTGCACCAGTAAATGAATTGGTTACTGGATTGACAACACCATCGGCTGACCCAAGTATTGTATCTTTTAGAATGACCTTTGGAACGGGGTTATTTTGTGTTCTCCAAAGTACGTCCGGCCTGTCAGGCGCGGGTCCCGGATTAAATCCATTTCTTTCGCTGTTGCCACCGTGGGGGTTAAACCAAGCATAGTCTTCGTTGAGTAAATTGCCATATTCAGCTGCTGCAGTATATACACTGTTTTCTTCGGTCATGTAGCTGGGAGCAGCTTGTGTTACTGTTCCCATGTCAGGCTGATAGTTGATTTCTTGGCCAAAAGTAATGCTTGTTGTTGCTGCTAGTGTTATTGTCAATATTAGAATCGTTGTTAATAATGTTTTAATTTTTAGTTTTTCCATTTTTTTCACTTTTCATTTTTTAGAGACTCGCGCCTTGCGCGTATCTCGGATTTTTCTTTGCACATTTGGGGTATATTACGTTTGTTATAACTGCCGGTTATACGTATAAAATAATCAAAAATATAATTTTACTTGATTTATATCAATTCCTTGCTTGAGATGTTCTTTGGTGATTTTTTAACAAGTTTATGCCTGAAATGTTGTATTATTGATAGTGTTACCTTTATCATTTTTTTAATTAATCAAAATTATATTTTTACATCATTATCAAAAAGTGAATGCTTTTTTCAAAAAAAAGTTAAAATTTGCCACAATTCAATAAATTTGAAGAATTTGGAGTTTTTCTACAATTTTTGACTTTGTAACTCGACGCCTGAACTGCACCGTTCATCGCGCCTACTTTGAATTATGTTAAGAAAGAAAATAACAGGTACTGCTTGGAAAAAATCAGTACCTTCTATATCCGATGAATAAACCAGCAACAAAGCTAACCAAGAAAGGAACACTGGACGCAAGAGCTAAAATTCCTAAAGTGGCAAGAATGTTAGAGACGTTTGCTATGTTGGCACTTATTGATTCCACATTCACGTCTAACGTGCCCGTGTAAGCCAACGCTACCAATGCAAATGCGATGATTCCAATGCTTAATGCTCTGCCGGATGCTCTTTTGATCAGATTGCCTGCAAAGTAGCCGCAGAGTCCTCCTACTACAAGGAAAAACAGTAGTGGTGCTAGAGTTTCTTCCATTTTGCTTTTTCACCTCTTAACTTGTTAGGTGGTAAATCGGTGTCCCAAAGGTGTTAGTATGTCCAAAATTTGCTTCCAGACTAGACGATCCAATTGCAAATTCTGCATCGCCATTGGGACGCTTCATTACCTCCATCTCCGAGCCTTGGTATTGATTCTTTTTATTTATAGTAATTATGAATTCAGAGTACATATTTCCCTTTCATAACCGCTTTTTATTAAAACCTCTGACTTGTGCTCTGGAGTTCAAAAATGAGCGCAAAAATCCAAGAAATCCGAAAAAAAATTGCAAAGCTGGAAAAAGAAGCCAACGAGCTAAAACGGCTCAAATCAGACTACCACTACGCTAAACAATTCCGCAGAATGATTGTTAAGCAACAAGTAGACTAAAACCGCCTTTACATCGGCGGCTTTACTGTTTTTCTATTTTGTAATGGTATTTTCATCCACTTTTCAAAATCTGAACCTGGCGGTTCTATTTCAAAAAGTTGTTTTCTTCGGAATTCTAAACAATTATTTTCTTTTCCCACAAATTCGGCTGCAGTGCAGACTCTATTTCCGGAGTTTTTGGCTGCATCAAAAATTGGTTGACAAACACTTTCCCAGTTTGAATCCCTTAACGTGTGATGTTCCAAAATGGTTGTTTGCACACTTTCGGTTAACTTTTTTAAGTTATCCAACCCCGCCTTTATGTTTTCAACTTTAACTCTAAACCCAGCCAAATACGTTGGAGGACCCCCAACAATCACCAGTTGAGGCTTTTCAACCAAAATTTTATCCAAAGTACTTTTGATCATGGGACCTTGAACGTCGGATGTAAACACAACTTTTTCGTCTTCAACTCCAACAGTTGCCATCAACACATAACCCAACTGGCTATTTTGCACAC
>PIXT01000148.1 GCA_003096235.1 Candidatus Bathyarchaeum sp. | reverse complement strand
TGACAAATCCCCATAATTTAGCTCTTCCATTGTCTAGAAGTTTTAGTAGTCTTAAGGCATACATGCTTTTGAGGGCTTACGGAAGAAAGAAGTACAGTAGTTTGATTCAGCAAAATCTTGACCAAATTAATTATCTCGCAGAATTGATAAAAGGAGACAATGAATTAGAGCTCACTGCTCCAGTTGTATCTAATGTTGTATGCTTCAGGTTTAGACCCATTAATTTTGACGAGTCAGAAACGGAAAAATTGAACAGGTTGATCTCAGCTGAAATTAACAAGAATGCTTTCTGGATGATATCAGATACATCGATCAAGAATAAGTATATGTTACGGGCGTGTAATGTAAACCATCGAACAAAAAGAACTGACATGGATTTTCTGGTCAGTGAAGTGAAAGAAATTGGACATAGACTTCTAAATGGAGTATGAGTATGTTGGATACAATTTCAATGTGGAAAAGCCCTAAAATGATTACATATGTTCTGCTCACAGCAGCATTATATTTTGGATCACTTTATCCTTTTCAAGCTTTAACTTTTTTTGAGGGATATGCAGACTTTGGAAGAGTTGGTGTGGGGATTCCAATCGCATTTTCGTTCTTTTTTGGACCAGCAGCAGCATGGGGAGCAGCGATTGGAAATATTATCTGTGATATTGCTATCGTTCATGTTGATCTTTCAAGCTTTTTTGGTGTGATTGGAAACTTTCTACTTGGTTACATACCCTATAAGTTGTGGAGCAGAATAACAGATAAAAAACCAGACATAAGAAACATCAAAAAATTCACATTATTTATGGGTATTGATGTTATAGCAAGTATACTCTGTGGGGTAGTAATCGCTTTGGGACTCTATTGGTTAGGTTATTCCCCTTTCTTACCTACATTATTGATTATATCTGTAACTAACTCGATATGGGCAGTAACTATAGGCGGGATTGTGTTAATTTTGGCTTATGGTTTTTTTAGTAAACGTAATTTGATTTATACCAAGCAGAAAAACTAGAATGCAACAAGCGCTAAAAGAATTTTTAAAAAAAACTTTGCACTCCAGAGTTAATTTAATTTAAAAAAGAGATTGGTGCTTACAGGTTATGTGCAATTACAAGGCGCCAGTCTGCGTTGTAGATGCCTATGGTTGTCCAGTAAGCTTCTTTGCTAACTAATGGTCTTGATGCAACGAGGTCGTCGAAGTATGAGTAGGTGCCATATCCTGATTTTGTTTCTACAACTTGATGAATGAATGTCTGCAGTTCGGTGTAGCCTGCGTATGCTTGGTCGGTGAAGATGTTTTTGCCTTGTTCCTCGTTGTTGGCGTCGTAGATTAGAGTGCTATTTTTCTGCAGTGCGTAGATGGTGTAGATGCCTTTTGCTGAATCTTTAACGATTGGATGTATTATGTGGTATGGTTGGAAAGTGATTCTGAGTGAACCGATGAGTTGTTTGTTTATATCAAAAACCGGTGAAACCATTGCAACACCTGTGGGGCCTTCTATCAGCAAAGTGAGGTTGCTGAGTGCTGTTCGCATGGTTTTGTGCATTTCGATGTTTTGTTCTTGGCTTTTTAGGTCTTGACCTGTTATGTTGTTGTATTGGCTTGGTTGAATTGCAAGTATAATGTCGTTTTTGTCTGCTGTTGCGGAACTGATGATTATGTCGGAATTTTCTGTGTAGAGGCTGTTGAGGATTTGTTCGGTTTCTAACCCTGTTAAACCTGTGGTTGATAACTGTTGGCATGCGTTTGAGAGAAGTTTGTCTAGTCTTTGTAGTTCTGCGTTAATGGCAGCTTCAGAATTTATTATGATTAGCTCCATTTCTTCATTGCTCTGTTTTGTAAGTGAAAGGTTTGTATTCCATTGGTATGCGTTGAATGCTACGGATATGATCATAATAACGGTTACAAGTATGAATAAAATTTTAATTTTAGACATTTAAATCTTAGTTTTGTCTTACGTTCTTGGCATTTAATCTTTTTGCTGGCAACAATAGCCCGAAGATTGAAGTTTGTTGTAATTGATGCTGAATGTGTTTGTCAATTTTTGCTGCTCACAAAGAATAAAGACGAATAACAATTAGAAAAAATCTAATGTTTATCAATCTAGTTTTTCAAGAAATCTTGGAAAAACGATCCTGAAAGAAATAACTTCTTAGGATTTCCACGAAAATTATCTGTGCAAAATCTAAACAGCACAGGGAATACCATAAAAGTTAAAGTTTAACCAAAAAACTGTTCTGATTATGTCAATCTTAGATTAATTGGCATGAATGAACTGGAGTGAAAAAATGCAAAATACTAATCAAGTTTTGTCAATTGGTGATTTCTTAATCAAACAATTTAAAGTTCATGGAGTGAGCCATGTTTTTGGAATACCGGGGGACTACATACTTTCTTTCTACAGCAAACTGACCAACAGCTCCATCAAGATTATTAACACTTGTGATGAACAGGGGGCAGGGTTTGCAGCGGATGCATATGCGCGAATTAACGGATTAGGAGTAGTTTGCGCTACATATAATGCAGGTAGTCTTAAACTGGTGAACACTACAGCTCAAGCATATGCCGAAAAAGTACCCGTTCTGGTGATTGCAGGTGCTCCGGGTTGGGGTGAGCGCCAAAAGTATTCACTTCTTCACCATAAAGTCAAAGAATACGAGGATCAACTAAAAATTTTTGAGCACATAACAGTTGCATCTACAAGCATACAAGACCCTAAAGAAGCGTTCAGCCAAATCTGTCGTGTGATTGAAGAAATTAAGGCTCAAAAGAGGCCTGGCTTCATAGAGTTGCCAAGAGATATGGTGAGTGTTATACCTAAAAATCAGTCAATACCCGCTACGTTATCTGCTTCAAAATCAGCATCATATCAAGAATACTTAAGTTCAATAGCTTCAAAGGCAATAGCGGCCATTAATTCTTCTGTTTAACCAGTACTTTTCGCGGGGGTCGAAGTTGCCCGTTATGGCTTGGAAAAACAGGTTGTTGATTTTGCCAAAAAAACTAACATTCCGATAGTATCCACCTTTTTGGGCAAATCAGCCGTATCTGAAACAGACCCTTTGTATCTAGGCATTTATGCTGGCATCGTTGCCGACAAAACTGTAAGAAGATATGTTGAGTCAAGTGATTTCATCATACTCGTTGGTATGTTTCTTACAGACATTGACTTGGGGTCAAACACGGCAAATCTTGATCCATCCAAAATGTTAACGATCAACAGTGAAGGTTCTACGATTAATAATCAATCATTCCCAGTGGGGTTGGAACTTTTTTCCGAGATTACCAAGAGCCAACTATCACAGCATGATCGAAGTTGTGCGCCACCCTCCCTAAAAGCGCGGACTGCACCATTTGAGGAAAAAGAGCAGAAAATCACTGCAAAGCGGCTTTTTGAGGCAATAGGCACTTTTGTGGACAAAGATACTGTCTTAATTGCTGATATAGGTGATGCCGTCTGCGGCTGCCTTGAAGTCCTCACCCACGCTCCAAGACGGTTTCTTTCTCCATCATTTTACTCCTCACTTGGCTTTTCGGTTCCTGCCAGCATCGGAGTGCAAGCCAAACATCCTGAACTTAGGCCGCTTGTAGTGGTCGGTGATGGAGGATTTCAGATGACTGGAGTGGAGATTTCTACTGCTATTCGAAACCATATGAACCCCATAGTAATTGTTTTGAATAACAGCGGTTTTGGAACAGAGCGCCCTATGATGGATGGTGCCTTTAATGATGTGGCTAGTGGAATTTTCATGAATTTCCTAGAGTATTCAATGGCAGCCAAGGTTTTTTAATAAGGACTGAGAGGGAACTTGTTGAAGCATATGAGAAAGCTAAAGCTTTCAGAGGAGTTTCAATTCTGGAGGTAGTTTTAGATCCAAGCGATATCTCTCCCCAACTTCAAAAGTTGTGCTCACATATGTTGGGAAAAAGCAAGTAACACCATGTCATGTTGGGTTGAAGCCAAATTTTAACCCCAAACTTGCTTATGTCGCAACGGATTCCCGTAGACTTCCCTCTTTTTTATTAACTTGTAGCGCATTAGAATAATTGACAAATGATGAATTATAAAAAATTGCTTATAATTTGTTTGATTTGTGTTTCTTTGATAGTCATAGGATTTTTTGTTTGGTTTTCTGAGAATGAAGCGGAGAGAAAAGCTCAAGAGTATATGAAAACCTTTGAAGAAATGGGTTGTAGTATAGAAGAATACCCTTTTTCGACTTCTCATACAACTGGAACATTAAAATTAGCTTTCTTTAGAGATTTTCGAATTTTTGCCACTCAAAACGAAATAGAAAGGATATACTGTGACCATGAAATTAATGCCCTATACTGTTACCATCCTATCCAAGAATACAAAGTGGAGATAGTAGTTTTCTATTACAATTAGTGACATAATTTCTTTGTTTTGCGTA
>PIXT01000147.1 GCA_003096235.1 Candidatus Bathyarchaeum sp. | reverse complement strand
TTTTGAGATTCACAAAACAATACCAAATTATCTTGTTTCTAGTCAACAAACAACAGATGAAGAATCAGGCATTTTTCAAACAGACGGGAAAAACATTGTAGACAAAAACGGGCAAAGTGTACAGATTAGAGCTTTGGGATGTGACTATACCGCATACAACAGATTCTACAACTTGGAAAAGTTCGCCCAATGGGCAAAAAGCTCCGGAGCCAACGCTTTAAGACTGGCATTCAATGTACCGGGATACAGGGTTAGCCACACGGAATACGACCCTGAACTTATGGACCAGGCACTAAAGATTGTCACAGAAGACTATGGCTTGTATGCAATACTTGATTCTCACCATTACTGGGCAACAAGCGAAATCCAGGGTTGGGAGGATGTTCTTCCAAACCACAAATCAGACTGGATTGAAACATGGGTCGACATAGCGGAAAGATACAAGGATAATGAAATGGTTGTCATGTACGAACTAGCAAACGAGCCTTACGGTAGCGGGGGGGAGGAGCTAAGAAACACTTACTATGAAGTAACAGATGCCATAAGAGCCACAGGCGACAACCACATAGTCCTATGTTCTATACCAGAAAGGACATTCGTATACGAGGTAGAAAAAACAAATCCAGAATCTACATGGTATGACCCTTCACAAATAAGAGAAAATATGGCTCTAAACATCCACAGCTGGCACCATTTTGACAACGACGAATGGTTCAAGGAAAATACGGAAGGCGTAGACCAGGTTGCAGAGATAGTGGCTTCGGAATGGATTGCAACAGCTCTTAACTATGAAGAAATTCTAGACTGTCCTGTGCTACTGGGCGAATTTGGGGTTTACAACCATGACATGGATTCAAGCAATGTCTATGAAAACAGCCTAAAAATAAATTGGGCAGAAAATTATGACTTGAGCTGGATGAACTGGATGTGCGAGCAGTGGAACAATTACGCTCCAACATTCTGGCAGGATTTTGTCAGTCAAGAATTCGAAGGAAACGTTGACAGAAATCCCACTATTTCAGGAAGCTTTAACTTTGAAGAATTCGACGCATTACCGTTCAACATATGGGACCATATCGACAAATCGAAATCACAAAGATACCAGGAACCTGGATACAACAGATGGGGTGTTACCTTTGTCTCCATACCTCAAAATTATCCTATAACTTTCACAGGAGAATGCAAATTAAGGGTTCAGGTTTGGGGGTCTGGACAGCCCTACTGGGGAACAATAACAAAAGATTATTTTGTTGACATACCCGCTGGGCAGTCGTGGACAATCGGAAATTCACAAAACCCGATAGAGGGTTACACCATGGTATATGCATGGGATTAGAAACAGTTCATTCTTTAACAAAAAGCAGGCACTTTTCAATTGTTTTTCCAGTGCAGTCCTGCTCATAGGACCAATTGGCTTCAAAATATTTGTTTGCGCATTCAACAACATCTCTATCAAAACCAACACCAGAAAACTGCCAAATATCGAACCTATAATCGTTTATGAAAAAACAGGCATTGCAAACCTCACTCATCCTTTCCGAACAGCTGGTTTCAGTCTGGATACCAAGACTTGGAACAGTGCCACTATACTGGCTAAATCCTATTATAGAAATTACGACCAGAACCAATACGATTGATATAACAATAAGCTTGAAATGGCTTTTCTTGGGCTTTGAATAGACATACTCTACCATATTTTTTATTCGATTTACCCGTAGAAAAATGTATCTCAAGACAAATTTATATCAAGAAACTGAATATCTTTATTATGAAGGGCCTTTCGCTTCCAATAAACGCTGTTGTGATAATACTAATAGTTCTGATTGTTCTTTTGGCGGTTTCGACCATGTTTCTTGGTGTATGGGAACCACAAAAGGACAGCTTCAACATAGAGATGGCAAAATCAAGAGGCTGCAGGCTTCTTGAGATGGACAACTGCAAAGACCCGAGCACAATAATAATAAACGATTTTGACGTTGACGGGAGCGGTGTTGCAGGCGATGATGGCGACACACTCGAGCTCTTGTGCCAGAATTTCTTTGGCTCTGACATTGAAAACTGCAAAACCAGGATATGTGACTGCCCAGAATAAGCCAAAAGCTTATATATCGGGAATTTTAATAAAAATTAGAGGTGAAAAACAGTGAAAGGTATCGAATTACCAATAAACATTTTAGTGATAGTCGCAGTGGCTGTTATTGTTTTACTGGGTCTAGTTGCTTTGTATTTCAGTGGCGTAATGGGACCAATGGGTGTCATGGAGCAGCAATCGGCAAAGCAGGAATACTGTTCACAGATAATGAACAATCCAGCAGGCTGCAGGGGCGAATTGCCAACAAGAACCATAGTTATAAATGATTTTGATGCAAACAAAGACGGAAATTTGAGAGGTGGAACCGATTGGTACGTAGATAGTGAAGGCGCATGGGAAACATTACCAATTGAAGCTTGCACATCTGAAGACGAAGAAACAGGGGACAACTTGGCATCGCTGTTGGCATGCTATTTCGGAGCAAGATCTGAAAGAAGCGCTCTGCAAATATGCGGATGCACAATATAGAAACTTTATGTCAGCCAAAACTGTGAAAAGGAAATTTTCCTTTGAGTTTTTGACTCTTTATTTTTATTCTTGATTTAATCAACTACAAAAAACGGGGTGAAAAAAATGACAGAAAATACAAAAAGAGAAGCAGAAAGCAATGTAGTGTTTGTTGGCAAAAAGCCAGCAATGAGCTATGTGCTTGCATGCGTAACACAGTTCAACGAGGGAAGGCCTGAAATATTGCTAAGAGCCAGAGGAAGGGCAATATCACATGCCGTTGACGTAGCAGAGATTGTCAGAAACAAGTTTGTAACAGATACTGAAATCAAGGACGTCAAGATAGCAACAGAAGAAGTTGAGACAGAACAGGGAGAGAAACTAAACGTCTCATCAATAGAAATCAAACTCGGTAAAAAATAATTGATCTTTACATAGGGCATTAATTCTTGGCCCATTTCAAATTTTCTTTAGTTATTTTTATATACAGGTTTTCTCAAATAGGGATTATGAAAGGCATATCACTTCCGATAAATGTTCTAGTAATAGTAGTGATAGCTGTTATAGTTCTATTGGGAGTGGTGTCAGTCTACTTTACATCATGGTCACCCTTTGGAGAATCCATGAACGCAGAATCTGCAAAAACAGCGGGATGCAGAAGAATAATAAACAACTGCGACCTGATAGGTGATGATTTTGATGATTATGCAAAATCTCTGGTTTTCGATGGTCTGACAGGACTACCGAGTTTTGACGTAAACGGAAATGACGAAATTGGAGATGAAGCAACAGAATCGGACGACGGGGACACGATGTTTAACTTGTGTAGGACATTCTTTGGAACTGATTGCAGAAAGCTATGCGGTTGTCAATAAGACGTTTCTATCATTTATTTAAATTGCGCTATCCATAACATTTGAATAAGGGCTGGTAGATCAGCTGGTAGATCGCTTGCTTTGCAAGCAAGAGGTCATGGGTTCGAGTCCCATCCAGTCCACTTTTAAGT
>PIXT01000146.1 GCA_003096235.1 Candidatus Bathyarchaeum sp. | reverse complement strand
CCAAAACCGTGAAGAGAGTGCTTTTGTGTGTTTTTGTGCGGTTAAAGCTTTTGTGCTAGAAATGAGTAATACTCATCTTAATATCCGACAAAAAATGTGGTTCATCGTGGAAAAAAGAGAATTACAAAGAATGGGTGTTGTACTTCAAGAACTTGGGCTAAGTTACACAGAAACACTTGAAGTAATACATGAAATGTCTAAAGACGCAAACCACGCACAAAAGTTATGGCGAGGCGAAAAAAAATCGAAACTAATCAAACTAGCCTTAACTTTGATAACTCTTCCAGAACCCACACCCATAAGTGAAACAATAGGCGCTGCAGTCCTAGTGGCGGGACTTGTTCAAAACAGAGCAAAAAAGTCAGCGTTGCATGTAGAAGATATTTACAAAACATTCCAAGACGTGAATAAGGATATACTGAAAATCAGACAATTCAAAACTTGAACTCTATTTTTTACAACAAACTAAAGTCAAGAATGAGGCTTCTTGTCTGGAACCAACTCTTTGAGCTTTTCTTCGGGTGCACCTAGACAATAAAGAATTCCAGCAAGATTGCCCTTAGTTATAACACCAGAAGCCACTTTCTGAAGAACTGCCTTAGGATAAAGAGCAATACCTAACCCAGAATTTTGAAGCATAAACCTGTCGTTTGCCCCATCACCCACAGCAACCACCTGCTCCATCAAAAGGTTTTCTTTATTAGCAATCTCCTGCATCAACTCAGCCTTTCGCTCAGCATCAATTATCGGCTCCACAACCTCGCCAGTCAGTTTCCCATCTTCAATCACAAGCTTGTTAGCGTAAACATAGTCGATTCCAAGTTTTTCTTTAATCTTTTCAACAAACTGAGTGAAACCGCCAGAAATAAGCGCTATCTTATATCCCAAAGCTTTGAGCGCCAGTATCAACTCCTCAGCGCCCGGGGTCACATCCAAGTTTTCAACTATAGAATCAAGGGCTTCCACAGGCAAACCCTTCAACAGCCCAACCCGCTCTTTGAGGGCTTGCTTGAATTCTATTTCTCCGTTCATTGCTCTTGAAGTGATTTCGCTGACTTTTCCGCCGACCCCAGCAGCCTTTGCCAGCTCGTCAATCATCTCAGCATCAATCAGTGTGCCGTCCACATCAAAAACTATCAGCCGTTTTGGTCTTCGGAAAACCGTGTCCTTCTGAAAAACGATGTCCTGCCCAACCAGTTTACATTCTTTGCTCAAGGCTTCTTTGAAGTCTTGCATTGGACATGTAAGGTCGTTAACGTCGATGAGTATCTCCATGGCATTCAATTCGCCATAGGCGATCATTCGTATTCGCTCAATGTTTGCGTTGTTCTCAGAAAGAAAACGTGAAACCTTTGCTACAATACCTGGCCTGTCCTTTCCAAGAGTCGTTAAGAGCACAAGTTTTTTGCCACTCTTTCGGCTCACAGATGGAAGAGGCTCTATGTTAACGTCCAAACCAATTTTTTTCCCCATAGCCACAAGCTGACTTTTCAGACCCTCAATAGACACGGACATAACACGGCAGTCCACAATCATGAATATGGCAAAAAGACCTCTCATGCTAAACGCTTCGATGTCAACTATGTTCACGTTTGCATTGGCAATCAATTCGGTTATCTCTGTTGTCAGACCCGGTTTGTCTTTTCCGGTTGCCGTAATCACTACGAAAGGCTTAGACACGCTAGCATTTCCCCTCAAAAGAACGATTTTTCAAATCAGCGAATAGTCTCGCACTTCAATTAATAAACATAGCTTTTGACGAATCCAGATTTTTTTGCACAACTAGAAAGTGTGTCTAATTGATTACACAATAATTTGGAATAGCAGATAGGTTACCAGCAGTAGGGCGCCGCCAAATTTTGAGATTCCGCCTCTTGTGAGAAACCTCCAGAAAATCACGGTGGTTACCAGAAGAAATGGAAGAAGTTCTGTTAAGATTGTTATGTCAACAGAGGGCGAGGTTAGAAGAACTAAACCTAAAACAAGAGTCAAATTGGTCAAGTTGGAACCAATAATGCCGCCAATAGCTAGATGGACACGCCCTCGTCTGACGGCTGCAAGGTCAGTTGTGAACTCTGGAAGAGATGTGCCGATTGCGATAACTTTTGCGCCAAGCAATATTGCGGGTGCACCTAGAATGGTTGCGATTTCAATTCCAGATGAAACAACCAACCGTGCAGAAATAATAACTCCAACTAAGGCAACTGCCAACAAAGCAATTACTTTGGTCATGCTTCCCTTCTTGACGGTCTTAGAGTTGCCATTGACTTCTACGGCTGGTGTTCGTTTTTTTGCCATAAAATAGGTGTTCGCTACAAATGTTCCCAGAAGAAGAATTCCAACCACTGGACTAGATATGTTGAAGATTACAAGAAGCAAAGGAATCAAAGACGTGAGAAAAAGAATGTCTGTCAGGTCCAATAACATGTCAGTGCAACATGTTTTGAGGTAACCCAGTATTCCTAGTATCCCCAAAACGGCTCCAACATTGAAAACGTTTGAGCCAAGAATGTCTCCTATACTTATTCCAGGTTCTCCCTGCATAACAGCGAAGATTGCTACAATTATTTCAGGCACCGACGTCAAAGTAGCAAGCAAAATGAATCCTGCTGACATTTCGCTTAAGCCAGTGAGTGCTATAAGTCTCTCGATGGCGTTTATGGCGTAGTGGCTAGAAAGAGCCAAAACAATTAGTGATACAACAAGAATCAATATCTGGACTATAACAGCATCAATCACTAAATCAACCTAGAATAGTCTGTGAACAAGAGTTACATATCTTTTGCCAATAAACGTTGCAGGAAATATGAAAAAGTAATGATGTTAACAAAAACTGGCTAAACAGGAACTTTGCAAAAAGGAAAGCCCACGTTCAACATGTTTCCTGTTCAAATATCACATGAAGTCCCAGCAACAGCAAAAAAAGTTAATCAACTAACAGGCATTCAAAAACTGCTAAGATTTAAATGCTCTCCGCTATTATTTATTTTATCAAAAAATTCACGAGAACTCTATATGTCATTGATAACTAAAAGTTCACATCTTGAAACGTTCACTACTGGACGAGTACATCAATTACGATTCTGTGTAGCAGCTTGTTTCCCACAAAATGTGAAGGCGAAGTAAAATGACAATGGAGCTCGTAGCCGAAGCATTGAAGTTAACGGTGCTTGCAGGGCTGGCTATAGCAGCAATATTAGTTATCTTGATATGGAAAAAGAATCGGACAACAAAAATAACTTACATAAAATTTGCCAGTCAAGCAATATCATTTGTTGCGATATTTTACTTATTTACGTATACGGTGAGACCGCTTCTTTTGGTAGCTGTTATTTTTATAATGACTATTGTTTTGGGGCGATTCTTTTGCGGTTGGATTTGCCCGTTCGGCTTATACATGGATGCACTTACGTTAATCCGAAAGGCAGCTAAAATACGCTACAGAATCCTTCCTGATAAACTCAACAAGTTCCTACATAATTTCAGATATGCGTTGTTACTCTTTTTTATAATTCTAGCAGTTATTCTGAGCATAATAGAACCACCCTCAACGATGAACCTTCTCACGCTTATGGCACTGCTTTTCGCGGGTCCATTTGAACATCTAGGAATATTACTAAGTCCATTGGTGCCCCTGATTGTACCATGGAAGGGTCCCCTAGAAATTAGCGGATTATACTTTAGTTACCCATACATCCAAGAAGTAATCAAATACTCTGGCGAAAATTTCGCTACAATCGGCGCATCAATCTTTTTGGCATTAACAGTTGTAGGTTCATTTTTTGTGAGACGCGTTTGGTGCCGTTTTTGTCCAACAGGTGCATCAATAGCCATTTTGAACAGGTTCAAAGGTTTCAAGTGGGCTCCTGTGCTTCATCTTGACAAGAACGAAACAAAATGCACAAAATGTGGAATTTGCAAAAGAGTTTGCCCAGTGCAGGTCAATGAAGTGTACGAGCAGAAGGGAGGAAAGATAATGACTTCAATGTGTATGCTGTGTTTCCGATGTGTTGAAATGTGCCCTTACGAAGACTGCTTGAAAGTAAACTTTGGCAAAAAAACAGTTTTCAGTTCTCGAAACTGGTTGGAACCATCAGAAGTTGAGTGAAAAGATAGCAGGGCAGAAAATTTTGTTTGCTTGCTAACAGGTAACATTTGTTTTAGTTGCTAACAAGGTGGCTGTTGCAGCATATGTTTAAACAGTATTAACAATCAAAAAACTGCTTGTATATCTATTGGTTACAACCAAAGTTTTAAGCGCGTGGTGAATTATGGATAGTGTATAAAGAATAGTGACGTATACCGTTCTTGGAGTGTAATAATAGTGGGCTTTCGATTAAGTAAACTGAAAACGTTTTTACTGGTTGATTTAATAATTCTAAGTATTGTAATTCCCAGTTACTTTTATGTTGATTCGCAGATTTCAAAACCCGCCAATTTTCAAGTAACCAATTTGATTCTTGATTCGGATTGGGTACAAGTTGGGGAATCTGTACAAATATCCGTTGACGTATCTAACAGTGGAGACAAAAGCGGTAACCATACAGTAACACTAACAATAGATGATGTTCCGAAAACAACAAAAACGGTTCATCTTTCAGGAGGAGAAACTACAACAGTAGAATTCACAACAACAGAACAAATTGAAGGCACCTACACAATCATGATAGATACGCTAACGCAAACACTCAAAGTTACTTCGGAAGCACCAACCAAACAAGCTGAACTGCAATTAACAAATCTGGTAACCAGTCGAAAAGAGGCGGAAATTGGAGACCCCATAACGGTTTCAGTTACAGCAACAAACGTTGGAGATGTAGCTGCTGAATTCTCGTTGGAACTTTTTGTAAACAACCAAAAACGAGAAACAAAAAACATCCAGTTGGATGGTGACGAAACCACATCAGTCCAGTTTGAAATTGTTGAAAACGCTGAAGGCGACTACGATGTACAATTGGGGACTTTGACAACATCATTTAGAATTACTTCTGATGCTCAATCAGTTAAACCCGCAGAGTTTCAAGTAACCGATTTAACGATTAATCCGTCGTCAGCCCTAACTGATGAAGCTGTAAAAATTTCGGTTACGGTAACTAACATTGGAGAAGAAAGTGGCAGTTATACAGTGAGCCTCAAAATCGATGGTGCCACAAGAGACAGCAGAGACGTTACGGTGAGTGGTCAAGCAAGTGAAGTTGTAGAATTTGAAGTCTCTGAGACAAACTCGGGCACATACACCGTTGAGATAGACAACCAGTCAGGGTCATTCACTGTTGAAAGTTTGTCTCCTGCATCAGAAAACACGGAATTGCACGGTTTGACTGTAAGCCCATACGAAGTTTGGGGGGGAGAAACAGTAACCATCAAAGCCAAAGCAGACAATCTGGTAAATGAACCCAGCACAATGCATGTAAGGCTTTTGATTAATGGAGTAGTTGAAGAAACTAAAACGTTCTCGTTGGATGCAGGTGCAACCGATGTACCAATCGAGTTTTCAGTTACAGCTAAGAGCGGAACTACAGATGGAAAACCAGAAGGTTACAGTGTTAAGTTGGTTAATGTAGGCAATCAAACCAACACTTTAACTGGATTTTTCCAAGTCGCTCCTGATGATTTCCACACACTCTCTATTAACAGGTCAGGTGGCGGCAGCACACCAATGATATTTACTCTCAACGGAGTGACTTATGAAACGCCATACCTTGAACTTTTACCTGTAGGAGAATACAGCGTTAGCACAGACGAAGTTGTCGATGTAGGAACAGGCATAGTACAATTTGACCACTGGAACGATGGCGAGACAAGCGCAACAAGAACTTTCACATTAGACAAGTGGCAATCATTGCTTGCAAGCTACATCGTAATTAGCGGATATGCATCATGTCCATCACTGTATATTTGGAACGGAACAGGCTACACATACATCACTGAAGTCTCAAACGCTGGATGGCTAGGATACATCGATTACATAACCGAGGATGGCGACATAGTGTTTGGCGGAGGAAACCCATGGGACCACGTCAAACTAGACAAAACTCAATTACAAACAAAAAATGACACAGGTAACGAATACTATGACATTGTCCTCTTCCAACAATGGGATGAAATCTATTACTTAGACACAGCGTACCTAGTCGCTGTTGACCACCCCAGCGGCACTGACGTTTACTCAACCATGGTAAACTACGTCAACAGAGGCTTCTACGGAGACATCTACACCATAAAAGAAGACGGACTATTAACGCCAATTTCAGCAACAAATGAAAAAGGAGAAGACGTCTTACCCGAAATATCTCAGATAGATGGAGTATTCACACCATCAAGTAACGGAGTTGAAAGCCAATCATGGGACAACATCACATTTAATCAATTAACATTAGATTTAGGCGATTTATCGGATGCACAAGAAATTAAGCTCGTAATCAACGGAATGGTAGATTGGGGACCAGCGCAACCATACTACGATTGGATAGATCAATTTAAGACAGCAGCAGCCGAAGGGTTAGTTGCAAATGGTACTCAGATTAACCCACCTGCATACATGGAAGTTATGGATTCACACGGCAATTGGATACAAGTTCCACAGAATAGACAAATGCCGATTCCTGGAGATTACGTCCCTAGAACATTTGCGGTTAACATGACAGATCTTTTCCCCTCAGACGTCACGGAGTATAAGATCAGAATAACCAATTTCTGGAATGTAACGTTTGATTACATTGGAATAGACACGACCCAACAAGAAAACATAATAATTAATGAAATTCTTCCTACAGCTACTCTTGAGCCACTACAATTTGCCATGACAACAACAAATGCTTCAGGCAACTTCACAAAATACGGTGACGTATCAGAATTACTTCTTGAAGCAGACGATAAGTATATAATCGGAATACAGGGTGACAAAGTTTCGCTAAAATTCTCCACCGCAGAACTTTCACCACTTGAAGACGGCATGGAAAGAAGCTTCTTCTTGTTTGTGGCTTCTTGGTTCAAAGACCACATTGGAAACTGGGGATACGGATTTGACTTTACGGTGGATCCATTACCGTTCCAAGATATGAGTGGTTTCCCATATCCACCTACAGAAAGTTACCCAACAACTGAAGAATACATACACTATCTCCAAGAATGGAACACAAGAGAAGTGAATGTCCCGTAATCTATAAAACTAACAAAAGTTCTCCAAAAAAAAGGAGAAAAGGGAGATTAGGTTCTGGCGGCTGCTTTTTCCAGAGCTACAACTCCGGGCAGCTGCTTTCCCATAAGAAATTCTATCAATGCTCCGCCTGCAGTGCTTACATAAGACATTTTGTCAGCCAGTCCCAACTTTTCTACAGCTGCAACTGTGTGTCCACCACCAACAAGAGAGAAGCCTTCAGAATCTGCTACGGCTTTTAGAACAATTTCAGAGCCCTTCTTGAATTCGGGATTCTCGAAAACTCCAACTGGTCCACTGACAACTATTGTTTTTGCTTTCAAGATTATGTCAGCGAATTTATTTGCGGTTTTTGTTCCAATATCAAAGATAGGGTCTTTTGTAGGTAGCTCGTCAACAGTTAGCTCTTTTCTCTTCTCGCCAGCTTCCGCAGCTAGGTCTAAGGGCATCAGAATAGCTCCAGGATATTCCTTCATTAGCTTCTGTATTCCAGGTATTAGACCCATCAGTTCTTGTTTTTCGAGGAACTTCATGTTTCCTTCGCCCAAGTTGAAGCCTTTAGCTACCAGAAAGATGTGCCCGATTACTCCGCCAGCTAGAACGTTGTCAGCTATTTTGTGCTCTAGCACATAGTTGGAGATGTCCAGTGAGTCGTCGCCTTTTGCTCCGCCAATCATAAAGACAGAGGGCTTTTCAGGCGATTCAAGAACTTTACCTAGAGCTTTGAGTTCTTTTTCCATAATTCTGCCAGCAGCGCTGGGCAAAACAGCCGTGAAACCAACCATTGATACATGGGCTCGATGGGCTGCAGCGAATGCGTCGTTAATGAAAACGTCCGCCAAAGGAGCCAAGTTTTTCACGAACTCGGTTTTGGAGTGCTCTTCAGGGGTTCCCTTACTTTGTTCGTATGGAAGACCTCGAACGTTTCCTAAGACCAGCACTTCGCCGCTCTTCAAAGCCTTAATGGCATTCTGTGCAGCTTCTCCCAAAACATCATCTACATACTTTACGGGCAGGTTCAATGCTTTACCAAGAAGCTTTGCGTGCTGATCAAGACCAATAAAGTCTGCAGATCCAGGTCTTCCCTGATGGGCTAAGACTACGGTTTTTGCGCCTTTTTTGACCAGCTCGCTTATTGTTGCATCTGCGTGGGCACGAATTCTTTTATCATTAATTATCTGTTTGGTTTTTGGGTCAAGTGGAGAGTTAAAGTCTACTCTGACAAGAATAGTCTTGTCTTTTATGTCGAAATCATCTATTGTCAAGAATTTTGGCATAATATTCACCTTACAATTAAAAAAAGGAAAAAGGGGGATTTGAGGTTTTTGTGGTCTGTGTTTAGGCCATCTTGCAGATCTTTTCGATCATGCGAGCCATCTTAACGGAGTAGCCCCACTCGTTGTCATACCAAGCAAGGACTTTAACCAAGTTACCTATGGTCATAGTTAACTTTCCGTCTACTATGGCTGAGTTAGAGTTGTGGATAATATCCGATGATACAAGTGCCTCTTCACTGTAACTGAGAACACCTTTCAACGGTCCATCAGCTGCCTTCTTTAGAGCGGCATTAATTTCGTCTGCTGTTGCTTCTTTCTTCAGAATTGCTACCAAGTCAACTATGGAAACGTCAGGTGTTGGAACCCGCATAGACATTCCGTTCAGTTTTCCGTTAAGCATAGGAAGAGCTAAACCAACTGCTACAGCTGCACCAGTTGAGGTAGGAATCATGTTAAAAGCTGCAGACCTTGCGCGTCTAAGATCTTTGTGTTGCATGTCAAGAAGTCTTTGGTCGTTAGTTACAGCGTGAATTGTAGTCATTAGACCTTTTTCGATTCCGAAATTCTCGTTAAGAACTTTAGAAACTGGCGCCAAACAGTTAGTCGTGCACGAAGCCAAGGACATTATACTATGTTTTGTAGGGTCATAGAGGTTGTCGTTAACGCCATAAACTACGGTTAAGTCAGCGCTTGATGCGGGGCTCATTGGGGCGGAGACTAGAACTTTTTCTGCTCCAGCTTCTAGGTGTTGTGCTGCTGCGTCTCTTGATCTGAATCTTCCTGTTGATTCAACTGCAACATAAACGCCCATGTCTTTCCAAGGGAGTTTAGCGGGGTTTGGTTCAGCCAATATTTTGAGTTCTTTTCCGTCAACAATAAGAGATGAACCTTTAACTTCAACAGAGAATGGGAACTTGCCGTGGACTGTATCGTTTTTCAGCAGATGCGCCAATGTTTTTGCGTCTGTTAAGTCGTTTACTGCTACAAAGTTTATATCTGCATTTTCTTCAAGGGCTGCTCGGTATAGGAGCCTCCCTATTCTTCCAAATCCATTTATTGCTGCATTTACCATATTCGTTCACCTATTTTTAGGCGTGGAAGTGTACCGAGTTTCAAAATATTAACTTTATTGCAATCTTTAAAGTAAGAAAAAAGAAACGTGGCGGGAGCCAAAAAAACCCGCACTAAAACTAAAGTTGATTATGCGATCTTTTCAAGAACCTTGTCGGTCTTTATCTTGTGGCTTCTAAGCGCCAACTCGCTGGCGTCTACACCTAAAGCCAATGCGATAAGCTCTGAATAGTGAAGTATCGGCATATCATAGACTTCTTTGAACTTTGACTTGACTTGAATTTGTCCTATGTCCAAAGCAACGAAACAGAATGGACACAATGTACTGATGCAATCAGCACCTGCTTTGCTGGTGTTAACGAGCTTGTCTCTAGCTAGGCTAAGTGCAGTATCGTCAGAGATGCCTTTAAGCAAACCTCCGCAGCATTTCAACTTGTTTCGATACTCAACTGGTTTTGCGCCCAGAGCATCCAACAGGTTCTCGAAGATTTGTGGTCGCTCAGGGTCATCTAACTGCAGCAGCTTGCTGGGTCTAAGGGAGTGACAACCATAAAATGGCGCTACTTTCAGACTGCTTAGGGGTTTAACGACGTTTTCTTTGATTTTTTCAAGTCCAATGTCGTCCATCAAGACTTGAAGGAAGTGTTTTACTTCGATTGTTCCCTTGAATTCTTTGCCGACTTTAGCTAATACTTGGTTAATGTGTGCCTTTAGTTTCTTGTCTTTCTTGAGAGTGGCGTTAACCATTGCAAGAGATTCAAAACATCCGTTACATAACGCAACAATATCCAAACCAGCTTCTTCAGCTAAACAGATGTTATAAGCGGCTATGGCTTGACTGCTTTCCAGATTTATTGACTGGATAGGCGGAGGACAACAGCAAGTAAAGTCAGCCAAGTCTACAAGTTCGACACCTAACTTTTCAAGGGTTTTTCTTGCGGACAGTTCATAGTTTGGTTGACGTGCAGGTATAGTGCATCCAAGAAATATTGCGTAGCTCTTCATTGTGATTCCTCCGTCTTCTTTTCTGGTTTAATAAAACCTGTTTCAGAGAGAATCTTATTCAACGCATCTACTCCTACTGGTTTAAGAGGCGGTAAACCGTATTCTTCGCGTTTCTTTTCCACGAACTTTGAAATCGAAACAATTCTTCCCTCGTTTATGAGAGCCGCCCCGAAATCGGAGTATATGTTTGGTGAATGACCAGCTTCTATTGCAATGTTCCGTAGTGCATAGATTACATCGGCGATCTCAACATCTTGTGGACAGCGTTCTTGGCAGTTAAAACATGAAGTACACAGCCAGATAGCGTCTCCTGAGAGCACTTCCTCTTTCTCACCTAACAAAGACAACTTTATGATTTCTCTGGGATTAAATCGGGAATCAAGTCGAGCTACTGGACAACTGCTGGCGCAAGTTCCACATTGATAACATGACTTCAATGTTTCTCCGCCATGACGGCAGGTAACCTCATCAGAGAACACCATTTCTGCAGATTTTTCCGTATTGTGATGTGGCATCATAATTCGCCTCCTTTAGGAATCTCCCAAGTTGAGGGACCCAAGCTTAGTTAGATTATCGGTCATCGTTTTTGCAGCAGCTGCAAATTGATTGCCTTCGATATACACCAAATTGAACATCTCTAAGCGTTCTGGTTCTATTCCGTATTCTTTCAACAGCACTTTAGCAAGATCAGTCTTTTTGGTAGCCTTTTCACTGCCAAGCTCATAGTGGCAACCGTCAGTTTTGCATCCCACAACCATAACGCCTTGAGCGCCAGCTTTGAAGGCTTCAAGAATCTGCTTAACATGTACTATTCCAGCACACGGAACTTTAACGATCCTAACGTTAGCAGGATACTCCATCTTAGCCATACCCGAAGAGTCAACAGCAGTGTGACCACATTCTTGACAGCAGAAAGCCAGAATCAAAGGTTTTGAAGTCCCATTCACGGACATTAGAGCATTAATTTGTGCAGTCATTTGGTTTGGTCTGGAGTGCCGAAGTTCTATAGCGTTCATTGGGCAGGTTCCAACACATACACCACATCCTTCGCAGAGAAGGTCGTTAACATGTGCAACAAAATGATCTCCTGTTGTTGGCTCCAAGCTTATGGCTCCATACGGACAGACCACTGGACAAAATTCGCAGTCACCACAATACTCATCGTTGATTTCAGCAGTTCGCAAATCTTTGACTATTTTGCCGCTATTCAAGAATTTAGTAGCTTTCATAGCTGCCGAGTGAGCATGCAAAGAAGCGGTTGGGGCATCCTTAGGGAATGTTGCTCCGCCACAGAGAAAAATTCCTTTTCGCAAAGTTTCGGTTGGTCTAAGTTTAGCATTGTATTCCTTGAAGAAACCATCCGCTTCCAGAGGAAGACCCAAAATTTGGGAGAGTTCGGTGGTGCCTTCGGCGGGAACCATAGAAGTAGCCAAAACAACCAAGTCAGCTTCCAGATCAAGGAATCTTTTAAGAAGTGCATCCTCAACATCGACAATTAACTTGCCTTTTTCTTCGTCATTATAGATTTCGGTGGGTCTTCCTTTAACGAACTTGATGCCCATATCTCGGGCACGTTCATAGTAGTATTCGTGTTCTCTTCCGGTAGTTCGTATGTCAATGTAGCAGATTGAAACTTCTGCATCTGGATTAGCTTCCTTAATCAAAGACGCATTCTTCAAAGAAATCATGCAACATATGCTTGAACAGTATGGGTTATATCGCCTGTCGCGTGAACCAGCACACTGAATAAAAACGATCTTCTTTGCAGGCTTGCCATCTGAAGGTCGGATAATATCGCCGCCTGTTGGACCAAAAGCGTCAATCATTCTAGCTAATTCAAGATTCGTGATGACATCAGGGTAATCGTCGTAGTGATATTCTTTTATTGCGCTGGAATCAAATTCCTTGAAGCCCGTTGCAACAACAATGCTACCTACATTCAATGTTACCTGTTCAGGTTTTTGGTCCAAATTAATTGCGTTTGTTGGACAAACTTCAACACATTTGGCGCAGTCATGGAACTTGCAGGCATCCTCGTCGATAACGTAGACTTGTGGGTGAACTGCTGGAACGTTCATGTATATTGCTTTACGGTTACTCAGGCTTGCATTGTATTCGTCAAGAGTTTCCACAGGACAAACTGCAGCACATTTGTCACATACTACACATTTATCCGCATCAACATACCGTGGCTTCTTTTCGATAGTAACGGCATATTTTCCAGGAACCCCTTCAACAGCCACAACTTTAGCGTTTGTTAATATGTTCAGGTTAGGAATTTCGCTGAATCCAGAACGATACACACACTTCCGAGAAGTATGAGTAATCGTCTTCACGTCAGACGACGGGGGTTGAATACAGATTGCACAGTCATCTGTTGGGAAGAATCGACCAGCACGAGCAGCTAAACCTCCAAGAAAGGGCTCTTTTTCAATCAGGTTCACTTCAAAGCCTAAATCCGCCAAGTCCACAGCTGTTTGCATACCAGCAATACCACCGCCAATAACTAAAGCAGATTTGAGAGCGGGAAACTCAAGCTTCTCAATGGGTTCAAGAAGCTTTGCCCGTTCAATTGCAGATAAAAGCATGGCTTTGGCTTTTTCAGTGGCTTCCTTTGGTGTTGCTCGGTGAGGCCATGCACAGTGGTCTTTGATGTCGATTACTTCAACCAAGTATGGATTTAGACCTGCATCTTCAACTGCCTGTGCGATGTTTACGTCACTTATTTTGGTAATGCTTTCAGCTACAACGACTCGGTTGATTTTTCCGCTTTTTATGGCATCTATGATAGTCGTTAGACCTTTGCCTCGCCAGAACTCACTGCCTCTTGCAATGAGTGCGACGTTTGGTATAGTCTTCACGAAACTGGTCAGTGCATCGAAGTCTAGGATGTCAGAGAGCTGTTTTCCGCAGTCAGATAAGAATACTCCGACTTTAGGTTGCTCCATCTTACATTCGCTCATCTTCTGATTGTCTTTACTAGTTTCTTGTCGCTGTCTAGGACGTTAACTTCTAGAGGCATCTCACCTATTGCAAAGTGTGTAGCGCAAGCCCAGCATGGGTCATAAGCTCTGAATGCCATCTCAACCTTGTTTAGCAAGCCATCGTTGACTTCGCCATTTTTGATAATGCCTTGTGCAGCATCTTTTATGGACATGCAGATGCCTGGAGCATTATGGGTCGTAGCTACTACTAGGTTAATTTTCTTTGCTAGTGCATTCTCATCCAATTGGTAGTGATGAATCAATGTGCCTCTTGCAGCCTCGACTATTCCAACACCTTCTCCTGGCTTTCCTGGCTTGTTTCGGATGTTCTTGCTGGTTATTTCAGGATCCTTTACTAGTTCCAGACCTCTTTCAGTAGCATACATCAACTCAATCAGTCTTGCCCAGTGGAAAGCTAAAGTAGCGTGAACAGGTCGTCCAAGAGTCTTGTACATCCGTTCATATTCTGCTTGTGCAACTGGTGTTGCCATACCTTCAGAGGCATTAAGTCTTCCAAGCGGACCGACACGATAGATACTTGTTCCAGGTCCGTCAACAAAGCCCTTCCAGCCAATCTTCTTCAAGTAAGGCATTTTAACGTAAGTCCAAGGTTCAACACGCTCTTCGATAATATCTAAGTATTCTGAAGGACCAAACTTCACGAATTCATTTCCTTCGGGGTCAACAACACGAACTTTGCCGTCATAGAAGTTTACTTTGTTGTTTTTGTCAACTGTTCCCATGTAGTAGGTTGGCAGGTTGTAGGGGTCACTTGTGATCAATTTAACGTAATCAGCATTCTTTAGGACAATGTCATCAAAGAGTT
>PIXT01000145.1 GCA_003096235.1 Candidatus Bathyarchaeum sp. | reverse complement strand
TTCTACTATGATTTGATGACTGAGCTTGTCACGTTCATTATTACGCGAGAAAAAAGACACGCCGAAAAATATCCCTAGTGAGCTTCGAGGCTGCCTTCATCGTCATTGTGGATAATTGCTAACTTTTGACTTAAATGCTATATGTCCGGAGTTTTTGGCACAATTAAGGTGTGCACAAATCATTTTAAGCCAAAAGCAAATTAGTTACGTATAACGGGTGAATTGTGTTGGTGCTTCCTGTTTTGTATTTTCTGCCGTTTCTGTGGTTTTTGTTAGGCATCTTAATACTCGTATGGGTTTACCGAGACGCTGAATCCCGAAACATGAATGGTGCACTTTGGGCAATAATCGTGTTCTTCTTAAGTGTGCTCGGGCTGATCTTGTATTTGCTTGTCAGAACCAGCCCACAACCTGCTTCTACTCTAAACCGACCCATAACAAGAGTTTGCCCAAAATGTGGACAGGTCCTAGATGAAGAATCAAAATATTGTCCTCGATGCGGGAAATCTCTTGAATAACTTTCTTTTTTCTTGATTTTCTGAACAATAAAAAGTCATCTATAACCAGTGTGAATATGAATCTAAATATGCCCTCAAACTTATTGGATGTGGGGAGAGGACTTGAAGAAAAAAACTTTTTTGGTTCTAGCATCTTTCTTGTTTTTGTGGACGATTTTAACGATTCTGGCTGTGACTTGGGGCACCAGATTTGACTGGCCAGATAACGTTCACATAGATTACGGGTTTCCGCTGGTTTGGTCAACACAAACACTGAGCACACTAACTGGAACCGTTGACCTTTGGACAGTCAACCTCACTGCGTTAACTACAAATCTTGTCTTCTGGCTAGCAACAATGCTGACTATCACAGCAATCCTGTTGTACTTCTTCAACAAAAACAACCTAACAAACAAAAAGAGTAACCCAAGAAAACAAGACTCCAAAGCCCCAAAAACTTAGCCGCTATGCTGGACACACACCAACAGAGCATTCTAAATAGGCAAAAAACTCCGTCAAACACTCACCAACTTGATAAAAACTAAGCATAACTCAAGCCACGCTACACTGAGGCATCATCAAGAATGCACGTACAATGTGCTGGGTTTGTTTCTTGATGGTATTTACTTAAACGTAGATGTGTGGTTTAGAAAACTTGGATCAGTTATTTGGCTAGTGAGGGATTTCTTAAATCTGGTGGGAAATCATTATGCAATAATTTAATAGCGCAGTTGAATATTATTTTTAAAACGGTTTTCTTATGAAAACGAAAACAAATTGCAAGGGGGTCCGCAGATTCAGAAAAAAATGTTGTGCATCATAGGCATTCTTTTTATCGCAATTATAGGCTCATTTGTTCTGGAAATATGCTCTGAGGCGCCCCCGTTAGTGTTCATTCAGTTTTCAGATGCACAAATAGGCTGTCCATGCACTGATAGTTTAGGGAGAACTTCCACAGAGCGCTTTGAAAAACTGATAGTTGCTCTAAATTCGATTTCTGACACTTTCGACTTTGCTGTTAACGCAGGAGACATCAATGTGCTGGATGGCGCTATTGAGGCTAATTGGATTATTTACTCTAACTTAACTAATAATGCAACCTTTGAGATATTTGCTGTCAAAGGAAATCATGACGGCTCATCTGACAACCCTTTTTTTGAGCAATATACAGGTGACAAAACACAGTATTACTTCGAATTTAGAGACATACGATTCATGTTTATTAGCGGACATGAATATCCCCCATTTCGAGGAACAGAAGGAGTAACCTTTTCGCCAGAACAAGAGCAATGGATAAAACAAACAAAAGATGACGCTGACTCGCTCTCGGTTTGGGCTGTATGCCACTTTCCAATCAAAGGTAAAAACGGAAACTATTGGAACAACTCATTATCTGAAGAATTCACAAAAGACCTTCTAGGATACAGCTGTGGACATGAAGATTGCAACAGATACATTGATGTTGAAGGCGGATGGATAGAACTTAACTCATATGGGCTTGACCCACATTCTGGACCCGATGGTCTGTATTTTGAGAAAGTCACCATCGGACGATCATATGTAAAAATTGAACAATACAACGCAGACACCATGACACTTGAATCAACTCAAACAATAAACGCCAAAACAACATTGGACATAACATCGACACAACCCTTAACAGGATTAAGAGCAGCTCTAGGCTTAATACTCGTCGCCGTTCTTTTAACAGAACTAAAAAATAAAATAAAAACACCCAAAATAAATAATAAACCTCAATAAACACTGTCCATGAACAGCATGTTTGAAAATATTTTTAAGAAAATAACTAACGAGTTCATAATTAAACATTCTAAAGCCCTCAAAACTTTAGCATTATGCTGGCTGTTCAACAAACGTGCTTTCTCAGTAATTGGAAAATTCCGCCAAATGCTCAGCGACTTGATAAAAACTAAACATAACTCAAACCATAAACTACAACAAATAACCTTGTGAGTCAATAGCGTTTTTTGCTTTTTCTTTCGTTGGAATTGTGAGTTTTGATATTCTAAAGTAGCCCAACAAAAGATGTTGACTTTGATTGTTTTTAGGCGCTAAAGAAGATTGGTATTCAAGTAGCAACACATCAGCATTTCACCAACAACGACTCAGTAAAGATCAAAAACAACTGTTAGCTGAAAAAACTAAAATGGACTAGACTAACTACGCCGCAAAGTTAAGAAGATTTGTTTTTTCCTTGACGTAATCTCTTCACAACTACGATGCCAATAACTGCGATAACCAACAGCAACAATAACAAAATAAGTTCTGTTGAAAGGATTGGAGCGTCAATTGCACCAAGGTTTACTATAATTTGGTTATTGTTTTGAGTATACGGCACAATTAAATACAAAGAATCGCTGTTTGAGAACAAAGAATATTCGGTTTTGTTACCATTAAGATAAACCTGCATGCCGTCTAAAGAAGATACAAGATCGTCTGCAACTGTTATTTTTGCATAGTTTTGTGTGCCATTATCACCTTCAGTATTGAAACTCAAAGTTCTAGAAGTAGAATTAAAGGAAAGACCCGATATCGTGGA
>PIXT01000144.1 GCA_003096235.1 Candidatus Bathyarchaeum sp. | reverse complement strand
CAGACAAAAAGGTAAGAGAGTTTTCTGCTAGAAATGTTCTGTTGGTTCCCGGAGCCAAGGACACGTTAACCTTTGTAAGGAAACTGTTGCCCTCGTTTATTGTCAGCACCAGCTACGAGCAGTATATCTTTGCCCTTTGCGCGTTAACGGATTTTCCGTTCAAGAATACATACTGTACTCGCCTAGACATCAATAAGTATGGCATCTGCGCCGAAGAGACGAAAAGATTAAAGGAGCTTGGAAAGGAAATAGCGGCGTTGCCTATGATTGAAATTCCCAAAAATTGCAGTTCAGTAGCAGAGTTTTCGCAAACAGACCAAAAGACGGTGGAGCGGCTGGATGAAATATTCTGGGAAGAACTGTCAAAGATGGAGTCGGGCAGGATGCTGGTTGAGGTTAATCCTGTTGGCGGAACCGAAAAGGCGCGAGCCGTGCAGGATATTGTTGCGAAGCTGGATTGTAGCCTTGACAGGGTGATGTATGTGGGTGACAGCATAACCGATGCGCAGGCATTAAGGCTCGTTAAAAATAATGGCGGATTGGCGGTTTCATTTAATGGGAACGATTATTCTGTGCGGGAGTCAGATGTTGCGGTGCTCTCGGGAGATACTGTTGTAACTTCTGTTCTTGTGGAAGCTTTCAGTAGACTGGGAAAAGAGGGAGCACTAAAACTGGTTAACGAGTGGAACAGGTTGGGGCTTGAGAAGTACTGTGTGTCTGCAAAGTTACGTGAACAAATGGATTTGTTGTTTTCTGACGGTTTTCCGCAAGTTGAACGGGTGAACTCTGATAACGTGGATCGGTTGATAAGAGAAAGCAGGGCGTTCAGGAAGACAGTCAGGGGAGAGGCTATAGGAAAGTTAGGATAACATATGAAGGGGGATTTCATGAAGGCTGAAATCGAGGACACTTATGCAGAAGCTTTCGACGGTATACTTTCAAGAGTAATCGTCACCGCAGACCACTCTGAAGTTTTGCGTAAAGCTGCTCAGCATGCAACAGCCACTCCTGCAATAGTAATCGGTAGAACAGAGGGTGGTGTCGAAAAATATATGACAAAACAGGAAACGCCGGACGGACGGGAAGGTGTACTTGTGCAGTTTTGGGGTGGAATCGACGAAAGCAAGCCTTTAGAAGATTCTTTGAAAAAGTTTGAGGCAGAACTTTCCTTTAGAATAAGGCAGGATATTTTGGTGAAGCCATTCACTGCGGTTTTTGATGCGTTATTTAATGCTGAAGGAAAAATTGGGATGATGAAACGAGTTGGTCACTGTGGAGACGGCTATGAGTGGACAGAGCAGTGTTATGGTCGAAACATGATTGTTGTGCCGTTGATGGTTTCTAACTTTTTGATAGAAAAAGAGTTGGGTTACGCAAGAGGCGTTATGGGCGCCAATTTCTGGTTTATGTGTAAAACCAAACAGGCAGTCATGGAGGCTGGAAGAGAGGCATTAAATGCAATACATCAAGTCAAGGATGTCATAACCCCGTTTGATGTCTGCTCTGCGGGCTCAAAGCCTGAAACCAAGTTTCCGCTGATTGGTCCCACCACTAATCATCCATACTGTCAATCATTAAAAGAAAGGTTGGGAACGCAATCAAAGGTTCCAGACGGCGTGAAGTATATTCCCGAGATTGTAATAAACGGCGCATCAATGGATGCAGTTAAAAAGGCAATGAAGGCAGGCATCCAAAGCGCAAGCAAAGTTGATGGTGTGGTCAGGATTTCTGCAGGAAACTATGGCGGAAAACTTGGAAAACACAAAATACGTTTGCAGGAGCTGCTTTGATGACGTTTGAGGTTGTTGGGTTTGGAGCCCTCAACTTGGATAAGCTCTTCAAGGTTAACATAATTGCGAAAAAAGAGGAGGAGGGCTTTGTCACTGATTTTAAGGAATCAGGTGGCGGCTCAGCAGCAAACACAATTGTAGGCTTGACGAGGCTGGAACTAAAAACAGGCTTTATTGGAAAGGTCGCCTCAGACCGTGAAGGAAAGCTTCTCTTAGACGAGCTAAAAAATGAGGGCGTTGACGTCAACGGCATAGCAGTCTCAAAAGGTGGCAGAAGCGGCACGGTCATGGGCTACATCGACCCGAAGGGGGAAAGAGCCCTTTATGTTGACGCTGGAGTAAACGACCAACTAGATGTTAACGATGCCAAGTTGGATTATGTTTCTGGTGCAAAGTTTTTGCATTTGTCATCTTTTGTTGCAGAAAAGCCCTTCAATGCCCAAAAAGAGTTAACGGCTCAGCTTTCTGACGTGAAAGTTTGTTTTGACCCCGGAGCACTCTACGCAACGAAAGGTGTGGCGGCGCTGAAGCCGATAATTCAAAGAAGCTACGCAATGTTTCCTAATGAACGTGAAATTAAGTTGCTTACTGGACAAGATTATAGAGAAGGCGCCAGAACACTAAGAGAATTGGGTGCTGAGTGTGTTGCGGTTAAGCTTGGAAAAAGAGGCTGCTACGTTACAGATGGAAAAGAGAGCCACCTGATTGAAGCTTACAAAGTGAAAGCCGTGGATACGACGGGTGCGGGTGATGCTTTTTGTGCAGGCTTCATCTATGGTCTAGTTAAAGGAAAAGATTTGTTTGAGTGCGGAAAGCTCGGAAACTTTGTTGCGTCCCGCTGCGTCTCAGCAATTGGCGCCAGAACCACATTACCAAAACGGGCAGATTTGAAGGGTGTCTAGAAGCGTTTTTTGATGTAGTTTATCATCGACTCGAAGACCAGCTTTCCGTCTCCATAAGTTGGTATCTGCTCTGTTTTTGTCCAGTCAGGAAGCTGCCAGCCATAAAATGCTCTTTCTGGATGGGGCATTAAACCAAAAACTGTTCCTTGTGGGTTGCAGATACCTGCGATGTCATGGAATGCCCCGTTGGGGTTAACTGGAAATTCTCCGTCAGGATAGTTGCCGTCTTTGCTGCAGTATCTAAAGACCAGCTGGTCGTTATCATACAGTTTTTGCAGATATTTTGTTTCGTTTTCTTTTGCAAACAAGAAACGCCCCTCGCCGTGAGCTACAGGTATGTGCATAACCTTGTTTTTTGGAATACTTTGGGTGAAGATACAGTTTCCAGAGTTTTCGTGCTTAAGGTAAACCCACTTGCAGCGGTACCCAATCGGGATGTTGGTTGCCAGTGTTGCTTTGGGGTACTCGCTGATTCCCTCAAATGCGGGTAGTAATCCTGCTTCAACTAGCACCTGAAAGCCGTTACAGATTCCTAGGATTGGTCGTTCTTGCTCAACGAAACTTTTCAGGTCTTTGCGTAGCTTTGTTAGGGTTCCTGTTGCCCAGATGGCTCCAGCCCTCACATAGTCGCCGTAAGAGAATCCTCCCGGAAACACAAGAGCATCATAGTCCAAAAGATTGTTGTTCTTCACTACCTCGTTGAAGTGAAGCACCTGTGCCCCTGCGCCAAGATCAGTGAAGGCTCTTTGGGTTTCTGCGTCGCAGTTTGTTCCGCCAACCCTCATAACAAGGACACGAATCTGCTCTGTCTTCATGCTCAGGCTCCTCCTAAGGTGCTTTTCCAGCGTTTCCTCAACTCAGCTATGTCTGCATTGAGTGCCTGTTTGCCGTCTAAGCCAGCAACAGACATAACGGGTTCCTTTTTGACTCTACCAATTTCAGCACAATCAACATCTTTCATCAGAGCTTCGAATTCTGCTTTGCGCTTTTGTGTTACTTCAACTAGGAATCTGCTGTTTGACTCCGAGAATAACACAAAATCGTTTCTGCAAGTTTCTTTGGCTCTTGGAACCTTGTTTAGGTCCAATTCTAGTCCATACCCGCTGCTAAAAGCCATCTCCGCCGACGCAACCGCCAACCCTCCCTCTGAGAGGTCATGGCACGCTCGCAGGTAGCCTTCATCTATAGCTTTTGTAATTAGGTCCATGGTTTTCTTTGCCTGCTCAAGCCTCACTTTGGGCACAGAATTGCCCAGTATGCCTTTGTTTTGGTAATATTGACTGCCTCCCAGCTCGGGGTAGGTTTTGCCGACCATGTAGACACTATTTGTTGGCTGTTTTAGCTCCATGGAAACCGTTTTTCGTATATCTGGGGTTACTCCGATTGCAGTGATTAACAAGGTGGGAGTAACTGGTCCCATTGGCGATTCGTTGTAGAGGCTATCTTTTCCTGAAATGAAAGGAGTCTGAAAGCCCTTAGCAAAGTCGTAACAGGCTTTACATGCGCTTACTAACGAGCCGAGCCTGTCCGGTTTTTTGGGGTTGCCCCAAGTAAAATTGTCAAGAAGCGCGATTCGCCTTCCGCCAACCGACACATTATTTCTTATAGCCTCATCTATTCCTGAAGCTGCCATCCAGTATGGATCAATTTTTCCGTAGTTGGTGTTCATTCCAGATGAAATAACTACACCTTTCCAAGAGTCTGCAAGAGGTTTCAGGACCGCAGCATCGTTTGGTCCTCCATACTTGCTTTGCAGCGGCTTTAGTGCGGTGTTCCCTTTCACTTCGTGATCATACGTCCGTATGACAGACTCTTTGCTTGCAATGTTGGGCATAGAAAGCATCCCCCACAGTTCTTTGGTTAAGTCTGCTGGCTCCGGAAACTTGGGCTCCTCCAGTTTTGGTGGCTGCCAGTCTGTGGCGCCCACAAATTTTGGGGGTTCAAAAACAAAGTCGATGTCAAGTTCTGCAACGGTTTGTCCTTTGTATGTTACGGTTAGGATTCCGTCGGTTGTGAATTTGCCTATGGCTGCTGCCTTAACATTTTCGGTTTCAAAAATCTCCAAGGCTTTCTGTAAATTTTTCTCTGGAACAGACAACAGCATCCGTTCCTGCGATTCAGAAACATAAATCTCCCACGGAGTCAAGCCCTGATACTTTAAGGGAATCTTTTCCAAGAAAACATGAATCCCAAGGTTTGACCGCTCAGCCATCTCTCCAGTTCCACAGGAAATTCCGCCTCCACCGATATCAGTTATGGCTGAAGCTAAACCCGCATCTCTTAATTTTACTATGGCTCGTTTAACCCGTTCTTCTTCTATGGGGTTCGCGATCTGAACTGCAGGTCTTGAGATTTCCTCAGATTCTTTGGTTAGCTCTGCAGAAGCAAAAGTAACGCCGTGTATTCCGTCTCTTCCGGTTTCTCCACCCACAAGAAGCGCAACATCTCCAGCTCGGGTGTCTTTCACGAACTTATCTACTGGAAGAAGCCCAACACACCCACAGTAGACTACAACGTTGCCGACATAGCTTTCGTCAAAGTTCAGGGCTCCATTAACTGTTGGGATTCCCATGTTGTTTCCGTAGCTGCCAATCCCCGCAACTACCCCACTGTAAACATATTTTGGGTGCTTTGTTCCAGCAGGAAGCTTACTGTAATCGTAATCTAGGGGACCAAAACACAGCACATCAGTGCAGGCTATTGGATCAGCCCAGACCGCCAGTATGTCCCGTATTACTCCACCAGTTCCAGTCGCGGCTCCTCCAAACGGCTCTATAGCAGATGGATGATTGTGCGTTTCAACTTTGGCGGCTATAGCATAGTTTTTGTCAAACTCGATTACTCCAGCGTTGTCTTCGAACACTGAAATACACCATGGCATATCAAGCTCTTCGGTTGCCTTTGCGATGTATGTTTTTAATAGGTTACTAATTTTACCTTCAGGCGTTGTTATGTCACCCTTGAAGGTCTTATGATAGCAGTGCTCAGACCACGTTTGCCCGATGGTCTGCAACTCCACATCAGTAGGGTTACGCTTTTTTCTGGAAAAATAGCTTTGGACAAGCTTCATCTCGGTCAAATTCAAACCGATTCCAAGTTCACTACTAACATTGAGGAGCTGCTCATCATCAGCACCTTGAAGAACTATTTCTACAAGTTCGAAGGGCACGTCTTTTTTGACGTAACGGCTCATTTTTCTTCCTCTATTATGTAGCTGTAGTTGTCCTTTGTTGGGTTAGCGAGAAGTTTTCGGCACATCTCCTCCACCGCCTCCTCGGCTTTTTCGTTGGAGTCTGCCTCAAAAACTACTGTATAGGTCTTACTCACGTTGACTTTTTTGGCGGAAAACTTTAGCTCCTTTAAGGATTGGGCAGTCATTTCTCCTTCAGGGTCTGAATGCCCCGGTTTGAGACTGACTTCGATTCGTGCACGATACATTGTGATTGTTAGTGAAAAAATCAAAATTTAAATGTTATCGAAACAAAAATTTATACGAACAGTTAAACCCAGAACAAGCTTTCTGGGCGCCGTTTTTTCATGTTAGCTGTTAGTGATGTGGCAGGCAGAATGTTCCAGTGGAAGATTGGAAAAATCAGAATTTATGTAAACATCGATTTGGGGGATTGTGGAATCGATCAAATGTAGTATGCTGGTTGGACTGTGGAAAGTGGAGGTAAGGAAAAAAAGGAAAATCCTTCATGTCGTCGCCGAACATGACCGCTTTCCAAAGTCTGCTATACCGTATTAACCCCTTGCACATGGATGGATAATCCAACCATGTTTATAAAGTTTATCTCCACAAAAATTGAACACAAGTTGAATAAAACAACAACAGCCACACAAAACAGTCTAGGCTACCAACCACACAAAAAGAATCCTCAAAAGAGTGTAGCTAAACGAATTACCGCAGTTCCAGTTTCTTGCCTTTGTAGTGGGCAACAATTCGTTCTGAATCAGTTACCTTTCCGATAAGTTCAGCAGATACCCCACTTTTCTCAATGACAGAGATTGCTTCATCTGCATCGTCTTTGTCTACCACAACAGCAAAGCCCCAGCCCATGTTGAATGTTTTGAGCATCTCCTCGTCGGTTATTTCGCCTCCAATCTCAGGTGCAGTCTTTTGGATTAACTCAAAAATGGGTTGCGGCTTGAAGTTAGTGAACTCGAAACCTATTCCCTTAGAGTATTTCATGAAGCGGTCAAACTTGACGTACGCGTCTCCAGTAATGTGAATAGCCCCTTTCACTTTGACATTCTTTGTTGTGTTCAAAAAAGATTTAACATAAATTTTTGTAGGCTCCAGCGCCTCGTAGACAACTTCTTTGTCGAAACCGTCTGGAACGTCAAAAGGTTCGTATTTGCCGCCCCACTGCTTGAAAAGAACCTTTCTGACCAAGGATATTCCGTTGCTGTGAACCCCAGAACTTCTTGACCCCACAACAACGTCGCCTGCTTTGATGGTTGTTCCAGTGATTATGTCCTCTTCTAAGACTTCACCTACGCTGGCAACAATCAAATCAAAACCCTTGCCTTGGGTTAATCCATTTATGATGGCTGCCACATCTCCGATTTCCCCTCCGGGAACCGGACAATTCGACTCTTCTGCACCCTGTACTATGCCTTTTAGCCATTCGCGTACCAAAGTAGGGTCGGAAACGTGAGCATGAAAGTTGTCAACCAAAGCTAATGGAGTAGCGCCTGACCGTATCACATCGTTGACTGCCATGGCAACGCCGTCCACTCCGATGGTGTCGTATTTGTCTGCCAGTTGGGCAAGAAGAACTTTGGTGCCGACTCCTTCGATGACAAGGTCCAAGTAATGGTCGCCAGCAAGAAAGATGTTGCCGTATGGAAGCTGGACAACTTTTCCGTATTTGCCTAGGCTGTATGTCTTTTGTAACATTGAAAGAGCCTGCTTAGATTTTGCTCTTGTTTTTCTGTCCACACCCGCCTCAGAGTAAGTAAGCTTCTTAGACATAGTGCATTCCACACTTGACCAAATAGCAAAGTTTTCTTATAAGTTACACTGGTCAAAAAACAACCAATCACCAAAAACTGAAAGCATATTAGAAAAGGGCGTTTAAAACACAGTTTGGGGATAAGTCTAAACACACGATTAAACCGCACGTTTCCTTTGTCTCCCTCAATTTTGGGCGTCTTGAGCACAATTCTGAAGGCTTTGCGTTTGCGCAATCAATTCCAAAAGTCTAGCAATTCAATTTTTCAGGTATAAAAAATTGTCGAAACTGCTTTTTGCTGAAATAATAGATTTCAGGTTTCCTATCTTCAGTTATTATTCTGGCTCTGATGGGTTATCTTACTAATCGTAAAAGTAGCGTTACATAACAACTAAGCCTTTTTTTGCGCAAGTTGTTTTGTTATATCACGTAGACGTTGCAATTGCCAATTGCGTTCCATAATCAAACCATCATCTACATTGCCAGAATATGCCACTACAGCCCTGATACTGTATACCGAACTGCCAAAAGCGTGCGTAGGAACATGCGCAGTTGCCACTGCCTGACCTGCTGCATGAGCCGCATATTTTGCATAATCCTCGGTAGCATCTTTAGCTGCAGCATGTGCATCAAGTGAGGCCTTGCGTATAACAGCCATCTTAAACATCCCTGTATTTATCCACGCCTTAAGGGCGTCAAGAGCTTTTCGTGGACGATTATCATCAGGATATTTTTGCTCAAAATAAGGAAGAACGTGCTCACTACAATCAATTGCCCAAAAGGCTAATGCTTTCTTATCTGGTCGGAATATTTGGTGATTTATATGCTCTGAAAAAGGCTTGTCTAGAATTTCTGAGACAGATTTACGTATATCATATAATAATGCAACAGGTTTTAGTTTTTTCTGAGTTGCACGTTCCATAACAATCAAGAGGTTATAAGATTATAAAAAAATAGTCCATGCAGTAAAATTCTATTTTTGTGCAGGAATTGCTTATTGTGCAAAACATTGTTTATTATCCAAGTTTTTTGTTCATAACTCCGATGGCTCTTTTTAGTGAAGGGTCTTTTTGTTGTCTTCGTTGCCTGAGTTTTTGCAGGTTGTTGCGTCGATTTTTCTTCCAGTAACTAATACGGTGGCAGTAACTAGGTCGTTGGCTCTTGGTGGCATTGAGGTTTATGTGTTGTTCAATTTGCTTTGGATGTTGATAGTTACTCCTGTTTTCTTTGTTTTAGCAGTGAATTTGATGCAGAGACGGTTAACCAAATAATTGGTCAAGAAAAGTTGACTGCTGTTGTCGGTTGGTTGGTCAAGAAACATTTACAAAAACCCTTTTTACGGTTTTTTAACTACAAACAGTTGTGGTTTAGTGCATGAACAAAACGGTGGCAACAGTTGTTGTTACGTTGAGTCTTTTTTTGTTGCTGGTCGGGAGTGCAAAAAATGGATTTGTAGGGGCACAAGCTAATACAATCACGGTTCCCGATGACTACGCCAAAATACAGTGGGCAATAGGTAATGCCACGGAAGGTGACACGGTGTTTGTTAAGAGTGGAACATACAACGAGTTTTTGGTTGTTAACAAGAGTCTGTCGCTTGTAGGTGAAAATAAAGAAGATACCGTTATTAACGCTCAACAAAATGGACCAACAATTCTGATATCCCAAAATAGTGTGACTGTAACAGGGTTCACAGTGTTAAATGGGGAAACAGTGGCAACTCCTACTCAGTATTTTCCGTGGGGTGCCAGACCCGCAGGAGTACATCTGCTTGGGGCTAGCAACTGCAACATATCAGGTAACATGATCAAGAACAGTGGTTGTGGGATATGGTTGTACGAGTCTGATGGCAATCAGGTTGTTAGAAATCAGCTGATAGATAATTCTAATTCGATGAGGCTTGAATCATCGTGTGATAACATTATTGAAGATAACCAGTTAAAGAACTGTTTTGATGGAATAATTCTCAAATCGTCTGGCAACAGCAAACTCAAAAACAACACCATAGTTAACGCCAACAACCAATTTGGAGTTTCAGGTCACACACTTTCAGATTACATGAACATGATAGATTCTTCGAACACGATAGACAACAAGCCAATATACTACTGGACAAACACTGCAAACAAAGTTGTGCCCTCAGACGCAGCGTACATAGGATTAGTGAACTGTACAAACATAACTGTCCAAAACGTCAACATCACAAAAAACAATCAAGCAATACTATTAGTGCATACAGAGCAATCGACAATAACAGACAATCAACTGGTAAACAACAAAATCGGAATTTCGCTTTACTCAGCAGCAAACAACATCATCATAAACAATAACATAACAGCTAGCAGTTCAAACGGAATCACAGTATCCGAATCTAACAATAATAACATAACACAGAACAGGATAACCAATAACAAAAACGCAGGCATATCGTTAGATGACTCGGCTGCACAAAACAGCATCAGCAACAATTACTTATCAAAAAATTACATAGGATTAACACTCAATTTAGCATCACAAAACAGTATAGTAGGCAACCAAATAAGTGAAACATTCATGAGCATCCTAATCTACAGCGGATGCGACTACAACAGCATCATCGCTAACAACATGTCAAACTCGGACACCGCAATATGGTTTGAAAACGCCTCACCACACAGCAAAGGAAACAACATTATCGGAAACAACATGGTCTCAAACGCAAAGTTTGGAATCTTAGCCCGTTATACATCAGAAAACAAGATACAAAACAACACAATAGAAAACAGCGAAAAAGGAATCTGGATTTCCGGAGAAACCTCAATCAACAACATAATAACAGGCAACAACATAAAATCGCATAGCAAAATAGGCATCGACTTAACCCGCACCACAGCCATAATCTACCACAACAACTTTGTCAACAACACACAAGACATCGACGCCCAATCAACAAGTATCTGGGACAACGGTTCTGAAGGCAACTATTGGAGCAAATACAACGGTACAGACACTAACGAAGACGGCATAGGAGATACATCATACATCATAAACGAAAACAATCAAGACAAGCACCCACTTATGGAACCCGTAGATATAGCAACAATCCCAGAGTTTCAGTCATGGGTTGTTCTTCCACTAGTCTTAACTGCTACTCTCGTGGTTGCAGTCTACAAAAAGAAAATATCCACAACATCAAACCAATCATATTAGAAGACTAATAGAGGTCCATTGTTGAAAACAGCCTTTTTTCAGAAAAACCAAGCATAACCATTCATCTGTTGCTTGTCAGAAAGCATTATATTTGCAGATAACAGATAGAACAAAACAATCTTGTTGCAAAATCTAATTCCAATTGACTACGTTATAATTCTTTTAATCATAATCATAGCCGTATTCATAGTCATCTTGTTGCTACCGTCGTTATTAGAATTAAGGAGACCAAAAGATGCTGGACCACGCAAAATAAACAAAAAAACAAAACATCTAACAAAATTTTAATGGCGCCGCCGGAAGGACTCGAACCTTCGACCCACGCATTAACAGTGCGTTGCTCTACCGAACTGAGCTACGGCGGCCCAATCATCAAAATGAATGATGACTCTATTGTGAGAATTTGTGGCACTATTTAAGTTTAATCGACCAAAGCCAAGAATAACCACATTTCAACCCGTAAAAACAAAGAATCAAAGCATAGAATAAAATAAATTCCGCCCCGAAAAATACAATTACAGAGAACAGATGAAAATCGAAGTCAAGTTTTTCACGTCACTACGGGAAATAACGGGCAAAAAAGTAGACGAACTACAGCTACAGAACACAATCACCGTTGATGAACTTGTTACCATGCTTTCCAACAAATACGGCAAAAAATTCAGAGAATACATCTACAACAAGAAAGGAGAAATCCAAGGATTCCTCTCGTTCCTCATAAACGGCAAAAACATCAACACAATGCAAGGATTCGACACAAAACTACACGAAAGCGACGTTGTCGCAATTCTTCCTCCAGTAGGCGGAGGCTAACCGCTCACTATCTCGGCTTCAAGATAGGTAGAGAAAGCCTGAACAACACGAACATTAACAAACTTGCCCAACAAAGACTCACAGGTCTTAACGACAACAGGCTTGTAAGCAAAGTTTCGTCCCATCCAAGACCCCTCTTTACCCCGCTCATCAAACAGGACCCTCCCCTCCCAGCCCAACCATGCCTTGTTCTTCTCAAAAGAAACACTCCTAACTAACTCCGCCAACTCCCTACTTCTACGATTCAGCTCCCGTGGAGCAATAGGAACCAAACGCTCTGCAGGCGTTTTGGGTCTAGAAAAAAACTTTGACACATTAACAACATCAGGCTCAAGCTCAGCCACCAACCGCTTTGTATTCTCGAAAGCTTCTTTGCTCTCCCCAGGAAAACCACAAATAACATCCGTCGAAAGCGTTAACATTGGAAACGCCTCTCTGAAAGCCAAAACAACCGCCCTGAACTCATCAACCGTGTAGCGCCTGTTCATAAGTTTTAGAACACCATCGTCACCGCTTTGGACAGGCAAATGCAAAAACTTGAAAACCTTACGGTTAGCATACGCCTCAACAAGCTCATCAAGCATACCCAACACATGATCAGGATTCATCATCCCCAAACGAACCAAAAAGTCGCCCTCAACCTTACAGACCCGACCCAACAAAACAGCCAAACTAGACCCAAAATCCTTGCCATAACACGCCGTATCCTGAGAAGTCAACCAAAACTCCTTAACCCCAAAACCCAAATCCCGCCGCACACGCCCAACAACATCATCAACAGGATTACTCCTCAAACTCCCCCTAGCAAAATGAACACAACAATACGAACAATCACCCAAACAACCATAATTAATCGGAACAATACTCACAACAGGATTCACAGGAACCCGAGGAAGACACAAATCAGACCCCGAAACATCATCCACACAAACAACCCTCTCACCAGCACCCACACGAACCAAAACATCAACAATCAATTCCCCCGGCGCTGGACCAGTCACCCCATCAAAATCAACCTCACGCTCTAAACGCTCAAAATTAATCACAGGCAAACAACCAGTCACCACAAGCATCTTGTCTTTTGGCACCTTCCTCAAAAGATCAACAATACGATTCTCTGTCGGAGACTTAACCGCACACGTATTGTAAACCAAAAACTCTGCATCTTCAGGATCATCAACCACCTCAAAACCTGCCTCTGAAAGACAGCCTGCTATGACCTCGCCATCTGCAAGATTCGCTGAACAACCAAAACTTTTGACGTAGACCCGTTTAGACTTTTCAACCATCAAGGTTCAGCTCAAGCGTTACAGTCACACGGTTACAGAGGGCATAATATGAGTTATACGGTTTTAGTCATATGAAAGAAACACCCAGAATCTGTTGTGCAACTTTTTTACAGGAAACGGGCACAGCAAAACAGCAATAAAGCAAAAGCTTATAAATAGTTTTACGTTCATGTTTGAATCATATTTGTATCATAACATTAAGACATATAAGAAACAAACAATCAGTTCCTAGTTAATTGTCCCAACGGAGAAGAATAAAATGAAACTGATTACACTACACTTACCCGAACCATACATCCAAGCACTAGATAGCCTAGTTAATGAAAAATATTATCCAAACAGAGCTGAGGCAATCCGCACAGCGGTCAGAGACCTCCTCAGCATAGAAGCTTGGGGAAGAAGCAGAAATGGTTAGAAACCTAGAAAAACTCATCAAAATCGAGCGACCAAGGGAAATCTCAGAAATGAAGCTAGACACAATAGAAGCATTTCCTGCAATCCCCACACTAGACCTAATGGACATAGAACCTTGCACAGAAAAAGCAATCACAGTCCACATCGACTTAGGTCTAGACCAAATCGAACAGGAAGAATAAACACTTCCCTTTTTCCTCAAATTTTCCTTTTAAAACCTAACACAGTTCTTTCAAGCCTAGTTTTCCAAGGTATCCCGCCGCCCAATGGAAACACCGCACCATGCTTGATTGCGGATACAATTTCATCAACATCACGACCAGATTCAACAACAGTATACGCAGAACCAATTTCAGGAGCATAATGAGAATCACTCCCCCCAGTCTGCGGAACACCTAAACCCTCAGCAAACCTTCTGCTAAAATACGTCAAAACAGAAAAAGGAACAGAAGACGCATTCATCACCTCAACCGCATCATAAGAACAAACACGCCTACTAGGCGGCGACTTATAGAACGCAGATGGATGAGGCGCCACAGCAATGCCCCCAACATCATGAATAAGTTGAATGGTCTCTTCCATGCCCAATTTTGCGGGTATCTGCGTGGTCACGTTAATGCCAAGAAGATGACCCTCCAAGGTGGAAACTTCAATTCCAGGAACAACTACGATCTCTTTGGTTTTTAGCTTGAGAGCGCCCTTGACTGTGTTATGATCCGTAATTGCAACCCCATCCAACCCACGCTTCTTTGCAAAGGAAACAACCTGTTTAAGGGTTATAGAAGAGTCTAGAGAATAGCGAGTATGGACGTGAAAGTCTATTTTCAGACCCAAAAGCTTCCCTTCATCTGCCTCTTTTTTCTAGGCTTTAGGCTTTTTTCAGTTTAGCCCTAGCTTCCTCCAGCTTTGCTTGGAGTTCCTCTTCGGTTTCCTCTATTTTGCGGAACAAGGGCTTCGCCTTGCTTATCTGGTGACCTGCAGACAACTCTTTTTCTGTTTCGCTCCACAGTTGCTCATGAACAGAACCGTCCAGATTAAGGAGCTGCCAGAGCTTTTCAGTTGCGAATGGAATAAAGGGTGACATAATTATCGCCAACTGTTTAACGATCTGAGCAGCAACATACAGAGTGTTTGCCGCTTCTTGACGATCGGTTTTGATGGTTTTCCATGGCTCTTTTTCGTTGAAGTACCTGT